>CAYTJV010000672.1:0-4049 GCA_964438165.1 uncultured Planctomycetaceae bacterium | reverse complement strand
GCTCGCCGGGCGAGTTCGACAGCCAACACCACGCCGGCCCGTGCGTGCTCCAGGCCGGCGACACGTGGGTGATGTTCTATCTTGGCAGCGGCGGAAAGAAGTGGACGGTCGGGCTGGCCACGTCCGCCGACGGAGTCCAGTGGAAGAAGTCATCCGCCAATCCCGTCCTCGACGTGGGCGGCCAGCGCGATTGGGACGGAGGCTCGATTCTTGGGGTCGAGGCCCTCTGGCTCGACGGTCATCTCCACCTCTGGTACGCCGCTCATTCGCTGGAAGACGCCGGCAAGGAAGAGAGCGAACAGACGATCCGCATCGGGTACGCGGTTGGGGCGGAGGCAACCTGCCGCCCGTCAGATAAGCCAGTTTCCGCCGCCGTCAAAAGCGCCTCCGCGCAGAAGGTCTACCGCCTGGTCTGTCCTTCCGACAAGGCCGTCCTCAACCTGCCGCCCAAGGACGTTCCCTGGCAGACCCTGCACAAAATCCTCGACGAAAAGAGCCGCCAGTTGATCCAGGTCGTGGTTCGCTCGGAGGCGGACGGTTCGTTGGTGCTGGACACGTGGGGCCTGCGGTTGCACGTGGCGTCGCGCGAATGCCTCAAGACGTTCGCGGCTCTCCCGCGGGAGAGCCGGGACCGGATCACGCTAAGTTACCTGGTGAGAGACCTGTTGTTGAGGCGATACGCGGAAACCGGGATCGAGCCGGAACGCATTCCCGTGCGAGGCGAGTCAGGCAGGAAACTGGGCACGAAGCAGATGATTCTCCTCCCCGGGGGCGAGTACCTGCGGCCCGGCCATTATTACACGTCGCAAAGCGCGGAACTCGGGGAGCGCCGCGGCGAAAAGTACCGCGTGCGGGTTTCCTCGTTTTGGATCGACAAATACAAGGTCACCAACCGGCAGTACTGCGATTTCCTGAACGACGGCAATCCGGGCTACTGGAACCCGGTGCCGTGGTCGAACATCCGGCGCGACGCCAACGGGCAGTTCTGCGTCGATCCCGATAAGGCACAATGGCCCGTCATCGCGGTCAACTGGTATCAGGCCGCGGGATATGCCGAGTGGGCGGGCAAACGGCTGCCCACCGAGGCCCAGTGGGAATACGCCTCCGCCGGCCGCGAGGGCCGAACGTACCCCTGGGGAAACCAGGCGCCCGATCCGACCCGGGCTAATTACCTCAACGAACCGTACACACCGGTAGATGCGTTTCCCGCCGGCGCCACGCCCGAGAGAGTTTTCGATCTGGTGGGCAACGCCGCCGAGTGGTGTGCGGACTTCCACGACGCCGCCTACTACGAAAAGGCCCCCGCCGGCGGCGTGCTCATCGATCCCAAGGGGCCAGCGGCCGGGAACCCGGCGAACGGGTATGCCCGCATGTTCAAGGGCTTCTGCCGCGCCCCGAAGACGCCGCAGTTCCTCACCTGTACGAAGCGTCACGCCCGCTCGCCTTTGCTCACCGCCGCGATTGGGATTCGGTGCGTGAAGTCGGTGGAAACGCCAGACGGCCAAGGCCCTTGCGGCGCCGTTGTGTATGGGCCGGACCAGCGCCCACTGGCCAAGGCCCCTTTCAACGCCGAACAGGGGAAAGCCATTCAGCGGCAATGGGCCAAGCTCCTGGGCAGGAAACCGGCCGAAACTAACACCATCGGCATGAAACTGACGCTCATTCCGCCCGGCGAGTTCACCATGGGCCGCACCGAAGAGGAGCTCGACAGACTCCTCGCCTTGGTCAAGAACCACCCCGAATTGCAGAGCAGCTACGGAAGCCAGGTGGTCTGGTCGATGCTCATGATGCCGGCCCGTCGGGTCAGGATCACCAAGCCCTTCTACATGGGCGATTGCGAAGTAACCGTTGCGCAGTTCCTCGCCTTCGCCGAATCCAGCGGCTACAAGACTGAAGCGGAACAGGGGCTGGACAGCGGCGAGCCCTACCGCGGCGGGCGGCCAATGTCCACCTGGCGAAAGCCCATGGCCTGGCGGTCAAAGTACAAGCAGCAAGACACGGAGCCGGTGCTCCACCTGTGCTGGAACGACTGCGTCGAGTTCTGCAAGTGGCTCAGCCGGAAAGAGGGCCGGGAGTACGGCCTGCCTACCGAAGCGGAGTGGGAGTACGCGTGCCGCGCGGGAACCACGACGCCGTGGCATTTCGGCGACCGCGCGGACTTCGACCGCGTCGCGCACGAGTACGCGTATTGGTCCGACGGGCCGCAGGGCAAACACGACGGCCCTCGCCCGGTCGGCCTGGGAAAACCGAACGCCTTCGGGCTCTACGACATGCACGGCAACGTGTGGGAATACGTGGCCGACTGGTGGCACCGGCTCTATTACAAGGAATCTCCGCTGAACGATCCGACCGGTCCGGCGGAGCAAGACGAGCTAATGCGTCTGCGCCGCATCATTCGCGGCAGCTCCTTTGACTGGGACGGCTGGGGCGGGGACTCGGCCTACCGCATGAGGATCGGCCAGCGATCGGCCCAGCACCCGCACATGGGCTTCCGCGTGGCCTTGCGGATCAAAGGCGTGGAAGGCGTGCCTCCGGCGGTCGATCCCGACGATCAGCGCCGGCGGGAAAAGCGAGACCCGGGCGCAGCTTCCGAGGAGGTGGTCGCCGCATTGAAAGCCGGGGCGGCCGACCGCCAGCACCCCAAGGAACTGACGATCGACCTTGGCGGCGGCGTGAAAACGGAGTTTGTCCTGATCCCCGCCGGCTCTTTCCTGATGGGTTCCAACAACGGACCAAAAGACGAGCGGCCCATTCACAGGGTCGTCATCTCCAAGCCGTTCTACATGGCAAAGCACGAAGTGACCCAACAGCAGTGGGAAACCGTGATGGGCGTCCACGAGCGTCTTGCCGACTGGCGCAAGGCCCCCAACGACCTGGTCGGCCCCGACAAGGCGATGACCGAGCTCAGTTGGTCTGACTGCCAGCGTTTCCTTGCCAAGCTCGCGCAAAAGGCGCCGGGCCATCGCTACGCCCTGCCCACGGAGACCCAATGGGAATACGCCTGCCGCGCTGGCAGCACGGCGGAGTACTTCTTCGGCGACGACGAGTCGCAATTATCCGAGTACGCCTGGCACGCCGGCAACAAGCAGTGGCCGGGCGCCGACGGCGCTTTTCACATGCACCGCGTCGCCACCAAGAAACCCAATGCCCTCGGCCTGCACGACGTGCACGGCGGCGTCTGGGAATGGTGCGCCGACTGGTACGACGCCGACTACTACCTCCACTCGCCGCTGGTCGACCCCAAGGGGCCTGAATCGGGCCGCTTCCGCGTGTTGCGCGGCGGCTCCTGGTTCCGGCACGCCAAGTACGCCCGCAGCGCCTACCGCCGCTTCTTCCACCCCCACGGCGACAGCGACGGCGTAACCGCCTACATTCTCGATTTCGGTTGCCGGGTGGCGATCAACGTTCCGTGAGTATCGGCTGAGAGAAGAGTTGCCGATTCTGGTAGCAGGCACACTCCGTGTGCCGTCCGCCAGTCACGGCACACGGAGTGTGCCTACTACTTTGCACAGAAGGACGCGCTGGCTCGAAATCGTCGCTATCGGCCAGTTTCCAGGTCTAGCCGCCGTCGGGCGAGATCAACAGCGAGCGGCGGCTTCCCTGGTGGTCGGTCCGGTAGAACCAATAGGTGGACCAGTAATCGTACGAGACGAACAATCGGCCCTTGCGGTCGATGGTCAGTCGGTGGTAGAAGACGCTGTATTCTGAGAGGGGCGGGACAATGAGGATCCGCGGCGGCTCCCAGGGCTTGCCCGGCCGCTTGCGCTGGTAGGCGAGTGTGGCGTAGTGGCTCGCCGGAAACGGCTCCTTGCCCGACTGCCATAGGCGGTACACCAGGTGGAGCGTGTCGTCCGGGCCGCACGCCAGCCCAATGTAGGTCTGCGACACGTTCTTTCCCGCGGGCACGGGATCGGTCCAGCCCGAATGAGCGTCATTCGGCTTGAGCGACTGGGCATAGGGAAACGGCTGGCCGTGCGTCCCTGCCAGCACGTGGAGATAACCCTGGCTGTCGATCGTAATGCTGGGCGTATTGTGGCCATCGTTCGCCG
>CAYTJV010000671.1:0-4068 GCA_964438165.1 uncultured Planctomycetaceae bacterium | reverse complement strand
CACCAGCCCAACTCCCCATTATCTCTCTCAATCGTCGCCCCTTCCAAGATCACTGTATTGCTGACCCGGATCATCTTGCCCGTCGTTTCGGAGATCATCGCCTCAAGCGACGCCGGCACGCGGAAGCGGCGGCCGCAGTGGTAGAGCATCTCGGGCTCGAAGGAAAGGCCGCGGTTGCGGCCGCGGGAGTCGAGCGTGGCGCGGATTTCCGCCGCGCTTCTCACCTCCACGATCTCGCCGGGCTTGAGGCCCAACTCGACGCGGGTGGTTCGCGTCTGCTGCCCGGTCGGCCGACGATAATACTCCTGACCGTGCCATCGCCGCCAGATGAAGCCCAGGAAGGCGAGCCACAACACGTGAGCGACTCGCCGCAAGCTGGCTTCCCCGGCCCAAAGGTCCTTCACATAGTAGCGGAAGTCGCCCGGCGCAAGCTCCGAGGTCGCCTTGGCCAGCTCGGTCGACTGGCAGTAGTAGCGGTCCCCTTGGATGGTCGGCAACTGCGCTGTGTCGGCTTGGTCCTGGGGGCAGGCGGGCATGGAGCCGATCTCCGCCGCCGGTCTTAGCCACGCTTCCTTCCAGAACAGCAGGCAGCCGCGCTGACATCCGTCGTGGGCCGCGCCGTCGCAGCGCAGCCCTTCGAGAAACACGGTGTTGGTCATGCGTCGCGGGCCGTCCTCCCCCTCGACGCAGGTCCGTTCCGCCCGGCGAACCACGCGGAAGGTCCTGTTGCAGAACTTCGCCATTTCCGGCATGAACGGCAGGCCCTCCAGGGCGCCGTCCGCATCGAGCGTGGCCAGGATCTCCTCCAAGCTCCTTACCGTGACGAGGTCGCCGCAGCGATAGTGCGCCGGGTCGTGCTCCTTGTTACCATGCCTGAACATCATGAACGATCGACTCCGCTGGAGTAAACAACAACCATTACTCAACCGTAGTTCACGCAATTCCTAAGTGTAGGACGGCCTTTCCAGGCCGTCTCTTACGGCGATTTCTCGACGGCCTGGAAAGGCCGTCCTACAGGAAACACCGCCGCTTGCACCTGGAAAGGTAAGAACCGGCCCGGCGGACTCTGCCTGCGGAATCGCAGTAGCGATTGTGACAGTTTTGGCGATTGTAGGGCCGAGTTCACGCGGCGGCTTCCCGCGCGGCGACTGACCGGGTATTCTGGAGCAGGATTGCCGATCGCGGGGATCGCAAGAGTTGCCGCACCGCAACCGGTTTCTTGACTTTCTGGGGGATCGAACCGTGGAACATGAATACGCCTTCGAGATGGCGACCTCCAATATCCGCTACGGATCGGGCGTGACCCGAGAGATCGGGATGGATCTGGCCGATCTGGGGGTCGGGCGGGTGATGGTCGTCACCGACGCCAATCTAGCCAGGCTGCCGCCGGTCGCGACGGTGCTCGACTCGCTCGCCAAGGAGGGAATCCGGTTCTCGCTGTTCGACCGCGTCCACGTGGAGCCGACCGATATATCCATGAAAGAGGCGATCGCCTTTGCCGAGGCGGGGCGGTTCGACGCCTTCGTGGCCGTCGGCGGCGGATCGCCGATGGATACGGCCAAGGTGGCCAACCTCTATTCGACCTATCCGGCCGACTTCCTCGATTTCGTGAACGCCCCCGTCGGCAAGGGGAAGCCTGTGCCCGGTCCGCTCAAGCCGCTCTTCGCCATTCCCACCACGGCCGGCACGGGGAGCGAAACCACGGGCGTGGCGATCTTCGACCTGGTGGCCATGCACGCCAAGACGGGCATTGCCAGCCGGGCCTTGAAGCCGACGTTGGGACTCATCGACCCGGACAATACGAAAACCATGCCGCCCATGGTGGCCGCGTCGACCGGGCTGGACGTGTTCATCCACGCCCTGGAGTCGTTCACGACCATGCCCTATACGCAGCGCGAGCGGCCCGCGCGGCCCATCCTCCGGCCCGCCTACCAGGGGTGCAATCCGATCAGCGATCTCTGGTCGGCCGAGGCCGTGCGACTGGGCGCCCGGTACTTGCCCCGCGCCGTCAAGGACCCCGACGATGACGAGGCCCGATCCAAAATGCTCCTGGCCGCTTCCTATGCCGGGATCGGGTTTGGCACGGCGGGTCTGCACTTGCCGCACGGGATGTCGTACGCCGTTTCCGGCAGGGTCCGCGATTACCGGCCCCCGGGCTACTGCGTCGACGAACCGCTCATCCCGCACGGCATTTCGGTCGTGCTCAACGCCCCGGCGGCGTTCCGCTTCACCGGCCCGGCGTGTCCCGAGCGGCACTTGCAGGCGGCCGAGTTCCTCGGCGCCGACGTGTCGCGCGCCAATCCGGCCGATGCGGGGAAGATCCTCGCCGACGAGGTGATCAAGGTCATGCAGCTCTTGAACGTGCCCAACGGCCTCAGCGCGGTCGGATACACCCGCGACGACATCCCCGCCCTGGTCGAAGCCACGCTGCCGCAGCATCGCGTTATCAAGCTCTCGCCGCGGCCCGCCGGCCCGGAAGAGTTCGCCCGGTTGTTTGAAGAGTCGCTTGTGATCTGGTGATTCAAACTGTTAATTCGAGCTGATGCCACGGCCTTGTGCCGTGGAGGTTCACGTTTTCTGCTATACTAACGGAACGGTGCAAATCCACGGATGCCACGGGCTCGCCCCGTGGAGGTTCACGCTCCACGCTACGAAGCAGCGAGCGTAACGATCCACCGGGCAAGCCGGTGGCATTCGCGTTCTCGTGCCAGTCGTCGCTGTAGCAACAACCCTAACCTTCCACGGGGCAAGCCCGTGGGATTCCACAGATTCGTTTACAGTTTGAGCTGGTGAGAGTCATGAATCATCACGAACTGAAGAACTACGTGGGCGGCCGGTGGATTGCCCCCGAGCATCACGGCCTCTTGGACGTTGAGCAACCGAGCACCGCCGAGGTGATTGCCCGGGTGCCTCTTTCCGTGGCCGGCGAAATGGGCTGCGCCGTGGCAGAGGCGAAGAAGGCGTATCCCGGCTGGAGTGCCACGCCGGTCGCCCGACGCTGCGAGCTCCTGTGGGAGTTGTCCAACCGCCTCCGGGCCAGTGCCGAGGACCTCGCCCGACTGGTCACGCGCGAGAACGGCAAGTCGCTGCCCGACGCCCGGGCCGAGGTCAAGCGGGCGTTGGAGAACACCGAGGTCGCCTGCGGCATGCCCGTGCTCCAGCAAGGCGACAAGCTCATAGGGGCCTCGTTCGACATCGACGGCGAGGTGCTCCGCGTGCCGCTGGGCGTCTTCGGCATGATCGCCCCGTTCAACTTCCCGCTGATGGTCCCGTTCTGGTTCTTCCCCTACGCGCTGGCCACGGGCAACACCTACGTCGTCAAGCCGTCGGAGCAGGTCCCCTTGAGCATGACGCGGGTCGCCGAGCTCGTGGACGAGGTTGGCTTCCCCGCGGGCGTGTTCAACGTGGTCCACGGCGACAAGCGGGCCGCCGAGGCGCTGGTGGAGAGTCCCGACGTGGCCGGCATTTCCTTCGTGGGCACGTCGCGCGTGGCCCGCCTGATCGCGGCCCGCTGCGCCCAGACCAACAAGCGATTCCAGGCCCTGGGCAGCGCCAAGAACCACTTGGTCGTCATGCCCGACGCCAAAATCGACGACATGATCCGCAACATGATCACCTCCTGCTACGGCTGCGCCGGCCAGCGCTGCATGGCCTCCTCGGCGATTGTCTGCGTGGGCGACGACCTCTATCGCGACGTGAGCCGGCGATTCGTGGAGGCCTCGAAACAGGTCGTCGTGGCCGACCCGCTTGATCCCCGCGTGGCCGACGAAGCGATGGTCATGGGCCCGGTGATTTCGGCCAAGGCCCGGCAGTCCATCTTCGAGATGATCCAGACGGGCATCGAGGAAGGCGCCACGCTGGCCCTCGACGGCCGTGGGCTTCGCATCCCCGGCCGCGAGCATGGGCATTTTCTCGGTCCCACCGTGTTCACCGACGTCCGGCCGGGAATGAAGATCCACCAGACCGAGATCTTCGGCCCCGTGGTGGTGATCCTCAAGGCCGATTCGCTCGACGACGCGATCCGGATCCTCAACCAGCACGACTACGGCAACGGCGCCTCGATCTACA
>CAYTJV010000670.1:0-4069 GCA_964438165.1 uncultured Planctomycetaceae bacterium | reverse complement strand
AGGTGCTGCACCAGAACGAAGGCCATGCCGGGATCGGTGTCGGCGGGCATGCCGGAGAAGAACGCCTCGAAGGCCGCCAACCCCCCGGCCGATGCACCGATGCCGACAATGGGAAAGCCCGCCACCGGGCGGACGCCCAAGTCTGCCCCCGCGGCCGGCTCCGCCTCCACCGGCGGTTGGACCGGCGCGCCCCGCTCTGCCTCTTCAAGCGATGGGGTCTCTTGCTTCACGCTGGGTTTTCGTTTCTTGGCCATTGTGTTGATCCTGTTTGGTTTAGACCGACCCTGTGTGCGCGTAGCCGAATTCGCCAGAATTCGGGGTGAGTGCTTGCCGTCTCCCGAATTCTGGCGAATTTGGCTACGTCGCCATGAATCAGTCCGAACTGGCATCGGTGAGGCAACTGCGAGCCAGAATCAGCAAGGGAATCGACAACGGCGAAAGGCTTCCGATGCGGCTTGGCTTCCAAAAGCGCCCCATCCGATCGGCTTTACTACTGTATGGGGCACCGTTCATCGAATGGGGGTAAGGAACGGCTGCCCCATGGGCCTTTGGCTGATTCCTTCAGCAACCATGCCCCGATCAGTATACGGGAGCAGCCACAGATGTACAATCGCCAGACCACTATTTAGGGGGGTGTTGCATTCGAGAACTTTCCTTACCCTGTTGTGGCACGGAATTACGGATTCGACGACTAGCCCGGACTTGACGCACAAGCGGCTTTCGCCTATTCTCGACGCCCCTCTTGGAGGATGTCCGGAAACGGGGCCTGGCTTCCGGATGTTGTGTTTTAGCTCATTCAGGCTTCGCAGCAGCTTCTCATGGATCGGCTTGCGGGTGCCCGAGACGGCTGGAGTCGCCCGGGGAGTCCCGCGCTGGTGCGCGTGGGCCGCCTCTGGGGCGTGGCGGTCGTCTGCGCGGTCTTGGCGTCTTGCTGCGACACCATCCGGGCCGAAGGCGTGATCCAGGCTTGAGCCGTTCACGGACGTGAATGGCATTAACGGACGGCTGCTCTTGAGCACGACCTCTCGTTTCGGGCTGGACGCGGCGGCCAGCCACTTCGACGAACATCGCCCGAACGCCAGCCCCGATTCGCTCTGGGTCGGCGACTTCAATCTGGTCTTCCGCTTTGCCCAGGCCGAGAAGGCCGAATTCCGGGCGGGCCTGGGCTTCAACTGGCTCGATCATCCCGACCCAACGCGGGCACAGACCGATTTCGGCTTCAACTTCACCTACGGGGCCGATTTCTTCCCGCGCAAGCCCTGGGTCTTCTCCGCCGAGTTGGACGCCGGTACGCTGGGCCGCGCCGGCCTGTTCCGGTTCCGCGCCACCGGCGGGATCCTGCTCCATGGCGTGGAGGCCTACACCGGCTACGAGTACCTCGACATCGGCCGCGGGCACTTCAACCTGCTCTTGGCCGGAGTGCGGGCCTGGTTCTGAGACCCGGAAAGTCCTCGCTCGACGGGCAATGCCCGGCCGGTCAATTGCTCGATGGCCCGCAGATGCTCCCGTTCGTCCTCGTCACACAGCGAAACGGCCACGCCCGAGGCGCCTGCGCGCCCGGTCCGGCCGATCCGGTGGATGTACATCTCGGGCTCGTGGGGCAGATCGAAGTTCAAGACGTGCGAGATGCCCTCCACGTCAATCCCGCGAGCCGCAATGTCGGTTGCGACCAGGATTTGCGTGTGATTTGCCTTGAACTGGGCGAGGGTCCGCTGCCGGGCCGACTGGCTCTTGTTTCCGTGCAGCGCGTCCGCGGAGAGTCCCGCCCGATTCAACTGGCGGGCGACGCGATCGGCTCCATGTTTTGTGCGGGTGAAGACGAGCGCGCGGGTCACTGCCCGTGTCGAAAGGTACTCCGCGAGCAAACGAGTCTTGTTGTGCCGGGACACGAAGAACACCGACTGCTGGATGAGCTTCGTCGTGGCCTTCACCGGGGCGATGCGAATGCGGACCGGATCGCGGAGAATCGAGCTGGCCAGGTGCGCGATGGCCTCCGGCATGGTGGCGGAGAACAGGAGCGTCTGTCGCCGCGACGGCAGCTTGGCAATGACGCGGCGCACGTCGGGCATGAATCCCATGTCCAGCATTCGGTCCGCTTCGTCGAGGACGAAGATCTCGACCGCGCCCAGGTCGATGAACCCTTGGTTCATGAGGTCGAGCAACCGGCCGGGCGTGGCCACGAGGATATCGACGCCCTGCTGTAATGTCCGCGTCTGCGGGCGCTGGCCGACACCGCCGAAGACCACTGTTTCTCGAAGCCCGGTGTGACGCCCGTACGCCCGAAAGCTCTCGCCGATTTGGCAGGCCAGCTCGCGAGTGGGCGAGAGGACCAGGACGCGAATGGATCGGCCGCGCCCCTGCGGCGCGTGATGTCCGTGCATCAATCGGTGCAGAATGGGAAGGGCGAATGCCGCCGTCTTGCCGGTGCCGGTTTGCGCGCAGCCGAGCACGTCGCGCCCGGCAGCCACGTGGGGGATCGCCTGGGATTGGATGGGGGTGGGGGTCGTGTAACCTTCGCCGTCAACGGCGCGCAGGACGGGCTCGGCGAGCCCAAGTGCTCGAAACGTCATGTGTGGTCTCGTGGGACAAACCCAGGACCAGATGCGCTCGAACGCACACCGCGTTCTCAGAAGGCCATTGGTACCTGGCAGTAATCCAATGGCCGACGCCGAGAGGATTGAACTTACCGAGTTATACCATATCCGGCGGCAAAGTCCAGGGGAGAAGTCCTACAAGGGCGCCAAATCGCCAAATGCCATCCGCAACGGTTCCCTTTCCGGGTTCCTCGCGGTGCTGCCGCTGCCCCTTGAGCATGGACACGCTGGCCCGTAGCCTCCCGGATTGGGTCCAGAGCGTCAGCACCCGGCCAGCCTGAGCCGCCCAGTCGAGAATCGTTGCGTCGTCTGCGCCTGACAGCCCGACGTCCTGGACGCAAACGATGTCAACATCTGGATTGCGGCATTGAACACCGCGCACGATGTCGTTGTCGAAGTTCTCGTCGGCAGCCAGACGGAGCATACGAGATTACCCTTGGCGGGCTTGCCTGGCCAGCAGCCGATCGCGCACACCCACCAGATCGAAGCGTCCTTCGTTCTCTCGGCGGACGTCGGCGGCTCGCCGCTGGCGGTCGCGCAAATAGGCATCGACGTCAGGCTGGCGGCGAAGGTAGTAGCCGATTACGGAGTAGATGCCCGCAAGTTGAAGCGAAGGATACTGCTGGACGATCTCTTCCGCGGTGGCACCCTCCCGAAAAGCAGAAATCACGGTGTCGAGCGTAACGCGCGTTTTGCCGACGCGCACTACCCCGTCTGCATCGGGTGCAAGCGGTATCGCCTCAGCGGGAACAACGAGCGACATGGGAGAGTCTCTTTTTCCCCGCGATGCTTCGGATCATGGCAAAGGATAATGCCGGTATCGTGGTCTCGTCTTAGGGCCTATCCCAAAACCGCGCAAACTTCCGAAGTCTTCGAGACTTCGGAAGTTTTGGGATAGGCCCTTAGTCTTCAAACTGTAAACGCCGGGATCAACCCGGCGGTGGCGTTTACAGTCTGAGTTAGTCTATTATACCGCAGAACGTCCCGCGCGGCAGTTCGTTTTTTTGCAACAAGATGTGCCAAAGTGGCGTTGCCCAACTAGAATACCGGAGAAATCGCCATCTCGAGATTGAGTATTGCGGTTGACGCCCCCGAAATTGGGCATAGGATAATTTGCCACCTGACCGCTTCTCTGTTCCAGCATTCACGCTCAATGACCAAGCGCCCGCGACAGAAAACGCTCTTCGATCGAGAGGGACGGGTGATCCGACCGCCCGCGCTCGGCGAGGGTCTCCCGACCCCGCCGGAAGCGGACACCGCACCACAACGCGGCCTACTCAGTACTCAGTACTCAGTACCCAGTACGCAGACTGCACCCTTCACCCTTCATCCTTCATCCCTCATCCCTCATCCCTCATCCTTCATCCTTCATCCTTCATCTGCCGTGCCGGAGAGCCCCGCCGGCAAGACAGCCTACGTGGTCGACGCCAACTCGCTGATCCACCAGGTGTTTCACGCCCTGCCGGAGATGTCGA
>CAYTJV010000669.1:0-4078 GCA_964438165.1 uncultured Planctomycetaceae bacterium | reverse complement strand
CGCACATTCGCACCTTCGGCTTGATCCGACTGCCCTTGACGCGGTTGGAGGGACACGCTAGGGTACCGCTCCTTTTCCTCCGCATATCGCTGTTTTGTCTCCTCTCCCACCCAGTTCGATGGAAAGGGTCTGGGCATGAAGTGCCCGCGATGTTGGACTGAGAAGGCGTATCTCCGGCGGGTAAGCCCCTGGAAACGGCTCTTGCTGGGTTTTGCGCTCTTGGTTCCGATGAAATGCCAGCACTGCTATCACAAGTTCACGGTGTCGTGGTTCTTCACGATCGGCAAACCAATCCGGCAACCGATCTTGCGGATTGCGCCGATCACTCGCCACGCGAGGCCGTCCTACGCAGCGCGGCACTACGCCGCCATGCGGAATGCTGGGGCAGCGGACCTGCCTGCGGACCACCAACGCCCGCGAAGGGCCGATGCGGCCTAATACGACAACGCGAAGTTGCGGACAAGGGAAGTTCACCACGGAGGCACGGAGAACACGGAGAGAAATGAGAATGAGAAAGATGCCTCCGTGTCCTCCGTGCCTCTGTGGTGAACTTGGCGTTGTGATAATCGGGCCGTGTTCGGACGAAGATTGAAGGAAACCTGTTTGGAAACGCCGCTGCACTTCGTCGACATCCACTGCCACCTCCTGCCGGAGCTCGATGACGGAGCCGGCAGTTGGCACGAGGCCCTGGCGATGGCCAGGCTGGCGGCGGACGACGGGATCTCGACGATTGTGGCCACGGTACACCAATTGGGGAATTTCGCGGCAAATCGGGGAGACGAGATCCGCGCGCAGGCCAAGCGTCTGCAAGCGATGCTCAGCGAGCGGGGAATTCCGCTGAAGGTGCTTCCGGGGGCCGACGTCCGCATCGAGCCCGGGATGATCGGAAAGATCCGGACCGGGGAGGTGCTGACGTTGGCCGACCGCGGCCGCCACGTCCTCTTGGAGCTCCCCCACGAAATCTATTTGCCGCTGGATCGCCTGCTGGTCGATCTGAAGCGCGCCGGGCTGACGGGCATCTTGTCGCACCCGGAACGCAACCAAGGAATCACCGCCCAACCCGGCGTGGTCAAGTTTCTGGTCCACGCGGGTTGCCTGATTCAGGTTACGGCGGCCAGCCTGCTCGGGGGTTTTGGCGCGCGGGTGCAAAACGTGGCCGAGTCGCTGGTGAAGCAGGGGCTGGTGCATTTTGTGAGCACCGACGCGCATAGCCCGAGGTCTCGCCCTCCGCTTTTGAGCGAGGCCTACGATCGCGTGGCGGAGTTGGCCTCGCCATCGATGGCGACGCAGTGGTTCTGCCGTAACCCGGCAGCCGTTGCCGCTGGAAGGGCGGTGGCGCCCGGGCCGCGAAAGGCTGCGACGCCGGTCCGTAGGGGCTGGCTCTCCTGGAGTCGCGTTGGATGACAGAGGAACGAAAAACATGGGCCCGTAGCCGAATTCGCCAGAATTCGGGAGAGGGCAACCACTCGCCCCGAATTCTGGCGAATTCGGCTACGTCCACACTGCGCCGCATTGCACCTGGTCGCCGGATAATCCGGGCCAGGGCGGCTGCCTGCGGTATGCTCCTGGCAATGTGCGCTGCCCAAGACCTTTCCGGGGCTTGGGTCGACCAGCAGAGTTTCGGGCCGTTCCTATGTCGCGCCGAGTTCCCGTTAGGGGAAATTCAACCCCTCCTGGCACAATTGCCGCAGCTCCAAGCGAGCCTGACGGAAGCCTTGGGAGTCCCTGCCGTCGAAGAGTCCATCGAGATGTACCTGTTTCGCAGCAAGGGGACGTACGACCATTATCTTTCGAGAAACTTACCCAAAGTCACCTACCGGCGGGCGCTTTACATCAAGGACGGGGGTCCTGGGCGAGTGTATGCTTACCGCGGTCCCCATTTCGAGGTGGACCTCCGTCACGAATCGACCCATGCGATCTTGCACGGCGTTCTTCCCGTAGTGCCCCTTTGGCTGGACGAGGGGCTGGCGATTTACTTCGAGAATCCCTCGGAAAAGAGGGCCTTCGACAGTCCACAATGGGACGGCGTCCGCTGGGCGCTCCGGTTGGGCGGCATTCACCGCCTGGAGAGTCTGGAGAAGAAGCGGCGTGTGGAAGAAATGGATCGAGGGGACTATCGCTCCTCCTGGGCCTGGGTGCATTTCATGCTCCACGGCTCGCCCGAAGCGCGAGACGAGTTGGTTCGATTCGTGGCCGACCTTCAGTCGGGTGGGCCGGTGGGCTTGCTCAGTCAGCGATTGCGCGGGCGCTTGGGAAACCCGGCGGAGCTGCTTGCCGTGCATTTTAGGAATTGGTCAAGGTAGTAGAAGCACTCCGTGTGCCGTAACGAGGGGACAGCGCACGGAGTGCAGTCGCAAACTTCCGAAGTCTTCGAGACTTCGGAAGTTTTTAGGGCGGACGGCACACGGAGTGTGCCTGCTACTAGATTCGGAATGTTGCGAATTGTAGGAGGAGGTGGTAAGAAACGGATTCTCCGAAAAATGCGATCTACCGGCTTAAGGCCGACTGAACTGCCGGCCGATAAAGATAGCAGCCCATCTTATAGACACGGGCCAGGGGCTCAATATTGCAGCCCCGCAGCGAAGCGGGTGACAAACCGCAGGGAAAGTTAGAAAAGGATTTGGGCCTCTGAATAGGGAAGGAACGATGAAAACTAGGCGAATCGTCAACGGAGTGATGGTTTCGTTGGCAGCAATCGGCTTCCTGCTGCCGCAGCCATTGCTGGCGGCCAAGCCGGCCCCGGCGTCCCCGGCGGTCGACGTGGCGCTCCGCGACGGCGGATTGCTCGTCGGTCAGGTGGTGGACGAACAAGGAGTTGCGCTAGCAAGCGCTCCGGTATCCTTGAGGTATCAGGATCGCGAGTTGGTCGCTGCGAAGACCAACAAAGACGGGTCCTTCGGGTTCAAGGGGCTGCGGGGCGGCGTGTATCAAATCGTGGCTGCCAAGGGCCACGGCGTATACCGGGCGTGGTCGGTGGGCACGGCGCCCCCGGCTGCCCAAGAGGGCGCGCTGATCGTCAGCGGCGACCCCGTGGTGCGTGGACAAGCGGGCGGCGGGTTCGCGGCGTTCATTACCAATCCGCTGGTCATCGCCGCCGTCGTCGCAACTGCGGTTGCGGTCCCCGTCGCGATCCACAACTCCCGGCAGAGGTCGCCCGAGACGCCCTAGCCTGGATTATTCACGGGGCAGTAGCCGAATTCGCCAGAATTCGGGAGACGGCAAGCACTTACCCCGAATTCTGGCGAATTCGGCTACGTGCACACGCAACAAAAGAACATCGGCCGAGCCGAGGCTCGGCATCGATTGCCTACCCCCGGGTTCGCCTCGACTGAGCGCTCAGTGCGACAGTCAAGGCCAATCCGGGGGTTTTTCTTTTGCAGCAGCAAACTTCCGAAGTCTTCGAGACTTCGGAAGTTTTTGCGATAGACCATCTGGGTCAGAACTGCTCTTTTCCGACGTGCGGACTTCGGCTAACATCCCCTCGCCTTTCTCCCGATTCGGGAAGCTTTTCTATCGGTTCTCGTCGGTCGAGAGACGTGTCCCGGGCCGTCGCCGTAGGACGGCCTTTCCAGGCCGTCAAGAAACCGCCGGAAAAGACGGCCTGGAAAAGCCGTCCTAGATGATTGGCTTTACCGCCGCGCTTATAACGTCAACTTCATCCAACGAGCCGCGTATCGAGATGCGTTGCATGGCAAATCCTTCGGCCGACAAGCGAAGACGACGCGGCGCCGTGTCCGGCCTGGTCATGACGCTGGCCTTCGCGCTGGCCATGCCGGGGTGTGCGCAGCGGGTGTACCGCGCCGACCGGCTACCGGTGGAACTGGTCGCCAAGATGCCAGTGCCGATCGATGCCATCAACTTGTCGGGCCTGGCCGATCCTACGGTCCAGGCCGACGTCGTTTTCCCCGGCGACGTGCTGGAGATCACGATGGTCACCGACTACAGCAAGTTGACCACGTCGGCCACGCCGGCCCGGGTCGCGCAGGACGGAACCGGGGAGGTCCCAACCCCAAGCCTAAGGGTCAACAGCGCCAATAAGTGAAATCGCCGCAATGATGTCATCATGCAAACCCCCTTC
>CAYTJV010000668.1:0-4080 GCA_964438165.1 uncultured Planctomycetaceae bacterium | reverse complement strand
CCGGCGACTTCTGCCGCCTCAGCCGGGGTAGTAAACGGGAAGCGGCGCGGTCTTTCTACAGAGTCGCTTCGCGAAGATGGGCGGAGAGCGCGATTCTGGGTAGAATCAAGGTTTGCGATTCCGTTCAGGTACGTGGGGAGCTGCGATGGCCGATACCGCCGGGGGGGCCGACGAACTGGCCTGCCAACCGCGACTAGGCGACCAGGAGACCCTGGCGGCCCTCTTCTCGCAGCATCGAGAGCGTTTGTGGCGGACGATCAACTTCCGGATGGATCGGCGATTGGTCGGTCGCGTGGACCCGGACGACGTGTTGCAGGAGGCCTATCTCGCGGCTCTCCAGCGGTTGGCGCACTACCGCAACGAATCGAGCGCGTCGCCGCTGGTCTGGCTGCGGATGATTGTGATGCAGACCCTCATCGACGTCCACCGGCATCACCTCGGGACCCAGATGCGCAACGCCGACCGCGAGGTGGCTGTGCGTGGCTGGCACAATCCGCAGACCACGTCGGCCTCGCTGGCCGCGCTCTTGATGGGCCGATTCACTTCGCCCAGCCAGGCGGCGGCCCGCGCGGAGTTGTTCGACCAGGCCGAGCAGGCCATCGCCGCCATGGACCCGCTGGATCAGGAAGTCCTGGCACTGCGGCATTTCGAGGAGCTCACCAACAGCGAGGTTGCCGAGGTGTTGGGCATCCAGCAGAAGGCCGCCAGCATCCGCTACGTTCGCGCCCTGAAGCGGCTGAAGGCCGTGATGTCGCAACTGCCCGGATTCTCGGAGGAATAGGGCGATGCCGGCAATCGAGGACAAAGACCGCGATCCCCTGGAGGTCTTGGCGGCCGACTTTATCCAGCGGCAGCGCAGCGGAGAGTATCCGGCGATCTCCGAATACGCGACTCGGCATCCGGAACTGGCGGCGGAGATCGAGGAGTTGTTCCCCACGATTGTGGCGATGGAACAGCTCAAGGCGCACCGCGAAGGGTCCCAGAGTGGCCAGGCGTCGCTCGGCGCCGTGCGCCTGGAGCGTCTCGGCGATTTTCGCATCCTGGGGGAGATCGGGCGGGGGGGGATGGGCATCGTCTACGAGGCGTTCCAGGAATCGTTGGGCCGCCACGTGGCCGTGAAGGTCCTTCCCCGGCAATCGCTGTTGGATCCCAAGCAGTTGCAGCGATTCCAGCGCGAGGCCCAGACCGCCGCCCGTCTGCACCACAGCAACATCGTCCCCTTGTTCGGCGTGGGCGAGCAGGAGGGGTTTCACTACATCGTCATGCAGCTCATTCAAGGGGTGAGTCTTGACGACGTGCTCGCCAAGCTCCGGCAGTTGCGCACCGCAGACGCTGCGCTGCCGTCCGATCACGACCGGAAGACCCCGCCGTCCGGCGCCGGCTCCACCAGCGAGGCCGTGCGACTGGCCAGGGTGCTGGCCGAGGGGAGGATCGGACAGGGTGAGGAATTCGGTTCCTCCAGCCACACAAATCCCGCCAAGGGGTCGGGAGTCTTTTTGGAGTGCGGCGACAAGTCGCCGTTTTCTTTGGGCCGTGGCGACGCGTGCCGCCAAGAGAAAGCGGCGACAAGCCGCACTCCAAAGCTTCACGATCGCTTCGGGCCGGCCTATTGGCGGAGCGTGGCCGCTATCGGCGTGCAAGCGGCCGACGCCCTGCATTACGCCCATGTCCATCATACGCTGCACCGCGACGTGAAGCCGGCTAACTTGCTCTTGGATTCGCAAGGCGTGGTGTGGATCACCGACTTCGGTCTGGCCAAGGCGCTGGACCAGGACAACCCCAGTCAAACCGCCGCCCTGGCCGGCACGCTCCGCTACATGGCCCCGGAGCAGTTCTCCGGTCACTTGGACCCCCGGAGCGACGTCTACAGTCTGGGGCTGACTCTCTACGAGTTGGTGACGCTCCAGCCGGCGTTCGCCGACGTCAGCCGCAGCAAGCTGATCCGCAAGATCACCCAGGGCCAGCCGGTCCGGCCCCGGCAGGTCAACCCGGCGATCCCCCGCGACCTGGAGACGATCGTCCTGAAGGCGATCGCGCACGAGCCGGCCGACCGATACCATTCGGCCGCGGAGCTGGCTGGCGACCTCCAGCGATTCCTTGAAGACCGGCCCATTGCAGCCCGCCGGGTATCGGCGGTGGAGCGTCTGTGGCGATGGTCGCGGCGCAACCGGGCCGTCGCCGCACTGACGGCGAGCACCTTCGTGCTGCTGGTCTTGTTTGCCGTGGTGACGACGGCGGGCTACGTGAGCACGGCCAGGCAGCGTCAAAGGGCCGAAGCCACCTCGGTGCTGGCCCTGGAAGCCCTGGACAACATCTTCCAGCAGTTTGCGCCGGAGCGGACCGCCCCGGCTTCAGGGGTCCTGATCGTCGGCGACACGGACGAAGAAATCACCGTCCCGGCCCAGCCGGTGCTCTCCAAAGAGGCGGCCGCCCTGTTGGAGCACATGCTCAAGTTCTACGACCGTCTGGCCGACCAAGGGGGCGACGATGCCCGCCTGCGCCGCAAAGTGGCCGAGGCCAACCGCCGCGTGGGCGATATCCGGCAGCGCCTGGGCCACTTCGAGGAGTCGAAGGCCGCCTACCTGCGGGCGATCGAGTGGTACACGCGCCTGGCCGACGCACCCGAGGAAGATGCGGAACTTTGCACGGAGATCGCCAGGGTCCACAACGAGCTCGGCAACCTGCAATTGGCGATGAACGATCCGCAAGCCGGACGAGCCTCGTACTCCAGCGCGCTGGCCACGCTGCAAGAGGCTGCGGCCGAATCTTCGGCCTCGCCCCAGCATCAGTACGAGCTGGCGCGCACGTATTACTTCCTCGGCAAGCGGCCGTTCGGGCAGCCAGGGCCTTTCCCGCTTGCCCCCGGCGGCCGGCGGTTCTCGCGGTTCGGCTCGCCAGGGATGGGCTTTGCCATGGCGGGGTCGCCCAGGCAGTCGCCGGGACCCGGCAGGAGCGAACCCGGGCCGCCCCCTGGACCTCCGCCCGAGCTTCGGGGCCAGTCCAAGGGCGGATCCAAACCGCCGGATGGCCCGCCCTCTGACTCCCAAGGCCCGCCCAAGGGCGAGGCCGACATGCCTCCCCGACCGCCGAATTCCCCCTCGGGTTCCCCGTCCCGCTCGCGTCGGCCGTTTCCCATGATGGCTCCGAGAGACCGAGAGAGAGACAGACAGAGAGAAAAAGACAGGGAGGAGAACCTCCAAAAGGCCATCGAGTTCTTGGAGCGGCTGGTGTCGGAGCATCCGGCGGCGCCGGACTACCGGCATCTGCTCGCGCGGTGCTATCGCGAGCTCCGCCCATCATGGCCCGGTCGCGGCTCAAAGCCAACGTCCGATGGCGTCGACAAGGCGGCCGGGATTCTCCAGAGACTGGTGCAGGAATACCCGGATATCCCGGACTACCGTTATGATCTCAGTCTGACGTATGCCTGGCTCAGCGTGGCATGGCCGTTTTCGCCCGAAGCCAACAACCCGACCGCCGAGCAGCGAAGGCGGGAGATGCTCGAAAAGGCCGTGGCGATCTCCGACGAGCTCGTCGCGGAGCACCCGAATATTCCGGACTACGCGGTGTTTCAGGTACACATTCGCTTGAGACTGGCACACACCCTTTGGGAAGGCGATCCCTCCCGGGCCGAGGCCAGCCTCGGCAAAGCGCTCGACCTGCAATCGACGCTTGCCCGGCGGTTCCCCCAGAACTCCTTCTACAAGCTGGGACTGGGAATCATCCAGGAATCGCTGGCCGTGTTCCACCGCGACCGCGACGAATTGCCCGAGGCCCGCTCCCTGATGGACGATTGCATCGCCTCGTTCAAGGCGGCGTTGCAGAAGGATCCCAAGTTGTGGCACATCCGCGGCGTGCTGGCCCAAAACTATTGGAACCTGGCCGACCTGCTCGCGCGCCTGGACGACGAGCAGGCCGCCGCCGAAGCCGCCCGCCAGGCGCAAGAGCTTCGTCCGGACAGGCCGGAGACCTCTGCCATCTCGCCTGGCAGGTGAACGCGTCGTGTAAGCACCGGACGATGAATAAGTTCCACGTTTGTGAACGATCTGCCGTGGCATCAGATAACCGACCATTCCCGTCCCG
>CAYTJV010000667.1:0-4087 GCA_964438165.1 uncultured Planctomycetaceae bacterium | reverse complement strand
TTCGGCCGCTCCGCGGCCTGAGTCAACGAGGACGCAGAGCGTCCCAATCCGACGTTCCCACGCAGAGCGTGGGAACGAGGAATTCATTCGTTCTTCCCACTTGGGCCGGCCTGCAACGAGCCGGCAGGGGTCCGGACCGCCCGGACCTCGGCGTACTGTAGCACCTTCCCTTTCCAAAGGTATCCCGGGCGGATCTCCTCGACAACCGTGCCTGGCGCACGGGCCGGGTCGTCGACCGCCTCGACCACGGTCATCGTGTGAGGATCGACCGGTTTGCCGAGGCACGCGATGCGGGCGATCTCCTCCCGCGCCATCGCCCGCCGGAGTCGATTCTGGATCAACTCGTACCCCGCCAGCAGCGAATCGAAGATTCCGGCGTGGACCTCGGCGGCCTGGCGCTCGACGAGCCGGCGGATCGCGCGGTGCCATTGGGCGGTCAGCCAGCGAAACCCCCAGGGCTGCCTGCGAAAGTGCTCGTCGAGTTGACGCACTAGGGCAGCGGCCGATTCTTCAACGATCCTTCGGCGGGCGGTTTCGACGACGGCCCGGCCGCGGCGCAGGGCCTCGTCGAGCTCGGCGAGCGTCTGGAGCAGCGGCCAGGCGGCCCGCTGGGCGGCCTCCGACTCCTTGGGCTCGACGGCCCGGAACGCCGCGATCGCCTGCTCCATGCCGCCCAGCGCCGCCTCGCTTTGCTCTTCCAGGACCCGGGCGCTTTTCGTGGAAAGCTTCAGCTCATGGCGCAGCGCGGTGAACTGCTCGACGAGTTGAACGAGCCCCACAGGGCCGGGCACAAGCGGTTCCGAGGTCGGCTCCCCGAAAGCGCCCAGGGCATCGGCCTCCTCGCGGACCTGGACCACCCAGTCGCGGAGCCGCGCCAGCAGATCTTCCACGTCGGGCCAATGGGTGGTGACGCTCATCGCCGCTCCGACAAGCCCAGGAGCACGTCGACGGGGATGCGGGCCGAGCGGAGACGGCGTTTCCAGTCGGCTTCGATGGCCTCCCACGAATCGCCCTCCTCGATCTTGAAGAGCCGCGTGGCCATGCGCGACACCGGATCGCGGAGCTGGTCGTAGGCATGACGGATCGCGGCGAACCGCTCCGCGTCGCGCTCCGGCGGAAACTGGCGCACGAGCTCCAGGTACCGGCGGCGGATCTCGGCGTCGCTGCTGGTCCGCGTCAGCCCGAGAGTTTCATAAGGATCGGCCATCCACTTTACCTCTTGGCTTTTGTCTACCTTTTGGCTCTCCGCCCGCGTTGGGGGCTGGGTTGCGCCCCGGGGGCGCCGCCCCCGCCCGGGCGCGAGAAACGAAACGGCCTTCCAGCCGCAATGTCTTCCAGGACTTTTTCGGGATCCAATCCCATGGCCTCGCACGTTCGGACAAATTCCGCGAACATCTTGCCGGGATGGATGTTCTCGAAGGGGTCGAAGTCGTCTTCTTCCTGATCCTCTTCGTCGAACCGCCACCCGTAGCCACCCCCGCCCGGCATCCCCGAAGACGCCCCCCACGGAGTTTCGCTCACCTCGGCAAGAAAGGTCAACTCGTGCTCGGCCTTGTCGGCCAGGTAGGCGTAGTCCGGACCGGACTTCCTGGCCAGATCCCGGGCCTGCTCGAAGTAGCGCCGGGCAAGCCCGCGTTTGCACCGCCGAGGCCCCTTGTCCAACTCCAGGACCCCGGCCATAAACGGGAAATCCGGAGTCTCCGGGAACTTCTTGAGGCCCCGGCGAACGAGCTTCCTCAACAAATCGCTCTCTTCCGGCAATTGGGCCTTTGCGGGCGCGGTCTTGAGAAACAGACAGACGTCGCGCAGGTCGCAGGCATCCCAGCGAACCTGTCCACAGCGCTTCACATAGCCGAGGACTTGTTCCAGGTGTACCGATCGCCCGGGGTAGTCAATTCCGCTGCTCAGGAACTCCTGCATGGTGCGACAGAGCCGGCCTGCTGTCTTCCCCAGCCGCTTCCGCTTCATACAGCGTTGCCATTGCCCCTCCAAATCGGTCATGACCCCGCCCAAGCGGTACGGCAAATCGTAGCGGATCGCTTCGATCAGGAGGACCAGCACGGCGGGCGCCGGTTCCTCCAACGTGCCGATCGCCTCGTCGGCCAGACGCTTGCCCAAGGCCACGTCGCCGGTCTTGTACTCGAAGATCGCCTTGCGGGCCAGAAGTTGATAGGGCTCGCCGTGGTCCCCCGCAAGGCGCTCGGCAGCCGCGAACTCGGCTCGGCCCAAATCGAACTTGCCCTCCAGGGCGAACTGCCGGGCCGCGCCGACGTGGGCCGTCCACACCATGCGGAGGATCTCTCGATTGGCGGGCTTAAGCCGCCAGGCCCGCAGGGCGTAGTCGCGGGCGACAATCGGCTCTTCGCGATGAAAGTGGTGCATGAAAAGGAATTTCACGGCGTCGAGGTGGTCGGGGAACTGATCGAGCAGACGCCGATAGCTCTCTGCCGCCTCCTCGTTTTGCTTCCACATCTGATACGCCTCGGCCAGCGACTCGTGGGCGCGAAGCAATCCGGGGGCCAAGCCAGTCGCCTCGCGGAAGCAGGCCACGGCACGGGTCCGGGCCTCCGCGAGAGCGTCGTCTTCGTCTTCGTCTTCCGCCAGGTCCGGGGCCTCTTTCGAGCACGCGACGTTGAGTTGACCGATCCTGTGCCACACCAGGGCTTGGGCCAGCGCTCGCTCCGCAGGCTCCAGGTCGGGCAAGGCACCTAAGTCGCCGACGTACTCCATCCAGAACCGTTCGGCTTCGTCCAAGTCGTCATGGCGGGGATGCTCGCAGAGCATCGCCGAAGCGCGGTTCCAGCGCGGGTCCATGGGCGGCGGGGCCGCCGCCGAGCGCAGGTCCTCCAAGGCCGCGCGATCCCCCTTGTGGAGGAAGGTAGCGCACAGCAACCGCTCGATCCGGCCGAGGATCTCCGGCGCCAACCGCTGTAAGGCCGGCCGGCAACGCCGCAGGACCCTCACGGCTCCGCGAGCATCGTCTTCCGCAAGGCAGCTTTGGAAATCGCGGAGGTACGTGGTCAGGGATCCACCCAGGATGGCCCTCTCCAGCGTGCCCGTCGCCCCGGGCGGCATACGGTCCGGACTGCCCTGACCCGCCCCGGCATCGGCCAGAACGCGAAGCGACGCGGCAATCCCGGCCGCCAAGCGACCCTTTTCGAGGCGATCCCAGTGGGTCTGCACTTCAGATGCCTCGCCGCGATAGTAGGCCGCCAGGCCACGAATGAAGAAACGCCAGTCGGCAAACGGCGAACTGCGGGGCATCTCCTTCAGTTGGTCCAGGGCCGCCGCCTCGTCCCCCCGATAGAGCGACTCCAGGGCGGCCCGCACCCGCGCTGCGCCCGGGGCAATCTCCGGCAGCGATTTGGGGGCGGTCGTCGGCGACACAATCGCCTGATCGGCTGCCGACGCCAGGAGCTCCGGACGGACTTCGACCGTCAGCCCTCCCTGGCCGGCCAGGGCCCGATCGAGCAATCCCACCGCCGTCAGCAGGTGGGGCATTTTCTTAAGAAGCTCGGGCTCGGTAACACCGAAATCGAGGAGATTTCGGGCCGACTCCCGGCTCTCGGTTTCCAACCCGGCACGGTGCATGGCCATGGCCCGGTTGAACCAGGCCCGCTCCAACAGATGCCGGTGCGGCTGCGTGGGCTCCTGCTGGTAGCAGACCTTGGCGTCCTTGTAGGCCTGCTTGAAGTCCTGCTTCTGGAAGCTCCGCTGGGCTCGCTGAAACAACTCGGCGGCTGAGAATCGCTTCCCTTGCTTATGCGTCTTGCTACCCATGGCGACTTCCGTGTCTTGAAACCGCGAGGTGGACGGCTGCCCCCTCAGTGAGTGGTGCAATACATGTACGATGGGTCATGCCCGTGCGAACCCTCATTATATCCGCGGCTGCCCGGTTGCCTACCCTGGTTCACCTCATTTCTGCGCTCACAACATTCCCTATCATCGTCCGGCACGCGAGTTGCCCACGGCCTCGCCGGTGCGCAAGGCGCGGCTGTAGATCCGCAGCGACTGGACGGCCCCGGACCTCTTGGGCGCGATGCGGAGCGTGGGCGCGCTGCCACCGGCCCCGGCGTCGCGAGCCGGC
>CAYTJV010000666.1:0-4089 GCA_964438165.1 uncultured Planctomycetaceae bacterium | reverse complement strand
GGGTCGCGGGCCTGGTAGCCGGGGGTGTGCTGGTTGGCCAGGTTCCCCGCCAGCACCGTGTGCCGGGCCTGGCCGAAGTTGACCATCTGCTCCAGGATCGGGATCGCCGTCGATTGAAACAGGCCCGGTAACATGGTTCTTATGATCCCCTCACCCCCTGCCCCTCTCCCGCGGACGGGAGAGGGGAGTTATGCAAGCGACGTGCCATGGGCCTCGCGATGCGTCCATCCAGGTGCGCCCCCGATTCTCAGCGTTATCCTAACTTGCTGTGTTTGGCAGTCTTACTTCGACAGCGTTGACGCTCCTATTCCCCCCATTCACACACGCTCCATTCGTTTCACAACCGTCATCGGCAGAATCTGCACTCTGGAACCGGCACGAACTGCCGATGGTCATCCTGCTTTCAAGAATGACTTCGTGCGCGGGGCGTAGCCGTATTGGCGCAACTTGCCCGACAACGTCCGCACGCCGATCCCCAGTGCTCGGGCCGTCTTTTCGCGATGCCCACCGAACTGCTCCAGTGTGGCTTCGATGAGCCGCCGCTCCATCTCTTCCAGGCTCAATCCCACCGACACGCTGGAGGCGGAACTCTCCGGCGGACCTGGGCGGTCGGCCCGGGTGCCGTCGATCAGCCATCGCCGCAACTCGTCGGCAGACACCGGCGACGCCGATCCCAGCACGCTCACGCGGGTAATGATGTTCTCCAATTCGCGCACGTTCCCCGGCCAATGATAACTCTGCAAGAGCTCCATCGCCGATCGCTCCAACACGACGGGCTCTCGCGCCAGTCGCGCTGCCGAGCGCGCGAGGAAGTAGGCCACCAGCTCGGGAACGTCGTCCGGGCGGTCGCGAAGCGGCGGCGCCCAGATCGGCACCACGGCCAGCCGGTAGTACAGGTCCTGCCGGAACCGGTCGGCGGCCACCTCCGACTCCAGGTCGCGGTTGGTGGTCGCCAGCACGCGAACGTCCACGCGGATCGTCTCGCTGGAGCCGACCCGCTCGAACGACTGTTCCTGAAGGACCCGCAGCAACTTCGCCTGAAGGTTCAGGTCGATTTCGCTGACTTCGTCGAGCAGGATCGTGCCTCCGTCGGCCAGCTCGAATCGGCCGGCGCGCGGGGCGTCGGCGCCGGTGAATGCCCCGCGCTGGTGCCCGAACAGCTCGCTTTCCATGAGGTGGGCCGACAAGACCGGGCAGTTGAGACTCACCCAAGGCTTGCCGCGACGGTCGCTGGCGGCGTGGATTGCCCGGGCCACAAGCTCCTTGCCGGTCCCGCTCTCGCCGGTGATGAGCACCGTGACCGGCGTGGGCGCCACCTGGGCGATCTTGGCGCGGAGGGTCCGCATCGGCTGGCTGGAACCGATCATGGCGGGCACGGCGTCGGAAAGCTCGCCGCCGGGACCCAACCGCCGCGAGTCGCTGCCGGCCGACGTCTCGGGCCGGACGAGTCGCTTGTGCCGGATCGCCTGGTGTACCAGCCGCTCGAGCTGCTCCACGCCGAAGGGCTTTTCAATGTAGTCGAAGGCCCCGTGCCGCATGGCCTCGACGGCGGTCGCCACGCTGGCGTGGGCCGTGACCATCACTACCTGCGCCCCGTACTGTCGCTTCTCGAGGTGGACGATGAGCTCCACGCCGTTCATGCCCGGCATGCGGAGATCGGTGACGATGCAGTCGAACGGCTCGCGCTGGACCACCTGGAGGGCCTCGGCCGCGCTGGAGCAACAGTCGACGGCGTGCCCGGCTTGGCGAAGGATGTCGGCCATGGAGTCGCGGGCCTGGGGGTGGTCGTCGACGACCAGGACCCTGCCCACGCAATCCACTTGGTTGCTACAATCTCGGACGATCATGCGGCAGCCTCCTGAGCGGAAACCGGAAGACTCAAGGTGAAGCGAGCGCCCCCTTGGGGATCGTTGGCGGCCGAAACGCTTCCGCCGTGGACCTCGGCGATGCGGTAGACGATGGCCAGCCCCAGCCCGGTCCCTGCCGGCTTCGTGGTGTAGAACGGCTCGAACGCCCGGCCAAGGGTTTCCGCCGAAAGTCCCGGTCCGGTGTCCGTCACTTGCAGCTCGACGCACCGCGCGTGGCGAGTCGAGCGGATCGTGAGCGTGCCTCCCTTGGGCATGGCGTCCAAGGAGTTGAGGACCAGGTTGAGCATTGCCCGGCGAACCAGTTCTCGATCGGCAGCGAGCGACTCCTCGGGCGGTATTTCCACTCGCGTGGCGATGGTTTGGGCCGCAAGCTGCGGCGCCAAGGAGGCCAGCATGTCGTCGATCAGCGGCCGAAGCGGGAAGGAGCGCCGCTGCGGATCGCGGTCGGAGGTAAAGTGCAGCAGGTCGTGTACCGTGACGTCCAGGGCGGTCATTCCCGCCGTGATCTTGTCGAGCATTTCCAGCGAGTCCGGATCGCCGGCGATCCGCCGCCGCAGCAATCCCAGATATAAGGCCACGGGCACCAGAGTGTTGCGGACCTCGTGGGCCACGTGGGCCGCCATCTGGCCCAGGTCGGCCAGCCGGCTCTTGCGCGCCAGTTCGCGGTTTTTTCGCTGGAGCTCGTCGGTCAGCCGTCGCACCTCGGCGCGGAGTGCCTCGTGGGTTCGCTCCAGGCGCACCGTGGCCCCGTGCCACGCGGCCAGCACGGTTTGCAGGTCCGCGCTGGTGTCGAGCTTCAATGCTTCGGCCAACATGCGGTCTTCGGTCATGGTGCTTGTCGCGCTTTGTGATCGCACTGCGTCGCCCTCTGGCCCTCCGTCAGCCGTCGGAAACGATGTCCAACTCCCCTGCGCCGGCCCGCGCCTGGGCCAGATAGGCGCCGCGAGCCTGGCTGGCTGTATGGACGCCCGCCAACTGTGCCGCCGCTTCGTCCCGACGCCGGATCAATTCCTGTTCGCTCTGCTTCTCCTGGACGACGATTTGGGCCAAGAGCCGCTCGCACTCCGCCAGGCCTCCGGCACACTCCTGCCGCTCTTGAGGCGTGCGCCAGTGGCGTTTCTGTGGGTCCTCGCCGCGGAAACGATCCAACTGCCGCTCCACCTGCTGCAACTGAATCAACACGTGCTGCTTGGCCGCCAACAGTTCCAGTAGATCGGTGATATTGCCTTCCCGGACCAACTCGATTTGCTTCCCTCCCATATCGCGAAGCTGCACCAGGCA
Organism: uncultured Planctomycetaceae bacterium; assembly: GCA_964438165.1. Classification (GTDB taxonomy): domain Bacteria; phylum Planctomycetota; class Planctomycetia; order Pirellulales; family Thermoguttaceae; genus CALFBP01. Next base: position 940 of record CAYTJV010000666.1, on the reverse strand, counting down.
ACTCCGCTTCCTCTGAATCAGGTCGCTCAGCAGATCGGTTTCGAGTACGGCCATGAGTACGGATGAAGGATGAAAGATGAAGGATTAGGTTCGGTAGTCGGTGGTCAGTGATCCGTGGTCGCAGAGCAGAAGGCCGTGTAGTCTGCTGTGTACTGTACTCTGTAATGCGCAGTCCCTTTTCCCCCTTTCCCCCTCTCCCTCTCTCCCCCTCTTTCACATCGCGCTCTGTCGCTCCAAGAGTGCTGCCCACTGCGATTTGCTGTAGTTCGTGGTTGGCTGCAACGGGGTTTCCGGTTTCATGCGGGCCAACAAGTGTTTGGCCTGCTCGATGACGCCTTGGGCCTCGCTGAGCTTGTTCATGGCGCGAAACGCCCGGGCCATCTGCACGTAGGCATCCAGGGTCTCCGGCGCCGTGGGATACCGGCTGGCCGCCTTCATGTAGGCCTCGACTGCCGCATTGTATTGCTCCATGTCGATCAGCAGACTCCCGATGAAGTAGTAACCGTTCCGCAGCATCAGTTTCTCGAGCGGGTCGAGCTGCGCGGTCTCTTGGCGCTTGAGCAGCGCCTGCTGCGTTTGCCGGTGCCACTGGAGGGAGGCGGTCAAGGCTTCCCTCATGCGTCGGACTCGAGCGACTCGCGATTGCTCCACCACATCGTGCCTGAGCTTCTCTCTCTCGCCCAAGGCTCTCCGGCGATGGCAGTCGGCGATCAGGTACCGGGCCTCGATCGTTTGCCGCAAATCGGCGTAGCGATTGACCACCTCTTCCAACCGCGCGATCGCTTCCTCGTATCGTTTGGTCTGGTGCAGGAGGCGTCCGAGGGCGAACAACGACTCGCGGTACTCCCGGCTGGCAGGAGTGAGCGATTCCCCGCTAAGGTTCCCCTCCAACAGCTTTTGCCTCCTGGCCACGTCGCCCTTCCCGAGATAGGGCTGGCCG
>CAYTJV010000665.1:0-4091 GCA_964438165.1 uncultured Planctomycetaceae bacterium | reverse complement strand
TCCCAGCGGCGGAACGTCTCGTCGTCCTCCTTGAAGAGACGGCGAAACTGCTGCTTTTCGTCGGCCGTGCCGATCTTGTGCGTAATGTACCAGCCCACGTCCCAAACCAGCATCGGCTCTCGCTCGTTGCGGCGGATCCCCTCGCGCAAGAAATCGATTCCCCGGACAACCCAGCGATATCGCTCGCGGTAGTCGTCGAACTCGGCAGAGACGTTGTACGACAAGTTCCACGCCTGGAAACGCCACACGCTGATGAAGTGCGGCTCCAGTCGCGTGATCTGCTGGAGGGTGGCCGAGAGGTTGGTCCAGTCCTTCTTCATCTTGTAGTTGTTGGCCTTCTCCCAGAGGATGTTGGCCGCCACGCCTCGCAGTCCCAGCGTGGCCAACTTGATCGTGGCGCCTGCCGGGTCGATTTCCCCGAGCCGGGCCTCGCTCAAACCGTAGCGGTCCCTGAGTTGGGCGAGGTTGGGGAGCTGGAGCAGGCCCGAAACGCTTCCCTCCTTGGCCTCCGCGCCGACCTCGCCGGTCGAAGGCTGTCCCAGCCAGCTCAGCACGGCCACCAGCAGGACCATGCCCACCAGGTAGTAGATCTTGCGGGTAAAGGCGTGCTGCGGACTCATTGCGCCACCTCGCGTGTCTTAAGAAAGAAGTAGCCGGCCACGAACACCGGGATCAGGAAGGCCAGCGCGCGGAGCGTGGGAACGGCAATCCAAGGGTCCCAGGAAACGTCGAACCCGTAGGCCACCCAGTCCGCGAAATTGAACTCGGTGAACGGCGGCAAGATGCGGGCAATGACCCACAGCCCGGCCTCGGCGACCTTGTCGGCCATTTGGGTCGCCGTGGTTCGCAGCCCCGGCTCCATCTCGGTCATCAGGTTGTCTTGGCGCACCAGGCGGATGATCGCCTCGAACGGCCCTCCGCCGAGGACCGCGTGCTGGGACAAGCGGGTGAGGAAATCGCTGAAGAATCCACCGATCATCGCGCCGACCGTGGCCAGCATGGCCACCGGTCCGCTCAGGAACGTGCTGAACATCACCCCGAACCCGACCACCAGCACCATTTGCAGCCAGATTCCGCAGTAGCCCTTGAAGAAGTTCACCGTGAAGGTGGCGTCGGAGGCGTGGAGCCACAAGTCGGGCTGGCCGGCGCCGAAGTACTGCGATGGCTCCAGACAGCGGACCCAGATCTCCAGCTCGCCGTCGGCGGTGACTAGATCCTTGAACAGATCGAATTCCTTGCGCTCGGCCAGACGCCGGTCGAGCAGGTTTTGCGGCGGCGAATATTCCACGCCTCCGTCGGGCGTGTCGCGCTTGCTCGCAATGACGTCGGCGCTGGAGACCTGCGTAATCTTCCGGGGGACCATGATCGCCAGCGGCGAGAACTCCTTCGACTTGAAGACCTTGACCTCCACGATCAGGCCTGTCCGCGGGTTCCGCAGCGACAGGCTGCCGGTCACGCCCTCCTCGATATTCCCCTTGTAGGTGCGGAAGACCTCGATGTTCATGTCCACGGGGAGCCCTTCGCCGAACCGCTCCTCGCGGATCTTCGAGAAGGTCCAAATGGCTGCCGCCGGGCTGCCGCCCTGGATGAAACTCCGGTAGAACCACTCGTCGCCGACGTTGATTCCCCTGTCAACATCTTTGCCTTCGCGATTGCGGAAGCGGAGCTTGCCGTAGATGGGCACGCGGGCCTGGAGCATGCCCTCCGGCCCTTGAACCACGTACGTGCTCTTGTCGCCCGAGGTCTTCGTTTCCATCTCGTGCCAGTGGCCGAACTCCGTTTCCACGCGGCCGACCTCGGACGAGTCGACGTCAATCTTGTGCCGATGCCCTTGGACGGAATCCGTGCTTCCGCTCATCGGCCGCGGCTTTCCGGCCACGGCCTCGCCAACCGGCTTGAGGCTGTCGACCAGCACCTCGTGCGTGTGCGCCACGCCCCGAATCACAAACACGTAGCTCACCGCGCTCATCACCGCCAGCAGCGCCGTGCCCACGATCGTAAAGCCCAGCATCCGGCCCAGCACGATCTCGCTGGCGCGCACCGGCTTGGTCACCACGGTTTGGATCGTGCGGCTGCGGATATCGGCTGGCAGGCTGAACGCGCTGAGAAACAACGCCAGCAAGAGCACCAGATACGTCGTGGCGGTGAGCACAAAACTCAGATACAGCTTGGCAGGATCGCTGCTGCCGACGTCGAGAAACCAGCCGGCGAACAGCAGAATCACCACGAACAGCCCGAACACCACGACCACGCGCCGCCGCACCGATTCCTTGACCGCCAGCCACGCCAGCGCCCAAACGCGGCGGGGCGACATGCACACCAGGTCGGCCGCGCCCGTGCCCGCCGTCTGCAAGGCAGCCCCCAAACCCACCCGCGGGCCGTACCGCAAAACGCTCACCAGGCAGCCGAACACAAAGGCCGCCGCTGTAAGAACGACGACGACAAGCAGCCAACTCAGCGCCGCCGTGGGAAACCACTCGAGAAAGGGCGGCAGCGGATTCTCAATGACCATCGCCCGCACCTCCTCGCACGCGCCGTCCGGGGTGCGATTCGCTCTCGCGAATGATGTGCAGGAAGAGTTCCTCCAGCGTCGTGGTGGGGTTGCCGATCGTTTGGACCTGCCCCCCGTGACGCTCGATCACCTCGCGGACCTCGGCCTGGCAGGCCTCGCTCAGCCCGGACGCTCGGATCTCGGTCACGTCGCGGACCTTCAGCAGGCTGTCCACGCGTCCCAACTCCTGCAATTCCCCCTGATAGAGAATGCCGATCCGATCGCACACGTCCTGCACGTCGGCCAGCAGGTGGCTGCACATCAGGATGGTCTTGCCCTCATCCCTCAAACGGAGGATGAGGTCCTTCATCTCCCGGGTGCCGATAGGGTCCAAACCCGTGGTCGGCTCGTCGAGCACGATCAGCTCCGGATCGTTGATCAAGGCTTGGGCCAATCCGATGCGGCGGGTCATCCCCTTCGAGTACTCCCGCAATTGGCGCCGTTTGGCCCACCCGAGCCCTACCATGTCGATCAGGTCGGCGGTCCGCTGACGCCGCAGCGGGGCGGCCATGTTGAACAGCCGGCCGTAGAAATCCAAGGTCTCTTCGGCGTTCAGGAACCGGTACAGATACGATTCCTCGGGCAGGTAGCCGATCCGCTCGTTCTTCTTGACGTCCGTGGCCTCGCGGCCAAACACCAGGGCTTGGCCGCTGGTGGGAAACAGCAAGCCCAGGATCAGCTTGACGGTGGTTGTTTTTCCGGAACCGTTCGGGCCCAACAGCCCGAAGATCTCCCCGCGGCGGATCTCCAGGTCTAAAGCCTTCAGGGCCCGGACTTTCTGCCGGCCCCAGAAGTCGCGATAGACCTTGCTGAGACTCCGAGTTTCAATGACGACTTCGGATGATTGCATACTTTGGCCTCATGGTCGCGCAACCCTAAACTGTAGGTCTTTACGCTCCGCACCGTCCCCATGTTCACTGGGCTTTGACGCGAACGTAGGAATATCGCGCACGGGTGCAATAAACCCACACAAAGTGGTATTAGCGGCTAACCCTATTTGATTAAGTTCACCACGGAGGCACGGAGGACACGGAGAGGAAAGTTTGATTACGCTCCCTCGTATTTTCTCCGTGCCTCCGTGGTGAACTTCCCTTGTCAGTGGTCGCGCCGGACTCGATACGGTTGGCCCGGCGACAAACGGCCGCTCTGGGTGTACACTCGATGGTTTACGCAGCGCCGACCGGGATTCTGCCGCAATGCACGACGTGTTGCACTTCCTCAATCAGCGGATCGACTATGAGCGGATCTTCAGCCCGAGTTACACCGCGCGCGAATTCAAGCCCTCCCGGATGCGCGAATTGCTGGCAGAAATCGGGGATCCCCACGTGGGGATGCCGATCCTGCACATCGCCGGAACCAAGGGGAAAGGCTCCACGTCGGTCATGGCGGCGGCGATCCTCACGGTAGCAGGGTACCGGACAGGACTAATTACTTCCCCCCATGTAGAACGAGTGGAGGAGCGTGTGGCGATCGGATGCCAGCCATGCTCTCTCGTCCAGGTTGCCGAGTTGCTGGAACAGTTGCTCCCCGCCATCGTGGC
>CAYTJV010000664.1:0-4093 GCA_964438165.1 uncultured Planctomycetaceae bacterium | reverse complement strand
TGTTAAGCCGCTCTGATGGGGAAGAAGGGTGAGGGGGAGAGAGGGAGAGAGGGAGACGATCCGAGTCGTAGCTGAATTGGCCGGAACTAGGCCTTTCTGCCGCATCGCCCGAAGTCTGGCGACTTCGGCTACAGTTTCAGACTTTGCCAGCTTTCCTTTCTCCCCCTCTCCCACTCTCCCACTCTTCTTCCCCTGCGGGAGCGAAATCGCCGAGAATTCGCTAACAGGGGGGTGCAATCCGCGCGGTTCACCGGTTAAGTTAGCGATTCACGAATGTTTTGTGAGGCTCACGAAGAGGGATCATCGGTGCCACCTTTCCCGGGTCGCGGCAGCAGAGTGACGTGATCCGAGCCGCTTTTTAGATCGACGATCATGTGCATCTTGGCAATTCAATACATGGCCGCTCGGGACGCCCCGCTCCTGGTGGCCCAGAACCGTGAGGAGTCCTACGATCGGCCGACGCAGGCGCCGCGGATCCAGGCCGGACGGCCGCGGGTCATCTGCGGGATCGATCGGAAGGCCAATGGCACGTGGTTTGGGGTCAACCAGTTCGGGCTGTTCGCGACCGTGGCCAATCGGATCAAGACGTCGCTCCCGCCCGAGCCCCGCTCCCGCGGCCTGCTCTGCCGCGAGTTGCTGCACTTCGACAATGCCGCCAAAGCCGCCGAGCACGCGGCCAAGGAACTCGCCACCGGCCGTTATGCCGGGGCCAACTACGTGGTCGCCGATGCCCGCTCAGCCGCCGTCATCCATGGGGGCGACACGGTGGAGATCGTGGAATTGCCGCCGGGCCTGCACGTGATTTCCAACACCCATCTCAACGACATGGACGACGAGCGCCAGGAGTTTGTCCGCCGCCTGCTCACCTTGCAGCGCCTCGACTCGGCGGTGGCCTTCCTGGCTGTTGCCAGCCGTACGTTCTCGCGCAAGCCGGACGCCGAAGGGCGGCGCGGGGCGACGATCTCCGGACCCGAGTACGGCACCGTCTCCTCGACCCTCCTCTCCCTGCCCAAGAAAACGCACAACGCCGTCTACCACTACGCCACCGGATCGCCGGCCGAGCACCCCTACGACGATCTCTCGGCTTTGCTGCGGCAGGTGTTGTCGACGGACAAGTAGGGGTCAGGGGTTAGGGGCCAGGGGTTAGGTCGCTCGTCACCCCTAACCCCTATCCCCTGACCCCTCTCTTCACTGCTTCGCCGCCGAGATCGCCCGCCTGATCGCTTCGCGCATCACGTCGGTGGGCGCGTCCTCGCCCGTGAAGAGCTTGAACTGCGTGGCGGCTTGGCGCACGAACATGTCGACGCCGGTGATGACCTTGCAGTTGCGGGCCCGCGCATCCTTGATGAAAAGCGTGTTTTCGGGGTTGTAGACGGCGTCGAAGACGACCATGGCCGGCCGCATGTGATGCTTGCCGAAGGGGGTCTCGTCGACGTCGGGGTGCATGCCGATCGGGGTGCAATTGATGACGATGTCGGCGGAGACGCCGTGGCGCGACGCCCAGTCGATAACCCGGCAGCGGAGGCGTGCGGCGAGCTGGCCGGCGCGCTCGGCCTCGCCGTCGCAGACGACCACCTGGACGCCGCGCTCGACCAGCCCGAAGGTGATCGCTCGGCCCACCCCGCCCGCCCCCATCACCAGCGCGGTCTTGTTGGCCAGCGTGCTGTCCTCTCGGAAATGGCCGGCGATGGCTTCTTCGAGACTGCCCATGGCCGCGGCGTAGTCGGTGTTGTACCCGCAGCGGCGGCCGTCCTGGAAAACCATCGTGTTGGCTGCGCCGATGCCCCGCACTGCCTCGTCGGCGTAGTGCAGCATGTCGATCACGGCCTCCTTGTGCGGAATGGTCACGCTCAGCCCGCGGATGCCTAGCTCCGGAGCCTCGTCGATGAAATCCGCCAGGTGCTCGCGGGCCACGCGGATCGGGACGTAGACCTTGTTCATCCCCAGCTTCCGGAAGGCGGCGTTGTGAATCAACGGGCTGAGGCTGTGCCCGACCGGATCGGCAATCACGCCGTAAACCTCCGTGTCGGCGTTGATGTCGTCATAGTGGTAGATCTCGGTCATCTGCTGGTAGCTGAGCTGCCCCGGCGCCAAGGGCCGCTCCTCGTGGAACGTCGCGTAAGTCCACGGCGAGCCGAACTTGCCGCACAAGAGCCGCGTCGGCGTGCCGATCTCGCCCATGCAAAACCCGATCGTCGGCAGCTTGCTCTGGCGCACCAGACGGAGCATCTGGAGGTTGTCGGCGGGGTGGTTGGCCATCGTGCAGATCTTGACCACGTCCGGGTCCAGCATGCACAGCCGCTGGTGGATTTCTTCCAGGTCCTCAGGCGTCCGGCGGAAATCGTGGAAGCTGACGATCCGCTTGGTCTTGCCGAAGCGTAGAACCTTCGCCGCGACGTCTTCCTCCAGGTCCACGTAGTCGGCCCCCTCGGCGATCGCCGTGCGGAGCAATACCAGGCGTGCCTCCTCGGTGCCGGAAAACATGCCGCCGTCGTGCTTGCGGCGGCAGGCGACCACCACCGGACAAGGGCGCTCGGCAAACAGCCGCTTCATGTTGACCGCGCCGTTGATGTAATCCACGCGGAGCTCGACGAGCTTGGCCCCTTGCTCCACCAGGTGCCCGCGTTCCGCAATCATCAGGGCATGCCGCCCGCGACCAATGCTGACGCAAATCATATCTTCACCCCCCACGGATGAGCCCGTTGGCGATTCTAGCCCGCCACCCCCCGCCACACAAGTGGTCGGTAGGGTGGGGCGAACGGAAGCACGCAGCAACGCGTTCCCCGTGCGATCGTTTAGCCCGGAGCCAACGGCGACGGTGATCGCGGCGCATGAGCTTCCGTCGCCGTTGGCTCCGGGCTAAACGAGCTGTGGGTAGTCAAGGGGATCGAGCCCGGGAACCGGCGGATCTACAAGATTTGGTTTGAGGGAAAGCCGCCGGACGCGATTATCGAGGTCACTTCCCGGAAGAAGAAGGATACGGTCACGAAGCCGGCGCTATCGATGCCGCCGACATGGCGGCTTGCGGCCGGCCCGGTTAGTGTTTATCGTGGTGACTGGAGGAATATCGTGGACAAGCAACCATCAACCGCTTTTGCGATCGTCGTGGTGGGAATGTGCGGCTCGGGGAAATCCTCGGTCGCCGCGCATCTGAAGCGCAAGGGGTGGCCGGTGGTCCGCTTCGGCCACATCACCATGTGCGAGCTGGAGCGCCGCGGACTGCCGATCTCGGAGGCCAACGAACGCCTGGCCCGCCAAGAGCTCCGCGCCCGGCACGGCATGGACGCCTATGCCCAGATGCTCCTGCCGACGATCCGCGACCATTTGTCCCACGGCCCAGTGGTGCTCGACGGGCTTTACAGTTGGTCGGAGTACAAGTATCTGCTGGCGAACTTGCGGGAGCGCCTGATGGTGTTGGCCGTGACGGCGCCGCGGGCGTTGCGGTACGACCGATTAGCGGCCCGGCCTGAGCGCCCGCTGTCGCACGAGGAGGCCCTCTCGCGCGACATCGCCGAAATCGAGACCCTGGAAAAAGGCGGCCCGATTGCCATGGCCGACGACACGATCCTCAACACCGGACCGCTGGAGGAGCTCGAAGCCGCCGTCGATGCGTTGATCGAACAGCGCAGGGCGAGCCTGTGAGAAGACGCGGGGACGCGGAGACACGGAGAGGGGGAGAGGGCAAATGTCCTTGCACTGCTGAGCACGCTCGGGTAATCTCGATAGTGGTTGTAAGTTTGTTGACCCCTGCCAGCTCGTCTGGCAGGTGGAGAAGTCTTGTGAGCGAGAGCGACGATGGCCAAACACGCTTGGGACCCCTGCCAGCTCGTCTGGCAGGGGTCGGGGGAAACGTGCGGCGGCGCCGTCTCGCTTAGAAAACTTCTTCACCTGCCGGGCGAGCGGGCTGTCGGGTTAAGTTTTTGGCGGCTTCATGAAAGAGGGTTGTCCGAAGGAAAATGACGCGACGTTTTGTTAATTGCTGGCCTGTTACCTCCCGGGCATCCTCGATATGGTCCGGCATCCGCCGGATCCCTCCCACCTATGGCCGGATTTCCATGTCCGCAGCCCTCCCCGATCGCCTAGCTTCTCGACC
>CAYTJV010000663.1:0-4093 GCA_964438165.1 uncultured Planctomycetaceae bacterium | reverse complement strand
CTGCTGGGTCCACATGAGCGGACATAGGGATCAGGTGCCGACGGTGACCACCGCACCTTGGAAGTCGTCCGCTATCGGGACAACTCCAGTCGTGACCCGATCATGCAAGGTGCCGTCATCAGTCCAAGCCCTTCTCTAAAAGGAACCTAGACAGGTGGTCTGCAATTTCCACATTGTTCAGATCGGAGAACGGGAAGTGCGTGTTGCCGCGAATGCCGATCTCGGGCAAATGCACCAAAGTGACATCGCCACCGCGCCGGTTTATCGCGTCACGCCACAACCGCGCCATCGCGAGGCGCACGCGCCAATTGTCCTGGCCTGGGTTCGTGGTTGGCTGCTCGGGAATGTTATCGCCGAAATAAACGATGATGGGGATCTTAGTGAGCTGCGTGAATTGGGCTACCGGAACGGCAACTCCCTCGAGCGTGCCGGCCGCGCTCGGCATGGAAGGCGGCACTTCCCCTTCCGGGAAAACGAACCCGCTGCCTGGTTCATAGGCGACAACCGCGCGGACGTTTTGGCTTTTCATCGCCGTTAGCCAACCGGGGCCGCCGCCTTGGGAGTGCGTGACGAGAATCGCTGGCCCGATCTTATTGAAGAGCGCGACAACGGCGTCCGAGACCACCTGCATATCGAAGGGGCCCGTGTTGGGCGTCATCGATCGGAAATACTGGTTCAGGGCCTCCGGCTCCCGCGAGAACTGCACGCCGGGGAAGAAATCTGGCCAGATGCCGATGCGGAAGATGCCAAACCAGAATTGCTCGTCGGGCGTGGGGGCAATGGTGATGGACTGCGTGCTGCGCCCGGCGCGTCCACGCCGTGGTTGATCAAGGACATAGACGCCGAAACGGCGACGCAAGAAGATGTTCTGGAAACCTTCACGCCCATCCGCCGTGGTGTCCCACGTCTTTGAGAACTGTCCGGCGCCATGCCAGAGGACGAGCGGTAGCTTTCGGGCGTTGACCGGGATCTGATAAGATACGTAGGCATGATCGCCGTGGAACGTCTGGCCGGCAGCAGTCGGCTTGTAGGGATCGAAGGTGCCGGTGTTCTTGATGATGGTGCCACCGACCGCGAAACTCCCTTGCTCCTGGATGACGAGTGGCTCCCCCCTGCCGGTCTCGGCAGCGACCGCACCTGCTCCCGCGGCCATGCCGGCAAGGGCAAGCGAGAGTGCGGCGGACGGCATTCTCTTGCTCATTGTCCGTTCCCCGTAGGTCGTGATCAGCCGCGGTATTGCCCGTCGCTGACCTTTTCCAGCCAATCGACGCTCTTGCCGTCGAGGACCTCGGTGATTGCGATGTGACTCATTGCGGTGGTGGCGGTCGCCCCATGCCAAAGCTTCTCGCCGGGAGGAATCCAGACGACGTCGCCTGGCCGAATCTCTTCCTTCGGTCCTCCATCCCGCTGCACCCAGCCGCAGCCTGCGGTTAGGATCAATGTCTGGCCCAGCGGATGGGTGTGCCAGGCGGTTCGGGCGCCGGGCTCGAATGTAACGATCCCCCCGCCGACGCGGGCGGGCGCGCCACCCTGGAAGCGCGAGTCGATGCGTACGGAACCGGTGAAATATTCCGCCGGTCCACTCTGCGACGCCTGTGAGCCGCTGCGCGTAATCTGCATTGTCTTCATCCCTTCTCGAGCGAGGACGCGCCCACCTTGGGCGAGCATGGTAACACCGGCCGCGGTGGCGAGCATGTGTCTACGCGTGATCATCGTGTCGCCTCGACCTCGGTCGCTGTCGTCCTACGTACCGCGTGCGTAAGCATCATTTCTTCTGAAAGATCTCCTTGGCGACGCCAACCGCGGTCACGGCGTTTGGCCAACCTGCATAGAATGCGAGATGGGTAATGGCCTCGACCAATTCGTCCTGGGTGACACCATTCTGACGCGCGAGTGCCAGGTGTGAGCGGAGTTGGTCTGGACGATTGAGGGCGATCAAGGCGCTAACGGTGATCAGGCTCCGATCTCTCTTCGAGAGGCCCGGGCGCTCCCAAACGTCGCCAAACAGCACGGTGTCCGTAAGCTCCGCCAGCTTCGGGGCGATATCCCCCATCAATTGCTGAGCGCGCGTTGGTTGAGAGGCGGCCGGGCCCTTTTCCTGGGCATGGAGGGGCGGGAAAAGGGTGCCCGCCAGCAGTACGGCCGCCGCGGTGAGCACATGTCTTGCCATGTTCTTCAACTTGGATCTCCTGTTCCTTGTCTGTTGCGATCGCGGTCGGCTGGTGACCGTTGTAGTTCATCCCCGCACATTGATCCCAAGCCAACGGGTAACACGTCGGAGAACCTCCCTTTCTTGGTCCATCTGCAACGTGAACCCGTCACGAAGACGCGGCTTCGGCGCCAGCCTCGCAACCACGGAGAGGCTCTGGCCCGTGCCGTATCCGCCATGCGTTATGAATGGGACGACGGTTTTGCCTGCGAGGTCATGTCGAGACAGAAATAACCTGATGACCGGAGGGGCTGTCGTTCCCCAGATCGGGAATCCGATGAAGATGGTCTCGTACGTGCCAACATCGGCCAGAAGGCGCAAGGCACAGAACAAGAATAGGCAATGCTGGTCTTAAGCCGGTCATCCGAAGGCCATCTAACAGAAATTCGAGAACCGCACACTTCGCAGCCGGAAACTGACCCTTGGCGGAACTACCATCCAGGTATCCGGCGGATCGGTCGGTCATTCCTCCACGTCACAAGGGGGCACAGCGCTTGTATCCCCGCTGGGCTAAGGCGTCCAGTAGTGGGCGGTCCGTCAGGCCCAGGCAGAAAGTCCCCTCGGAGGCTTGGTTGTCACCCATGTCTCGGGCCGCTCATCGGCGAGTTGGTCTATGCTCTCCCGCACCGTCCCGTCCGGAGATGGTGGCCAGGACGGCGCCATGGAGCGGCCAAGATGAGCATTGACCCGAAGCATGCCCTTTCGGTTGCGCGCGAGAGGCTAGTCAAGCGACGGCGCCAGCTGGCCGAGACGATCGGCACCGGCACGGTCGGCTTGGCGGAGGACTTCGTCACCGTCCAGGCCGCCATCGATTCGATCGACCGCGCGATCGAGGACGAGAAGCGCCACGACAAGACGCAAGCCATGGGTGGTGGGCATTCCTAGCGGCGGCACGGCACACGATCTCGTGGCTTGTCCGCCTCGGCTCGGCATTCCAGCCGTCGGGCGGCAGATACCCGCCCGCCGGGGATCAGGTTGCGGCGACGACGTGCTCGCGCAGCATCGTGCCCAGTTGCGCACAGTCGCTGTGCAACGGCAGGTCCTTGATCCGGGCGCGCAGCAGGGGCGTTGCGTCTCCCCACACGGCACGGCCGAGATCATCGAACTTTGCAGCAAGCTCGCCCGGAGAGTAAGGGGTGCCCGCGTCTCCCAGATTGGTCGTCACCTCGGCCTGCAAGACGGTGCCGCCCTTCAGGACGACGCGGACGCGGGCCGGGCGCGATTGGGGCAGCATGGCCGTCATCCGCGGGTCCTCCGCGACCCGGACCCGGCGGGCGAGGGAACGCGTCGGTTGGTGCGCCACGGCAGCGGCATCGAAACTGGCCACGCCGGTGGCACCGGTGACGATGGCCGTGGCCATGGCGAACGGCAGCGAATACTTGGCGGCCAGCGGGCTCTGCGGCCCGGCGTCGTCCATTGCGGCCGCGGCCGCATAGGTCTCGACCTCGATTCGTGCAATGTCGTCCGCTTCGAGCGTTGCGCCGGGATGGGCGGCACGCAGGCTCGCAAGCGCGTCGAGTGCGGCGTGATTGTAGCGGCAGCACGCATGCTGCTTGAAGTAGTTGCGCCCGATCTCGTATCGGCAGCCGAGCTCGGTGAGCATCGCGTCGGCGTCGAAGTCGTCGGCAATGATGCTCCCGTAGGTCGTCGCCAGCGCATCCCGCTCGCCGCTGAAGCCCGCTCGTTCCAAGTCGTCCGCGAGCAGGGCCATGACGCCGGCTACGCCCGCATAGCTGTTGCGGATAGTGCCGCCTTCCTGCATGGCGCGAACGCTGGTCGCGAGGTTCAGTCCCGCGCTGAGGTTGACGAGGCGGGCAAGGCGCGCGGCATCGCTGCCGCGCAGCATGCCGATGGCAACGGCGGCGCCCACGGTGCCCCAGGTGC
>CAYTJV010000662.1:0-4094 GCA_964438165.1 uncultured Planctomycetaceae bacterium | reverse complement strand
GATGCTCCGTCGCCCTAAGTCCTACGGCCGCAAGCGGCAGTGCCATTCGGGTCAGTCCCCTATTTTGAAACGAGAAACTGCGCATCCATGGGGTCCATGGGGTCAGACCCCGATAACGTCGCCGCCTGCGCTTGCGGTTTTGGTTTGCCGATCGGCTCAGCTCTGCGTTTCGACGTAGCCTTTGCCCGTCTTCTCCGCGATCAGTTTGTCGGCCTCTCGTCGGGCAGTCGTGGCATCGGCGTGGGCTTTGACCTTGCTCGTCCCGGCAGTGCCGATCCGGCCGTAGCGGACCGTCAGTTCGCAGCCATCCACGGAGATCTCCCAGAACTTGCTGGATTTCCCCTCCACGAACTCGAAATGCCGCGTCGTGGAGGAGCTGACTGTGGGAGAACTGCTCGCCGCCACGGCGGGCGATTCCGTCGAGACGGGCGAGAGGGTCTCCTTCGCCGAAGGTTTCTCCGGGACCGGCCGGCTCTCGGCCGTCGTGCTGACGCGGACAAAGGAAGGGAAACGGGGCACACCGCCGTCGGAGAGCTCCTGATAGCGAAAGGTGATCACACTACCGATGGGCGGGGGCGTCGTTCGTTCGGCGTCGGAAAACCCGGTGCCCACGGAGAACTCCGTCCCGTCCGGCAACTGGACTCCCAGGGCGCCCAGCAACCCTTTGAATTTACCCTTCCCCGGCTGGTGGCTCAGTACGATGGCCTCCGCATCGCGGAAGCTCTTGATCTTCAAGAGCGTGACCGACCGGCCGGCCTCATAAACGGAACCCGGTTGCCGCAGCATCAGACCCTCGCCCCCCAACGCTTCCACGCGGGCCAGCTCCTCACGAAGTTGCGACAGTCCCTGGCAGCGAAGATGTTCGTGCAGCCGGGCGTAAGGTTGCGGCTGTGCACGGAGAGCCTCGGCCAGAAACTCCAGCCGGGCCTCGAAGCCGCCCGCGCACCGAGGCGCGTCAAAGACGAGGAAGCGGACTTCCTTCCAGTGGTCGCTCTTGTCCTGGCGCCGGACGACGCTCACGGTGCGCTGAAACTGCTTGCGGCCGATCCATAGTTCGCCGTCGAGGGCCACGTCGGGCAGCCCGCTTACGAACCAGTCCGGGGCGTGGAACAGATTGCCCTGGCGCGAGAGAAACTGCTTGCCGTCCCAGTAAGCCCGCACGCCGTCGAGCTTCTCGCTCATCCACCAGTCGGTCAGGTCCGCCGCATTGTCCCAGGTCTGCGCCAGCAGGAGCGGCGGTCCGCCTTTCTCCTCACCGGTCGCAACGGGCCGAGGCGGCAGTTCGGCCCCCAGTCGAAGGCGTTCCGCCTCCTCCCCCCGCAGCTTGCGGAGGTGCTTGCACGTGCGCCGCTCGATCGCCACCGACTGATTCCGCCACGCCGGGCACGTGCAGGAGTACACGCCGCCGACGTTCTTGAGCACGTAGGGCTTGGCGCCGGAGCCCTGCATTTCGATCGGTTCGCCGTCCTGGAGGTCCGCCATGCTGATTTCCTCCTTCTGTGCTCGGTTGGTGGTCCGCAGCCCAAAGTCTAGAGGAGGAGTGGGGGAGTGGGGAGTGGGGGAGGCAAGAAGCATTATTTTCTCCCACTCTCCCCTTCTCCTCCACTCCCCCTCTTCCCACCCGCTACCTGACCAACTCCAGCGAGGCCCAAAGACTGGGGTCTTCTTGAAACGGCATTGGGCTGCCGACGGTGAGGGTCTGCTCTCCCAGTTCGCGATCGATGACCAGGTAGTTGAACCCAAGCCGGGGATGTTCCTGCGGATCGAATCCGGTCAGCGCGCCTGCGGCAATCAGGACGTCCAGCACGTAGCCGTCGTTGGTGCGCCGGCTGAGGACGTTCAACTGGCTTGCTTCGACAGGGCGCGGATGCTCGCGGGCCCGATGGATCGGCACCCATTGGGCGATCGGGTCGGCCAGGCGGTTTCCCCCGCCGATCGGCAAGAACAGGAATGCGTGGCAGAACCGGCTCGCGCGATGGATGTTGTGGACGTCGCGGGTATCGATCCACACGACCACGCCGTCGCTGTCTTCAGGCCGGTTGGCGCGGCACCACGGCGGCTGCTGCTTTCCGCGCACGACCACGGTGAAGGCCAATCCCGCTTCGCTCCAGGCGGCCCGCACGTCGGCCGGCATCGGCCGACCCTCCAGCTCGGCAAAACTCACCAGGCGATAGCGGGCGTCCAGCCCCTCCGGCTGGCCGCTCCAGAGCGGGTCCCGATATAGGCACGGAATCGAAAAGCGGTAAAGGAATCGCTTTGGCAAGAGTGAGTCGGACATGGCAGCGGGCGGTGGTCGGTGGTCAGTGGTTGAAGGATGAAAGATGAGTGATGAAAGATAAGAGATCGACGATTCCCCGTTCATCCATCCCTCATCCCTCATCCCTCATCTTTCATCTTTCATCTTTCATCCTTCATCTCTCTTCCCTACTCCCCGCCATCCAGCGCTTCCCGGTGTTCCTTGAGGAAGCCGAGCAGATCGCCTCGTGCGAGGTCTTCCGTGGAGCGGAATTTGAGGCGGAGGTAGTCGACTTCCGGACGTTCGCCGTCGAGCTCGGGCTCGAAGCCGAGGCCGGTGACGCGTCCCAGGGGGAAACGCCCCTTCGGCCCGATGAGGGTCAGGTGGACGGCGTCGGGCTTCTTGGTCACCAGGCCGGCCCACGGTCGCTTCCGGCCGGGCACGTGGATCGGCACGGCCACCTTGTTCTCCCAGCCGAATTGGCAGCGCGGGGCGGTGATTTCGAGCAGGCGGCACAGATCCTCGAGCACGGCCGGCTCCCATCGCGGCGGGCCCCCCTTAAGAAAACCCCTGCGGAGGAAGTGCCATTTCCGGCCGAGCACTTTCCAGGGCATCAGGTCCTCGGGTTTCTGACGGGCCCGATCGGTGAACGAGCCGAAGCCCGTGACGGCCCGGTCGACGAACTCCCAGAACTCGGGCCGATCGATCTCCTGGTAAGTGTGGGCGCGGATCTCGATTTCCTGCCACGGCCCCCGCATGTTCCTCACCTTGACCCGCGGCTCGGTGCCGTAAAGCGGCAAATCGGGCATGTCGTTGAGCGGCTTGAGATCGAGATGGGCGATCAGCTCCTCGCGGCGGAAGGTGTTGCGGGCCGTGCGGAACTTCATCTTCAAGAGCCACTCTTCGGCCGTGATGGCGTGGAAGAACCAGCCGTCGGATTTCTTCGCCGCGCGGATCTCGACCACGCTCCGCTGGTTCCAGTCGGTTTCGCTGAACAGATCGGACTGTTGGATGCGATCGATCACGTCGGCCAGGATGCGGCCGTCCCAACGGCATGGGTTGCCGGCGCGGCTGAGGCGATCCTTGGTATGCCAGCGACGCCCATCGATTTCCCACGGCATTCGGGCCTCTCGGCCCACCTCGTGGATTTCAAGATCCCGCTTCCCCTTCTGCTGCTCGGCCGCGAAATCATGCGTTCGCCGCGCTTCCAAGGGCCCGGCGGCGAGCACCGGTTCCAGCATCTCGCCGGTGTAGGACCGAAACAGCGCAGCCCCTCTCCCCTCTCCCTTCTCCTCTCTCCCTTCTCCTCTCTCCCCCTCTCCCTTCTCCCCTCTCCCCTCTCCCCTCTGAACCCCGCGTGCATGCCCGACCACATCCTCCGGCGTGCCCGCGACGACCACGTAGCCTCCTTCGTGTCCGGCCTCCGGCCCCAGATCGATAACCCAATCGGCGGTCTTGATCACGTCCAGGTTGTGCTCGATCACCACCACCGTGTGCCCCGCATCCACCAACCGGTTGAGGCTGTCCAGCAGCCTCTGGATATCTGCCGCGTGCAGCCCGGTGGTTGGCTCATCCAGGATATAGAAGTTGTGCAGCCCGCGCTTGATCTTCCCCAACTCGTGCGCCAGCTTGATCCGCTGCGCCTCGCCCCCTGAGAGCTTCGGCGCCGGGTGAAACGCCAGTTGCCGCGGGCCGGGCTTCGCCTTACCGCCGGGCGCCTTGCCGGCCTCGGTAAGCTTGCCGGTCGCCGCGTCCAGGCGAAACTGGTAGACGGCGTTCGGCGTGACGTGCGGCACGAACACCCAGCGATTTTCCGGATCGACGAGCGTGGCGTGCGCCGTCTTTGCGGTCGCGACCG
>CAYTJV010000661.1:0-4100 GCA_964438165.1 uncultured Planctomycetaceae bacterium | reverse complement strand
GGCCGAGTACAATCGCCCACACGGCGTGCCCCGATCCATGATGTGCTCTGGAGCGCCTTATGAAAAACAGGTCCTACCTCATCGGCAGCGCCTTGATCGCCGCTCTGGGCGGCTTGCTCTTCGGATTTGATGCCGTGGTGATTTCCGGAACCACCGACGCCCTGAAAAGCGTATTTCAGTTGGGCGACTTCGCCCTCGGCTTCACGGTCGCCAGCGCCTTGATCGGGACGATCGTCGGCTCGGTGCTGGTGGGGCGTCCTTCCGACTGGTTCGGACGGCGCGCGGTGCTGATCGCGATTGCCGTGCTCTACGTCGTCTCGTCGATCGGCACCGCGCTGGCGTGGGACTGGTATTCCTTCCTGGTGCTGCGATTCCTCGGCGGGATCGGGATCGGCGGGGCCTCGGTAGTGTCGCCGATGTACATTGCCGAGATATCGCCTGCCCGATATCGCGGACGCCTGGTGGCCATCACCCAATTCAATATCGTCTTCGGCATCCTGCTGGCGTTCTTCTCCAACTACGCGATCACTCAACTCGGGCTGGGCGCCAACGATTGGCGGTGGATGTTCGGCGTGCTGGCGTTTCCGTCGGCGGCGTTCTTCGGCCTGCTGTTCTTAACGCCGCTCGGCCCCCGCTGGCTCGTCTCCCAGAACCGCTTCGACGAGGCCCGCGCGGAGCTGGCACGACTGGGCACCGACGCCGACAGCGTCGACCGAGAGGTGGAAGAGATCCGGGCCTCGCTCGACCTGGAGCACCACACTCTGGAAGAGCCTCTTTTTCAGAGGGCCTACCTCACGCCGATCCTGTTGGTCGTGGCCATCGCCATGTTCAATCAGTTGTCGGGGATCAACGCGCTGTTGTTCTACGCCCCGAACATTTTCAAAATGGCCGGGGCGGGCCAGAACGCGGCGCTCTTGCAGGCGGTGGCGGTGGGCGGGACGAACCTGCTGGTGACCATGGCGGCCCTGGCGGTGATCGACCATTTCGGCCGCCGCAACCTGATGATCGTCGGCTCGATCGGCTATGTTCTCAGCCTGGGTACAACGGCCTGGGCGTTCTATTATTACGGGTCCGATTTCACCCAGTTCGGCAGCACGGTGCTCTTGGTCAGCCTGCTGGTGTTCATCGCATCGCACGCCTTCGGCCAGGGCGCGGTGATCTGGGTCTTCATCAGCGAGATCTTTCCCAACCGCGTCCGCGCCCGCGGTCAGGCCCTGGGCAGCTTCACCCACTGGTTCATGTGCGCCTTGATCTCCTGGACCTTCCCGGTGATCGCCTCCGCGTCGGGTGGGCACGCGTTCGCGTTCTATGCCGCGATGATGGTGCTGCAGCTTTTGTGGGTCCTGTTCTTCATGCCGGAAACCAAAGGCGTGCCGCTCGAAGAAATCCAGAAGCGGCTGGGGATTGAGTGAGCGTGTGACAAACGCGTGAGCGACGGGGCCCTTCGTCCCGGAGGGACGTTTGATAATAGTGGCGTATTCCGGGGACACATGACTTAATTCGCGCGACGTTTGGGTTTCGGACCGCGCTTGTGCGGTTTGAGGACGCGACCGACAAGTCCTTCCAGACGCCCAAGGAACGTCGCGTCTCCCAGCGGTCGGCCGGTGCGGCCGTGCCCGCGAATTTGCCTGAGTTCCTCTTCCGGTACGGCACTTTCCAGAAAGGCATTCCAATCGGCGATCATCGCCAACAAGGGGGCGACTTTGACCAACCGATCGTCCCGGCCCGAGAGGTGCGCCCGCGCGCTGCTCCACGGCCAATCGCCGGCGTGGGCCACCAGTTGCGCTCGCACCGGGTTGAGTTCCACGTACCGCGCGGCCGCCAGCAAGTGCGGCTCGTCCATCACGAACGAAGCAAAACGCCCTTGCCAGAGATACCCCCGCCATTTTTCGCGAAAATTGATCCGTCGTGTGTACCGTCGATGGGCCTCGCCGATCGCCCACCGCAAGCCGTCTGCGGACGAGGGCACCGCGATCAAATGAGTATGGTTGGGCATCAGGCAATAGCTCCAGATCTCCACCCCGTTCTCGCGACACCAGTCGCCCATCAGTTCCAGGTAAGCCGCGTAATCTCCGTCGTTGAAGAACGTCTGCTGTCGGCGGTTTCCGCGCTGCGTTACGTGATGGGGCAAACCGGGGATCACTACTCGCGCCAACCTCGCCATGCCCCGAAACTACCAGATTTCGCCTATCTTGTCAATAATTAGTTATGTGTCCCCGAATTAGCCCCCCCGAATTAGCCCCGAAGGATGCCTGGCCAGAAATTACTTATTTGGAGGAGTTCCGATATGCCACTAAAGATTGAGGCCGCTGGAAAGCGCTTTGGTCGGTCCCCCTGGCATCGCCTCTCCAAGGAGGTACAGTTTGGAGGATCGAAGCCGATCCCGCGAGGCGGGGGCGGGTTTGCGTTTGTAGGACCGGCCGGCCTGGGATACAATGAGCGATTCGGATGCCATGTCTCACGGCAGCCGACGGCTGCGTGATCGCGCGAAAGGAGTGTAGTCGGTGCAGATCAAGATCTCGATTCGCCACGGGACTGTGAGCGAGGAGACCCAGGCTAAGATCACCGCCAAAGTGGAGAAGCTTGGTCGATTATTCGAACGCCTCACGCAGATCGAGGTGACCGTCGACCTAGAGCGACGGGACGAGCCCGCAGTCGATCTCAGGGTGAATGCCGAGCACAAGCACGATTTCGTGGCCAGTTTCCGTTCTGGGGACGTGCTGAGCTCGGTCGACCAGGCGATGCACAAGGTCGAACAGCAACTCCGCAAATACAAGCAGAAAATACAAGACCATCATCGCAGCAACGGGAGCCGGGAGCTGGAAACTTCCAGCGACGCCGGACCGGACTCTGCGTAGTCTCTGCAAGGAGAACCGGTGCATGAAGTTTGCGGACTTTGTAAGTCCTGGAGCGATCCGGGCGGACTTGGCCGCCGACGGCAAAGAGGGGGTGATTCGGGAAATGGTCCAGGCCCTCCTGGACGCGGGGAAAATCGAAATTTCCGAGATGGAGAGCATCATCCGGGCGATTTTGAATCGCGAGGAGTTGGGAAGCACGGGGATTGGGCGGGGGGTGGCTGTCCCCCATGCGAAGCACGGCAGCGTCGATCATTTGGTCGGCACGGTAGGGATCAGTCGCGAGGGGGTCGACTTCGACAGCCTCGACGGGGAAAAAGTGTTCGTCCTGTTCCTTTTGGTTTCCCCGTTGGACCGTCCGGGGGACCATCTGCGGGCCCTGGAGAACATTTCCCGTCAGCTCCGCGACGGCCGGTTCTGCCGGTTCCTCAAGCAGGCCAGGTCTGCGGAGGAGATCCGTCAGTTGCTGGAGGAGGCCGACGGCAATCACTTCGGGCCCTGAGAGCAGGCGCGCACTGGGGCGCTGGGCTGAGGAAGCCGGCAGCAAGCGATGGATCAGCCCAAGGCAACCCGGACGCTCGTGGTGACCAACCGCGCGGGACTTCACGCCCGGGCTGCCTTGATGGTGTACAAGCTGGCGGGGGCGTTTCCGGCGAAGATCGAGATTGTGATGGATCGGCAACGGGCTAGTGCGAGCGACATGCTCCAACTGCTTTCCCTGGGCGCCGCGCAGGGGCGGGAGTTGACGCTCGAAGCCAGCGGTCAAGACGCCGACGCCGCGCTGGACGCGCTGGCCCGGTTGTTCGCCGCCGGATTTCACGAGGACGATACGCAAGGCCGAAGCCGCTTATGAAGAAGCTCCAAGGGATCGCGGTTTCGCCGGGAGTTGCCATTGGCGAATCGCTGGTGATGGACATGGAGGGGTTCCGCATCCCGCGCCGCTTCGTCGCCCGCGATACCGTGGAATACGAGCTGGAGCGGCTCGAACAGGCGATCGAAGCCGCGTGCGGTGAAATCGCCGGCAATCGCGACGCCGTCTCCGGGGAATTGGGCGAAAAGTACGGCGCGATCTTCGAGGCCCACCTGCAAATCCTCAAGGGCGCCCAGCTCCGCGACGAATTGGAGGAGATGATCCGCGAGCGGCACTATTCCCCGGAGTACGCCGTCTCGCGCGTGATGCGGCGCTACGCCGAGGTGTTCCAGAAGGTCCAGAGCCGCAACCTCGGCGACATCGCCGACATCGAG
>CAYTJV010000660.1:0-4125 GCA_964438165.1 uncultured Planctomycetaceae bacterium | reverse complement strand
TGTAAACACCGAATCGCAAATTGAACAACTCGATAACTGATGCAGGAAGCTATCTATGGACACGATTATCGGGATTGACCTGGGAACGACCAATAGCGAAGTCGCCGTGGTGCGCGACGGACAGACCGTGGTGTTGCGTGAAGAGGGGGAGGCGATCCTTCCTTCGGTGGTCGGACTGGACGCCGAGGGGCAACTGATCGTGGGGACCCCCGCCCGCAATCAATGGGTCCTCGCCCCCGAGCACACGGTCCGATCCATCAAGCGGAAGATGGGAGAGGAGGCGACGGTCCGGCTGGGCAAGCGCGACTACGCCCCCCAGGAGATCTCGGCGATCATTCTCCGCCGGCTGAAACAGCGGGCGGAAAAGGAGCTTGGCCACCCGGTGCGCAAGGCGGTGATCACCGTGCCGGCCTTCTTCAACGAGATCCAGCGCGAGGCTACGCGCGAGGCGGGCGAGCTGGCCGGACTGGAGGTCGTGCGGATCCTCAACGAGCCCACCGCCGCCGCCCTCACCTACGACCCCCACCCCGACCGCATGGAACGGCTCCTGGTCTATGACCTCGGCGGCGGCACCTTCGACGTCTCGATCGTCCAGATCGAGCAAGGCGTGGTCGAGGTCCTGTCCAGCCACGGCGACACGCACCTGGGGGGCGACGACTTCGATCAACTCCTCCTCGACGACATCTGCAAGCGCTTTGACGACGAGCACGGCATCGACCTGCGCAAGTCGCTCTCCGCCAGGTCGCGGGTCCTGCGCGCGGTGGAAGAGGCCAAGAAGCAGATCTCCTTCGAGCCCGCGGCCAAGATCCAGGAGGAATTCCTTGCCGAGAAGAAAGGCGTGCCGCTGCACCTGGACGTGGAGATCCTGCGGGACGAGTACGAGGACCTGATCGAGCCCTGGATCGCTAAAACGCTCACCTGCGTCGATGAGGCGCTCTCCGACGCCAAGCTGCACGTGGGCCAGATCGACAAGGTGATCCTGGTGGGCGGATCGAGCCGGACCCCCATGGTCCACCGCCTCCTGCGGGAGCGGCTGGGCCAGGAGGCCCACGCCGAGGTGGACCCCGATCTGTGCGTCGCCATGGGCGCGGCCATCCAGGGGGCGATGATCGGCGGGATCGACGTCGGGCCGGTGCTGGTCGACATCACGCCGCACACGCTGGGCATCCAGGCCATCGGCGTGATGCACGGCTTCCGCTCCCACCACTGCTTCGCGCCGATCATCGAGCGGAACACGCCGCTCCCGGCCAGCCGCTCCGAGCTCTTCACGACCGCGGTGGACGAGCAGGAGCAGGTCTTAATCAGCGTGTTCCAGGGCGAGAACCGCGACGTGCGGCACAACGAGCAGGTCGGCGAATTCCTGCTCGAAGGACTCGCGGAGGTCCGCCGCGGCAACGAGATCCTCGTGCGGTTCGATCTCGACCTGGACGGGATCCTCAAGGTCACGGCCCGCGAGCGCGCGACCGGACTGGAAGAGCGGTTGACCATCGACAACGCCGTCTCCCGCTTCCGCGAAAAGAATCGGGACGTTGCGGCGGCGCGCGAGGTCTCGGCGGTGGGGGCCGGCGTGGCGACCGGCGCGGTGGCCCTTGCCCCGGCCGGGGGCGGGTCCCACGAAGAATTGTCGCCGGAGTGGAGCACGAAAGTCGCCGACAGCGAAGCGATCATCGCCAAGGCGAAGCGCATGGCCCCCAGTGCCCACGCCGAAGATCAAAAGGAAATCGAGCGGCTGATCGACGAGCTGCGCCGCGGGATCGCCGCCCAATCGGCCGACGAGCTGGCCACCACCCTTGCGGAGCTTGAGGACCTGGTCTTCTACCTGGAGGACGCCTGATGGTCGGGGCCTCGTCGAGCGGACCCTTTGAGCGCGAAGAGCCTGTCCCAAAAACTTCCGAAGTCTCCAAGACTTCGGAAGTTTCTGGGACCGAGATGCGATGCCCGGTGTGCCGTGCGGTCCAGGCCTGGTCCGACACGTGCCGCCGCTGCAAATGCGACCTTGGCCTCTTGCGCTCCGCGATGGCCGCCCTTGAGCGCCATCGTCTGCAATGCCTCAGCGAGCTCCGCCGGGCTCATTGGCCCGAGGCCCTCCACCACGCCCGCGAGGCTCATGACCTGTGTCCCAACCAGCAGACCTCGCGCCTGCTTGCGGTCTGCCACCTGCTCTGCGAGGACTGGCCCTCGGCGCTGGCGATCGCGGGCGGAATTGGCTCGGATGGCATGCCCTGAGGCTCTGCGAAGGGCGTGGCAGGCGGTGCTTTTTGCGTGGCGCGGAACGCTGTTGAGGCGTGGAAAGGGCGTGTCTGGTCGCTTGATCGCTCCGGCCACGCCCATCGAAGACTCTGGGTGCGACGGCGATCGCGCCGGTCTGAATCCGTAATCAGGTACCCGCTTTGGGGCGGCGCAGAAGGATCGCGACCCGGCCGTACAACCTGCCCTCGAGCGACGCGAGCATTGTGTGTTCGATGTCCTCGGCTCGGCCGAGCTTGCTCGCCCAGCGACCATCGGGCAGTTGGCGGGCCGCATGGGCCGGTAACCCCTCCCGCTAAGGTTCATCCAAGGAGTCAAGGTAGTTGTGCTGCCTCGCCCAGCGCAGCCAGTCGCCGGTCATTCCGGACACGCTTCCCGCGTGCCCTGGCATTACCGGATCTTCGCCGGTGATCGCCTTCAAGGCCCAAAACCAGTGTCCCGGCGACCGCTGCATTTCCTGGAAGATCAGAGGCAGCGCGGCGGGACCCATGCCGATGATCCGCTGATAGGCCGGATGCATCGCGATCTGCGTCGTCGACGACAGATAGCGCGTCTCTTCTTGCCATCCCGTGACAAGCTTCCGAAAGTTCTCTTGAAGTATCGGGGCTGCGACGGACATAGGGCCCGGGCCTCCTGGCGTCTGTTGGCCGAAGCGGCTGGCTGACAGCCTTTCATTTTATTCCGCAGGAGGCCCGGCTGCCAGGGCGTCCGGGTGCGTCCCTCGTTGGATGGGCGAGTGTCTGGAAAGTGGGTGGAAAACTCGGTCAAAGAGAAAGAGAGCGTGGGCGAAACGAGGGACAGGAAACGGGGAACAGTAGCTATTTCGAGACGCGGCTTGGGGGCGATTCTCAGGCCATCCGAGGAAGGGCGCCCTGAGGCGGCTGCACCAGCGGGCCGCTATAATCGTGGGCGTTGGCATTTCTTCGGAAGCTGCGCCCATGACCGACGTCACTCGAATCCTATCCGCCATCGAGCAGGGCGACCCCTCGGCCGCCGACCAGCTCTTGCCGCTGGTGTACGACGAGCTGCGCAAGCTGGCCGCCCAGAAGATGGCCCGGGAGGCGCCCGGACATACGCTTCAGGCGACCGGGCTGGTCCACGAGGCGTACTTGCGGCTGGTGGATGTCGAGAAGGCCCAGCACTGGGATTCACGGGGCCATTTCTTCGCGGCCGCGGCCGAGGCGATGCGAAGGATTCTGGTCGAAAACGCTCGTCGCAAAGCGGGCCCGGCGGCCGGTGGCAGACATCAGCGGGTGGAGTTGTCCCATGTCGACCCGGAGATCCAGGGACCTGACCTGGATCTGCTCGCCATGAGCGACGCGCTCGACAGACTTCAGGCAGAGGACCCGCGTGCAGCGGAGCTGGTCAAGCTGCGGTTTTTTGCCGGGCTGACCAGGCAGCAAGCCGCTGAGGTGCTCGGTGTATCCATCGCAACTGCCGATAACGATTGGGCTTACGCCAAGGGCTGGCTTCGCGCGGAGCTGTCCGGATCGACCGGCCCCGAAGGACAAGCCGACGGATTTCGAGAAAAGCTTTGAAAATCCGTTAGAGCTTTTGTCGGCAATTCTCGCATTGACTTATACGCAGCGGCCGACGTGCGGGAGCATGAGTTGCCATGACCAGCGAACCACTTGACGCGAAAGCGATCTTCAACGTCGCACGGAGAATCGAATCGCCGGAAGCTCGCCAGGACTACTTGCACCAGGTCTGCGGAGCGGACGAAGGCCTGTTGGATCGAGTTGCCGCCCTGCTCCGCGCCTACGAGGAGAAGCCGAGCTTCCTTGAATCCCCGCCAGTCGGCAGCGCTCCCACCATCGACCAACCCATCACCGAAAAGCCCGGCGCCGTCATCGGCCGCTACAAGCTCCTGGAGCAGAT
>CAYTJV010000659.1:0-4128 GCA_964438165.1 uncultured Planctomycetaceae bacterium | reverse complement strand
CGCCAACGTGTATCTTGACAGAAGCTATAGCGGAAATGCGGACGTTTGCCACGACGCATTGGAGTTTGGTCCTGGCCGCTGGCCGACGCGGCTCGCCCGACGCTCACGCGGCGCTGGCGACCTTGTGCCGAGACTACTGGTATCCACTCTACGCTTACGTGCGTCGCGTGGGCCATTCGGCCCACGACGCCCAGGACCTGACCCAGGAATTCTTCGCCCAGTTGGTGGAGAAGAACCTCGTGGGCGGTGCGCTTCAAGAGCGGGGAAAGTTCCGCTGGTTCCTGCTGGCAGCCATGAAGCACTTCTTGTCGAAGCAGTGGCGTCGCCAGCGGGCGCAAAAACGCGGCGGCGGCCGCAGCCCGATCCCTCTGGATTTTCCCGTTGCGGAGCATCGATATCGCGTGGACCCGGCCGATCGCATGACCGCCGAGCGGCTGTACGAGCGGCAGTGGGCGCTGGCCCTGTTGGACCAGGCACTAAAGCGGCTGCAAGCGGAGTACACTGCCCGCGGCAAGTCGCAAGTGTTTGACCAACTGAAGGAATCCTTGGCCGGGGAGGGCCAGGGGCGGCCGTACGCCGACCTGGCTGCCTCGCTGGGCATTAGCGAAGCGGCGGTGAAAATGGCCGTTCATCGGCTGCGCCGCCGGTATGGCGAGTTGCTCAAAGAAGCGGTGGCGCACACCGTTTCCCGCCCCGAGGATGTCGAGGCGGAGTTGCGGGATTTGCTGGCCGCGCTACAAAAGTAATCCATACGGCGGCCGTTACCTTTCGTCTGTTTTGGGTCATTTCCCCAGAGGAGCCACCTACTTGATGCGGAGAAGACCCCATGGCAGACCAGACTCCCTGCCCGCGATGCGGAACCCTGCGGCCGGCCCCCCTCCTGCAGGGGCTATGCCCCGAGTGCCTCTTGAAGATGGCCCTGGAAGGCCCAGGGGCCGCGGCAGCCTCCGGCGGTATAGAGCCGACCGTTTCGTTTGCGGCAGGCGCCAGTTCCGAGGAGCCGCCCCGGGTGACGCCGCTGCCGGAAATCGGGCAGCAGTTCGGTGATTACCGGGTCGTACGACGGCTGGGCCACGGCGGCATGGGCGTGGTCTACGAGGCCGACCATCTGCCCAGCGGGCGCCGGGTCGCCTTGAAGGTGCTCAGCCGGGCACTGGACTCGCCCGAGGCCCGCCGCCGCTTCTTGCGCGAGGGCCGCTTGGCCGCCTCGGTGAACCACCCCAATAGCGTGTACATCTTTGGCACCGAGGAGATTGACGGCAGCCCGGTCATCGCCATGGAATTGGTGCCCGGCGGCACGCTTCAGACGCGGGTCAAACAGCACGGCCCTTTGCCGGTTGCCGAGGCCGTGGACGCCGCCTTGGAGATGATCGCCGGCCTGGAGGCCGCACAGGCCGTCGGCGTCCTGCACCGGGACGTCAAGCCGGGCAACTGCTTTGTGGATACCGACGGCCGGGTAAAGATCGGCGATTTCGGATTGTCCATTTCCACCTCGGGACGAGACGAATCCTTCCTCACGGCAGCCGGCTCCATTCTGGGCACGCCAGCCTTCTCCTCGCCGGAGCAGCTTCGCGGCGACGAGCTGAACGTCCGCTCCGATATCTATTCGGTCGGTGCGACCCTCTACTGGCTGCTCACCGGCCGCACGCCGTTTGAGGCCGACAACCTGGTCAAGCTGTTGGCCACCGTGCTGGAGCAGCCGGCGCCTTCGCCCCAGCAATGGCGGCGCGAAATCCCCGCCCAACTGGCCCGCGTGGTGCTCCGCTGCCTGGAGAAGCAGCCGGCGAAACGCTTCCACACCTACGAGGAGCTGCGCCAGGCGCTGTTCCCCTTCGGTTCCACCGCACCCACGCCGGCCGCTCTGCGATCGCGGTTCTTGGCGGGGCTGGTGGATCTTTGCATTGCGGGACTGCCCTCGTGCATGTTCGCCATCGTTTTTAACGATGGCCCACTGGAATACCTCGCTCAAGAGCGTTCGCTCCGGGCCGTCGTAGCTTACGCCCTCGCTGGTGCCTGGATGCTGGCCTACTTCGCCCTCCCCGAAGGCGTTTGGGGAGCGAGCCTGGGCAAAGCGATTAGCGGCCTGCGGGTGGTGCGGCCGGACAGGAACGTCTCCGGCTTGGGCCGGGCCTTGGTTCGCGCCGCGATCTTCACCATGCTCCCCGACGTTCCCGGCCTGATCCAGATGCTATTCGTATCGGCCGAGCAGTCCCGCGCTATGAGCGCACGGGCTGAGTTTTCCCCGGCCGATTGGGCGTCGTTGCTCATGATCGGCATCTTGTTCGCCACGATGCGCCGCCGCAACGGCTGGGCGGCACTCCACGACTGGATCAGCAACACGCGCGTGGTAGTGCCGTCGGCGCACGTCGCTCGGCCCAATCTCGCACCGGCTGGCGAAGCCGCCGTGAGCGCCGCGGGCACGGCAAAGGTTGGGCCATACGACGTGCTGGACCGTCTACCGACGCCGGAGGGGGAGACGATTCTGTTGGGTTACGACGCGCGGCTGCTACGCAAAGTGTGGATCCGCCAGGCGCTTGCCGGCACGCCACCGGTCCCCGCCGAGCTGCGGAATCTGGCCCGCCCCGGACGGCTGCGGTGGCTCAACGGCAACCGTTCCGCCGATTCCTCGTGGGACGCCTACGAGGCGCCATCGGGCAAGCCGCTGGTCAACCTGCTCCAATCTCCGCAGCCTTGGGCCGCCGTGCGCTTCTGGCTGTTGGACCTGGCGGAGGAATTTCACGCGGGACTGCGCGAGCGCGCACTGCCCGAGGTGCTGAGCCTGGATCGGGTGTGGATCACGGCGGACGGGCATGCCAAGGTGTTGGACTTTCCGGCCCCTGGAAGCGACGGGCGGGACGCCGGGTCATCGCCTCCCGCTGGAAAGGACTTTGAAACGGCGCGGTCGTTCCTCCACCGCGTCGCGCTCTGCGCGCTGGAAGGGCGCACCATCGATACCCAACGGGCGACGGAGCACTGCCCGGCGGTACCCTTGCCGCTGCACGCGCGGGGGTTTCTTCAGGAGTTGCCGAGTTGGCCCGGCCCCGAATTGCCGGTCGACCGGCTCCGCGAGCTCGTGCAGAAACCCGCCACGGTCTCCCGCCGCCGCCGCCTGGCAACGGTGGCAACGTGCCCTTTATTCTACGCGCTCTTGGTCGCCGTGATCGGCGGCCACTTCACGCTCTCTGCGTGGCTCTGGGATCGGCAGTGGTCGGCAGAACATCCCGACTTGCCCTCCTTGCGCCTTGTCGTGAAAGCGCTAGACTGGTCGGAGACGGTCCTCTCGGACGACCAAGACGCCCTCCAGATCTACCTGGTGGGGCACTTTGGCGCGATTATTGCCGATCCGGATTTTTGGGATCGCGCCGACGTTGACGATGCGTTCCCACCGGACTCGGCAAAGATCGCCCAACGAGCTCTGGCCGCCCATCCCCGAGCGTCGGCGGAAGAATTGCGAAAAGCGTCCCCCGCGGCCGAGGCGGAGATTGCAGAATTCCGACGCGGGCAGACGCTCTCCAGGATCGGCGAGGCCGTCCTCTGCACTGTGGTCGTGTTGATCCTCTGCGCCGCGTTCGGATTGCTCACCACCTTGCTGCTGGGGCGCGGGATCCAGATGTGGCTGGCAGACGTGGTGATTGTCAACCGCCGGGGCGAAAAAGCCTCGCGGCTCCGCGCGCTGTGGCGCCACGTGCTCGGTGCGGCGCCCCTATGTGTGTGTGGGATGCTCTTGTTGTTTCCCTTGTTCTTTCCCGGCGGGTTACCGCACCTGCTCGACCAACTGGGGCCTGTGGGATCCTGGCTTCTTGCCGGGATGATCCCCGGGCTGCCGGCCCTCTTCCTGGTCGGCGTAGTGTGGTCGGTGTGGTCGCCCGAGCGCGGCCTGCAAGACCGGCTTGCCGGCACGCGACTGGTCCGCGGGTGACGCCGGGTTTGGGTGCATTGCCTTCGGCCCAACCGGCAAGCTGTTGCGGCACTACACCCGAGCGGATCTGGTCTCTTGGTCCATCCCATGCCAGTTTCGCGACATGCGGCTTGAGGATCTCGGGAGTCGGAACTGGGACGCAGCTAGGGGGAGCTTTGGGGTCAGAGCGCACTTAGCTCTACAGCAAGAGTTGTTCGGCGAGCCGTTTG
>CAYTJV010000658.1:0-4172 GCA_964438165.1 uncultured Planctomycetaceae bacterium | reverse complement strand
CACACTCCGTGTGCCGTAACCCGCGGACGGCACACGGAGTGTGCCTGCTACGATTTGCTATGGCGCAGCGCCTAGTACAACAGGATCGCATCGATTGCCGCGGTGAACTGGCTGTTCTTGGTTTGGTCGTCGAAGAGGAGGACTGGACCGTCGAACCAATCCCAGCGGAGTTCCGGTCGCAGCCGGAGGTTCGCGTACGGCGTGTAATTCACGCCCGCGCTGACCGCCTGCACCGCTCCAATGGCTCCCGCGGGTAGCGGCAAGGGGTTCCCAACCCGCAGACCGCCGAGCCGAGTGCCTTGGTCGTCGACGAACATGTCGTAGCGCAGGCCCGCCTTCCATTGGTCGTTGATCTTGTAGAACAGGTACTGCGTCACGCTCCAGAAATCGGCCGTGTTGCCCTGCCCATCGAAGTTCTGTTGCCAGCCGGCGTCAAATTGCGAGACGGATTGCCACTTCTCGCTGAAGTTGTACGTGAAATACAGGCTGAAGTAGGTGCGCGGCTCGAAAAGGCCGGCGACCGTCGTCGGGTCCGTCCCGCCCGTCATGATGCTGAAATTGAAAGCGTATTTCGCCTCTTTGGGCGCGTAGCTAAACCCGGTCAGCAGGGCAAACGTGTCGACCACTCGATCGGTGGCGTCGGTGCCGTTCACGCCGCCGGCGTGGATGCTCAGCGCGTCCGATGCCTTCCAGGTGAACAGCCCGCCCGTGTGCGTCGTCGGCTCCGCGAACCGCAGGGCATAGTTCATCGAGTAGAAGAAGTTGTTGGGGGCCATCAGGGACTCGTAACCGATCGTCGTGTAGAACCGGCCGAGCTTGAACGACAGCTTGCCCAGCCCCACCTCGCCGTAAACCTGGGGCATGATGACGCCGTAGTGCGTGCTGCTATTCCACTTGGGCGAGCCGTCGGGATGGGTCTCGAAGCCGGTCGAGAGTCCGTAAATGTAATCCGTGCCGTAGAGCACGTCCACGCGGCCGCCGAGGTCGAAGTTCCGGTCCTCCGTGTTCAGCGTCTTTTCCATAACCAAATACGTTTGGTTGAACTGGAACTCATTGCGATCGTTCGGTGCCAGGGTCCCGTTGAAGCCCGACGCCGGGTTGTCGGCATTGCCGGTGATTCCCATGTCCAGCCAGCCGTTGATATTGATGTTGTGCTCCTCCAGCCACGAGCCATGGAACAGCCTCCACGGCTTCGCCTCTTCTTCCTCCTCCTCGCCGTTTCCGCCGCTGCCGTTGGCGGCCGGATCGTCGGCCAGGTAGGCCACGGGGCGTGCGCCGGGAGCGGCCTGGAAGGGGTTCTGGTAATCCCCGGCCGCGAAGTAAGGAATGCCGGCCTGCGGCGCCGGCAACGCTGGACCGCCATAACCCGGCATCTGAGCGTGGACGACGCCGACCAACAGGACGCTGAGAACCAGGACGGCCACCGCCAGTCGTACGGATTTCATGACTCTTCTCTCTGGAAAAAACGAGGGATGCGGATAAGCAGTTGGACCGGACGCCCAAGACGCGGCACACGAAAGCTCATCTTGGCACGGGTCGCCGGACCAATCGCGTGGTCCCTCACTGACGTTACTATCGGAACGCCATGCGCCTCGCGTTGACCGGAAACCTTGCTTCAACCCCGAAAGACGGACTTGCGGCCCTTCAGGTGGCGCAAAGATTGACGATTGCGCAGGTTAGAACTGGACAATCAAGTCCGTGGCGAAGAGGAATTGATTGCGGCGGGTCTGGTCGGTGAACGGAAACACGTTGCTGGTGCCGATCGGGTCGGCCCAGTCCCAACGTCCCTCGCAGCGGAGCGTCACGTTGCGGTGGGGCTTGTAGTTCGCTCCGATCGAGACCTCGTTCCAGTAGGCAGGGAACACCTCGCCCGGCGGCGGGAAATCGAAGCCACGCGGAAAACCCAATCCACGCACCCGCGCGCCGTTGTTATCGGCGAACCACTCGTACCGCAGCCCGAAGCTCCATTGCGGATTCACGTCGAAGAAGAGGTAGTTGGTCACGCCGAACCACTCGGCGGTCGCCACGCTGCCGTCGGGGAGCAAGGCGTTGGACTCGCTGGCCCCGTCGTGCTCCAGGACGTATCTCCAGCGATCGGAGAGCTTCTGCTGGATCACGACGCTGTACATCGTGCGCGAGCTGGCTTGGTTGACCTGCTCGTTGCTCGCCGTGATGGCGAAGGCGATCGACGTGCCCGACTCGTCGTTGGTCCAGGTCACGCCGCCGAGGAAGCCGAGTTTGTCGTTGTTGTCTTCCCACTGGTCCCAACCGCGATGGAACCCCGCGCTCAAGGAAATCTGGTCGTTGAACTTCCACTTCGCCAACATACCCGTGTGCGTGAACGGCTCGCCGTACTGGTGGGTGTAGGCGTGGGAGTAGAAGAAATTGTCGACCGCGGTCACCGTTTCATACCCGATGATCGTGTAGAAGTGGCCCACGCGGAAGGTCCAATCGTTCAGGGCGAAGTCGGCGTACAACTGGGGCATGGCCAGACCGTAGAACCGCTGGCCGGCGTTCCAGTCGTCGTCCAGTCCGTTGGCCACGACGAAGCGGGAGTCGGTGCCGTAGAGCAGGTCCACGCGTCCGCCCACGTCGAACCCTTGCCCTTCGGTGCTCGTCTGGCGCTCGGCAATCAGGTAGAACTGGTTCAACTGGTACTCGTCGGCGCGATCGTTGAACGTGACCGGGCCGTTGAAGCGGTCGGTGGGGAATTGGGCGGGGGTGGTGATGCCCTGATCGACCCAGCCGCGGATGTTGAACCCCCGCGACGTGAGGCAGGGCTGGTCGAACAATCGCCACGGTTTCTCCGCCTCGTCCTGTGGGTCGTGGCCGGAGGCGCAAGCCCTGGTGCGGCGCGCCGGCCCGCAGGTTCCAGAGCAATTGCGGTCGCCGCACCAGTCGCAGGGCGTGCGATCGCAGGCGGGCACGTCGGACAGAGCAGGCGGCTTTCCTCCTGGGACATCGCCGGCCGGCGGCACGGCCTCGGTACCGGCCTTGTTTTCGATGCCTGGCCCGGGCGCGGCTCCCGGCCTGGGGGGAGTATAGCCCGGATCCTCGGGCAGGCGGGCAGGTGGAGACGGGCTGTGGGCCTTCCGTGGGTCAGGCGTCGCGCCCGACGCCTGGCCCCCGGCGGGCTTCTTCGCCGACGGACTTCGCCACTGCCCCGTCGCCGGTTGAGGCGACTCTGCCGGCGTTTCCCGTGTGGCTTCCACCGCCTTGGGGGCCTTGTCCGCCGCCTTGCCAACCTTAGGCGCGCCCTCCGCGGAGATCCAAAGGTATCCCGAGCCATCTTCGCCGCCCACCGCCGGACCACCGATCAGGATCCCGATCACGGCGCTAGCCAGAAATCGCGTCCAGATGTGCATTGCCTCGTCTCCGCAAAGTCTCTACCAGTCCTTCTTTCGTTATCGACGGAACAACCGAAAAAGCCCGCACATTTTGGCATCCGCCGAGCGGCGTTCGATGTGACGGCTGTCAGTCGCGGAAAACCCTAACGAGTGGGCAAACTTTGCCGACGAGTGGCGCGAAACCGGATGCACAAGGAGATTGCGATGGCTTGTAGTTTTAGGAAGTTTGAGAAATTTGCGCAAGCAGCGCAAGATCCATGACGGCCCGCCCCGGATCAGTCATCGGGCCGTAGCCGAATTCGCCAGAATTCGGGAGACGGCAAGCACTTAGCTGCGAAAGTCCCTGTGCGGCCAAGGTTTGCGTCCCTCGCCGCGGGCGGTTCTTTTGGCGCTCGAAATCGCAGTTTTCCAATTCGTGCTCCACCTGAGCCCCAACTACCTCACTCGTTCTTTCACAGGTTGTCGGCGCGAATTGCCAGATTGTCAAAGATCTCGTCCCTTTCAAGACCGCTCGGAGCGCACAATCACTCCCTCGCGCGATTCTACGAGTCCCGTGGCCAGATTGCTAAAGAAAAGCGCGCGAGGAAACGCCGCGATCGCGGATTCGGAAAAACCATCCCAGCAGGCACGATTCCGCCGATCCGAGGCACGGCGATAGCTTGCCCATTCCGCCTACGCCAGCCGATATATGCGACTTCCCCTTTCTCCGCCCTTTCTCCGCCACCCGACCGGCGGCAATGGAGCGCAGCGAAATTGCCGTCCGGTGCAGCGCCTTGTTATATTTTCCCTTTGTATTCCTTGAAGCCCTCCAGCAATTGCCGGAAT
>CAYTJV010000657.1:0-4178 GCA_964438165.1 uncultured Planctomycetaceae bacterium | reverse complement strand
CGAGCTGCTCTTCCACATCGGGCCGGTACACAAGGACCCCAAGTCCGATCAGCTCGTCATGAAGCCGGTGCTCTGGCAGTTGCACAACGCGACGGATTGGAAGTTCAACGACGGCAAGTTCTCCCACCGGCTCTCGCCCGACGTGAAAGAAGTCACGCTCAACTACCGCGTCTACTACGCCGGCTTGGACCTGGAGACGCCCGGCGTTCAGAACGGCGATTATGTGCTCGGGGGCAAGCCGCAGTACGACTACGTGAACGCGCCGTTCACGTTCACCGTTTTCGTCAACGGGACCCCCTTGAACAGCTTTCTCGGCGAGAACCGCGAAATCGTGATCTCGTCGCTGTTGAAGGAGGGGAAGAACGATTTTCGGGTCGTCTCCTCCCGCGTCAAGGACGCCATGGAGGACAACGACATTCAAGTCCAGGTGATTGGCCCGCTCCAGTACAACCCCCGCCGGGAAAAGTACGAGGGCAAGCCGATCGTTGAGT
The DNA here is from genome assembly GCA_964438165.1 of uncultured Planctomycetaceae bacterium. Lineage (GTDB taxonomy): Bacteria > Planctomycetota > Planctomycetia > Pirellulales > Thermoguttaceae > CALFBP01. The sequence goes on along the minus strand of CAYTJV010000657.1, from coordinate 3,687 downwards.
TCAAGGCGTGGCAGGGCTGGGAGCGGGAGAAGCAGTCGGGCCAATTGGTGAGCAAGACCAATCGCCAGGCCGACTCCATCGAGCGGAACATCGCGTTCATGCTCGATGAGGCGCCGGTCGTCGCCAGGAAACCGGCCTCGACGAGCTCGCCACGGTGAACCGTTGTGGCCTCGGGCCGTCTCAAGCGGGTAAGAGAGAGGCCAGGGATAGCTGGCCTCCCCCTCCCCGTTGTCGCGATGGGGTCAGTTCCCCATATTTACCGGCGCGAGGATCTCTCGCCGGACGACCCCAACAGAAGTTGCCCCATGTCGAGGAATCACGCGGCGTGCCTGGCCGCCACGGTGCCCTCGGCCCCGCGCGTGATGGTGAACGTGGCCTCGGCCACGCCTGCGACAATGAGGATTTCGCCGTCGATCTTGACGCGGAAGTTCCCGGTCGCTGGGAACGCCGTGGCATCCGTCACCGTGCAACTGGTGGCGGTCGTCGTCGTAATCGCGGCCGACAGCGTGAAGATCAAGGATGTGCTGCTGCTCGTGGGCCAAGCCCAGAGCCATAGCGCGCCGGGCGGGCTGACTCGTTCCGATCACCTTTCTCAGCTTCGCCGCCTGGCGGGCTCCGACCTGGAGCGGCACTGGCTCGACTGCTTGGAGGCCCACAACCTGCGGCTGCCCAGCCACGCCCAGCGGGGCTCGATCGAACCTGCCCTAAGCTCCGCGACGTAGACGGCGGCCAGTTTGCCGATCCCCTCTTCCTACAGTTTCTTGAAGTTGAGCACCAGCCCGATCGTAAAGAAGGTCATCACACGAAGAAAATGCCGCGAAACACGTTGGCCTCGCCGGTCGCGGCCTTGGCCTTTTCCGATTTCTTGACGCGGGGGTTCGCCTTCCGCAAAGGGACAGTCTATCATCACGTTCTGATCGTCCGGCGTCTGGAGGTTGAACGGTTACGCTCTCGGGGAGAAGCCATGAAGCGGTCCATTCTGTGTCCAGTGTCAGCCCTTGTCGTGTTCATGTCGGCATCCGGAGCCTCCGCTGAGACGGTCAAGACCGTTCGACTCGTGCTTCCCCAGCAGGCCGATGCGGTGCTCCAGAACATCGCGGGCGTCTTCGCCCGTCAAGTCGCCCAGCGTTGCGACGCCCGCGTCGTCACCGACGGCGAGGCGCCGCTGAAAGTGGAATTGGCGATCGCGACGGGAATCGGGAGCGAAGGGTTCCGGATCGAGGACCGGCCGGGCGGCGGGGTGAAGATCATTGGCAACGATGCCCGCGGCCTGCTCTACGGCGTGGGAAAGCTGCTCCGTACCAGCCGCTACGACCGGGGCGGCTTTACCCTCGGGGCTTGGCGCGGCACATCGATTCCCGAGAAGCCGGTTCGCGGCATCTATTTCGCCACGCATTTCCACAACTTCTACCATGACGCGCCCATCGATGAAGTCCAGCGGTATGTAGAGGACGTGGGCCTCTGGGGCGTCAACACGTTGATCGTCTGGTACGACATGCACCACTTCAAGGGTTTCGACTCGCCCGAGGCCGTGGATTTCCGCAAGCGTCTCAAGGCGATCTGCGGCGCGGCGCGACGCATCGGGCTCGACGTGGGCTTCGCCTCCGTGGCCAACGAAGGCTACGCGAACAGCCCCGAGGCGATCCGCGCCGACGTGAGGGGAATGCGCGGGGCGGCATTCCCCACGGACGTCTGCACTGCCAAGCCGGAGGGGCGCCGGTATGTCTTGGACAACTTCGCCCGGCTGTACGACTGGGCCGGGGACCTCCAGCCAAAGTGGGTCATGATCTGGCCCTACGACTCGGGCGGCTGCGGCTGTGGGCAGTGCCAGCCGTGGGGGCACGGCGGCTACCTGCGCATCGCCGAGCCGCTGGCAAGGCTGGCGCGGCGCAAATTCCCCGGCGGGAAGGTGATGCTCTCGACGTGGTTTTTCAACGGCGAGGAGTGGGCCGGCCTGGCGCGGGCGTTTGCCACGCGGCCTGACTGGGTGGACTACCTCCTGGCCGAACCTGCCTTCCTGCCCGGCACTCCCAACTCGCCCCCGGCGCATCCATCGCCGGCCGGGCTCCCGCTGGTGGGCTTTCCCGAAATCAGCATGGTCGGCTGGCCGGCGTGGGGCGGATTCGGGGCTAACCCGCTCCCGACCCGCTACGAGCGCGAGTGGAAAGAGCTCAAAGCCCAGTGGCAGGGAGGGTTCCCTTACTCCGAGGGCATCTTTGAAGACATCAACAAGGTTCTCTTTGCCAGCTTCTATTGGAAGGCCGACACGACCGCCGACGAGACGCTCAAGGAGTACATCGCCTTTGAGTACTCGCCGGAGGTGGTTGACCTGGTGCTGCCGGCCATCCGTCTGCTGGAGAAGAATGTCGCGCCGCATGAGCGCGTCGGATCGTGGTCGCTGAAGGCGCGCGACCTGATGGAACAGGCCGACGCCCGGCTCACGGCCCAGGCGCGCCGGGCCTGGCGATGGCGGATCCTGCTGCTGCGCGCCCGTATCGACGCCCAGTTGTACCTCAGCCGCGGCGCGATGCAGGGCCGGGTGCTTTACGACGCTTTCCAGGAGCTGACCCGCATCTACCACGCGCAGAACGCCGAGCCTGCCGTCAAGCCGCCGCAGGTTAATTTGACGGAGCCACCCTTGACCGTCCGCCCCTCGGATTTCCACGGGCCGCACTTGGCGGAGGCGTATGGCCGGGCCGTGCTGTCGTCCAAGCCAATGGCCTATTGGCGCATGGACGAAGTCGCGGGGGACGTGCTGAAGGACGCTGCGGGCAACGCTCGCTCCGCCGCGTGCGAGGCCGGCGTGGAACTTTTTCCGCCGGCCGGTCCCAGGCCCGCTAATCCGGCGGCCGACTTTTTGGGCGGGCGGATATCTGCGGCGATGGGCCATCTGTCCGACGTGTACAGCGTCGAGTTGTGGGTCTGGAACGACCTGCCCCCAACCACCCGCGCCATCACCGCGTACTTCTTTTCCCGCGGCATGGACGGCCCACAGTGGACGGCGGGCGGCGACAATCTGGGAATCGGCGGGACGCATCGCGTCGAAACCCAGGGCAAGCTCTTTTTCTTCAATGGCATGAAATTCGATCAAGTTCTGTCGGGCAGGACTGCCCTGAAGCCGAGAAAATGGCACCATGTGATCGTGGTGCGCCAGGGTCGGAAGATTTCCGTGTACCTCGATGGCGGCCCCGACCCCGAAATTCGCGGCCAAGCTGAGATTGGTTACCCCGCCAACTGCGGACAACTGTTCTTTGGCGGCCGCAACGACGGCTTCGCTCCCCTCGAAGGGAAGCTGGACGAAGTGAGCGTCTACAACCGCGCCCTGAGCGCCGACGAGATTGCCGCACACTACACGGCGGCGCAGGCATCGAAGTGATCAGGGCCGGCAGATTCTCGACGCCCAAGATCGTGCAACTTCATTTAGGAAAGGAAGACGCAACTTTGCGTCATGTGGTTGCCTGGCGTCAATTGGCGTATCCAATCGCCCTGAGTTGTTGATCGAAATCGGCCGGTAGGTCGGCGGGCGGCTTTTGCAGGTCGCGAGAGGCGTGCCGGAGCATGTTGCGGAGCAGCCGTTCGGCGACCGGGTCACGTCCGAGATTCTCGCGGATTCGCAGCGTGTTTAGCACGAATCGGCGGCGGAAGCGAGTAGTGCTTCAGCAGCCGGTTGAATCGTTCCCAAATCAT
>CAYTJV010000656.1:0-4195 GCA_964438165.1 uncultured Planctomycetaceae bacterium | reverse complement strand
CTGCACTCGGACATCGGCTTCATCCGCCGCGGCTGCCTCGCCGACGAGGATCTGACCGCGGGGATCGGTTTGGTCGGGCGGCGACTGACCAATGCGCGGGGCGGACAAGTACGCTTCCGGCCTCTCCTCAACCTTGCTCGCGCATCCTCGGCAGCAAAGGTACAAAGGTTGTTCGCCGACCAAGACCTTGATCGGGGTCCCCATGCTTCCCAGCCGGGCCTTCGTCACGGGGCACACCTTTTGCTGGTCCAGACCGCCACGGTCGGCTTCGGTGAGCATGGCGACCACGACCTGCGGCGGTCTCCTTGCTAGCGCAAAGGTCTGGGTGAAGGCGGCCTTGGGCTGGGGGCGAAGAGGTAGATTCTCGAATCGGAACGTCACCGTCATGTCGCCGTCACGCACGCGGCTTACGTCAACCGTTGTCGCCAGGTGATTCTGGTCCGGAGAGCCAGCGGTCGAAGGGCTGAACTTCAGCGGAAAGCGAAACGTCTGCTCCAGGTAATGCGGGCGCATGAGGACTTCGCCGCGCACGTTTTGCGAAGGCAGCGGTTCCTGGGCCGGTCCGTAGAGGTAGACGTGCGTCTGGTTCGGCTCGTAGACGACCTCGAAGAAATAGAGGAAGTCCTTGGACATTTGTCCTCCGTGGGGCGGGCGCTCTTCAATCGAGGCTCCGCCGGTAAGGTACGGCCCATGCTCGGCATGGGATTTCTGGCTGTCGCGATACGAATGCTGACTGTGGTCGGCATGTCCGCCATGAGAGCATTGGGCCTGAGCCGCGCTGGACGTCCAGACGCCGATCAAGAGAAAAGAAACCATCGCCGCCGCCAGGGCGAGCTTCGCCTTGGGATTGCTTCCATACATTTCCCATCTCCTTCGTAATTGTCCCTTGAGAGGTTCCAGCATGACTATAGTGTTGACAACAGGCGTTAGCACCAAACGGTTTTCCGCCCATTCCCCGTCAAGTTTGGACGTTGACGGTTGTCGTCTTCCCCACCGGCCCCGTGCCGGTGGAAACGGGTTTGGCAACTACGGCGGCTATACGGCGTCAACTTTCGTCACGGCCGGTTTTCGCTTTTCCCCACCGGCCCCGTGCCGGTGGGAATGGGTTTGGCAACTACGGCGGCCACGGTAGTCATCAAACCCGTTTCCACCGACACGGGGTCGGTGGGGACTTTGTTGGATTGGTCTCCCCTCGCGTAGTCACCAAACCCGTTTCCACCGACACGGGGTCGGTGGGGGCGTCGGATGAGGCAGGCCGACTCGTCGCGGGGAAGAAAACATCGCACCACGGCCGCGCCGCCTTCGCGCGCAACGTCGGCCTCGCGCCCGCGGAGCAGGTCGAACACGTGCTCGCCGGGCTTCAGCTCAATCTTCAGCACCGGCCCGGCGTAAGTGTGGCCCGTGGCGTTGTAAAGCGTCCAGATCGTCTTCTCGCCGGCCGAGAAGCGGTTGGCGTACACCGCTCGCGCCAGCGTCGGCACCAGCGCCCGGCAGTCGCGGCCGGCGAAGACTTCCCGATGTTCGCGAAGGACGGCGTCCATGGGCGGCGGGTAGAAGCTGCCGAACGACGCCACCGCGTTCCAGAATCGCCTGTGATGTCCGGGGTCGAAGCTCAAGCCACCGTAGACCAGCTCGTATGCCTTGCACTCGGGGAAATAGAACCGCTGCAAGTTGCACTCCAGCGGCCGAAGCGACGTGGCCTGCACGCTCACGTCGTAGGTGATGCAGCCGTCGATAAACTGCATGAGAAAGTCGTAGCCCGGGTGCTCCGTGGTCAGCACCGAGCCCGGCTTGGCTTCGTCCATGGCCTGGCGCACCAGCTTGGTGGTTTCGGCCGTGCCCCGCTGCCGATAGCCGTGGATCGCCTCGCGAAACGCCTTTAGCCCGCCGAATCGCTCGTTGTAGCCGTCGTAGTCGCCGGGGTTGTTATTAAACATCATCTTGCCGGTCACCGGGTCCTTGACGAAGTAGGCGACCCATTCACGGTACTTCCCCTCGCCGAGCTTCTGCGCGAACTGATCGACCGGCACGCCGTTCAAGTCCAGGACTTTGAGCGCCTGATAGTCCGGCCCGCGCTGGTGCGTCATCCCCATCGACGGCCCGCCCACACGCCGGCATCGTCCCGCACCAGCCACACGCCGTCGGAAACGCCTTCCAGCTTGGACGGCCCGGCCGCAGTAGCGCGACCGTTCCATGCGGCAAAGGCGATGAGGATCGAGACAGTCAATAGATGTCTGTTCATTGGATTCAATCTCCATCAGATCGCCTGCGATGCTCTGACCTTTTCTCTAGCCCAGGCGTTCACGCCTGGGGACGCTGGGCTTACAACACGGCTTCCCAGCCCCTTCAGGGGCTTCCCGGTCGAAAGCCCCTAAAAGGGGCTCGGCTCTGGTTTGCTTCCTCCACGCCCCAGGCGTAAACGCCTGGGCTAGAGAAAACTTGAAACCTGCTATCTCAAACCTTTCCAAATCCATGTCGGTGGTTCGGTGTACTGAAGTGCAGCTTGTCGCCCGGTTCGAGGCTGAGCGTCTGGCCGGCGTGTAGTCCGCCTCGGAACGTGCGGGCATTGCCCGCGGCATCGGTTTCCGTCCACTCCGTCACCTTTCCGGGCGCGAGGATCCGAACCTCGACCAAGTGAGGATGGCGGTTGACGACTTCGGCCCGGTTGGCGCGAACCCCTTCGTCCCGAGGCGGCGCCGGTCGAATTGCCGGAGGTTGGGCCAGTGCGCTGGCCGCCCCGAACAACTCGATGCTTGCGATGAAAAAGAATATTCGCATCACCCACGGAATGAGTATGTGTCTCATGGAAGCCTTTCGTATCGTTTACTGAGCCTCAGAAAAGTAATGCAACAACGACAAATCCGAGCCGGGCCGTGTCGGCCCGGAAAAACCGGGGCGACACGCCCCGGCTCTGAGAGAGATATGTTGCATTACTTTTCTGATGATCAATAGCCCGGAGCCAACCGCGACGGCGTTAGGATTGATGCGTCACGCCCCCCGTCGCCTCCGGGCTAAACGAGTGCGGACACGCGGGGGATGTGCGCAACAATTGCTCTATCGAAGTTCCAGCACTGCCACGTCTTCGCCGTCGAGTGAGAGCGTCGCTTTGCCGTCTTCCCAAGCGATCGTCTGACCGCGGACCAATTCGCGGCTCGATGCGGGCGTTTCGCCCTCCAAGGTTATCGTTACCGTGCGGCGATCGGGGCTGTCGTTGAAGACGGTGAGGTAACGCTTCTCCTTGTCGCCGAAGCGCTCCACGTAGACCCGCTCGCCGCTGGAGCGGGCCAGGGTGACCGGCTGCCAGCCGGCCTCGGCCACGAGCTTGCACAGCGGGACGTATTTCTTGAATAGCGGCCGATCGCGATTGTAAAGCTCGGGCCGGGTGAAGTAATGGCCTTCGGAGGCGTTGTGGCTGAAGAAGCCCGGGAACATGCCGTAGGCCAGCGAGCGCTTCATGTACTTCTCGACCAGCTCGTGAGAGAACTTGTCGAAATCGGTGTTCATCAAGAAGCAGTAGGGCTTGCCCTTGCACATCGCGCGGCGGTAGAGCAGATCGGCGTCGGACATCGGATGCCACTTGCCGCCCCAGCGCCAATCGGTCTCCGTGCCCATCACCTCCAGATACGGGGCCAGCCAGCAAAGCCGGATGGGCGTGGCGTTGGCCATCATCAGTTTGCCCAGGGCGTGGACGTCTTTGGCCATCGCGCGGGTATACTCGAAGATGACCAGCCCGCGGAAGATCGCCGGTTTGTGCGCGTCCTGCGAGAACACCAGCGGCGTGTCGGCTGCCGCGAAGTGGTCGCGGCGGAAGTCGAGCTCGTCGGTCACGTAGCCCTCGCTGGAGTCGATGTACTCGCCGTCGAGGTCGCCGCGGCGTTTTGGGCCGTAAAGCTGCTCGCGAATCTTCGGGTTCCACTTGTTCTTGAAATCGGACGCGTCGCCGCGGATGCCGGGCATGGAGTTCATGCTCCACACCGCGCCGTTGCACCAGGGCGTATCGAGGAGTTGCGCCGGGATCTCGCCGTCGGCATTGTGATAGGCGCTCGTCAAGAATGCCTTGGCCGAGGAATCGCCCTTGTCGGCCAAACGCCGGGCCTCGGCCAGAGCCGCCTCGATGGTCCCCGGGCTGTCGTTGGGCATGCCCAACCACCAAGGCAACGGCCTGGGTGTGGCGGACGGGGAACTGCCGTGGGCG
>CAYTJV010000655.1:0-4203 GCA_964438165.1 uncultured Planctomycetaceae bacterium | reverse complement strand
CAATGCCCCGGCCATGCGGATCGAAATGCCTGTGTGCCGGTTTACTCCGCCGGTCGGAATGCCGTCATCCGATTCACAGGCCTGCCGACATCGCTTCAGAAGTAGCATAGCCAGCCTCGGCGGCGTTCCTTACACAGGACGGTCAAACGGTATACCACGGTACAGACTTCTCCCAAATCTGTACCAAGAACTTGAAAATACGGAAGATAGGGAATTGGGGTCGGCGCAAAGAAAAAGTCCTAAGTCGTTTCCTGCTTAGGACTTACTGAGTGAGGCTGTCGGGGCTCGAACCCGAGGCCTACGGATTAAAAGTCCGTTGCTCTACCAACTGAGCTACAGCCTCAAGCGGTTTCTAAGTCAACTCGCAACTCTTTTAGTTTCAATCACTTATGATGTTCGACTCCAGTCGTTTCCGAGGTATACTAGGGGTAGTCCGACACCCGAACTACGCCCCGACACCTTCTCGATACCCGACGCCACAAGCCGACACCTGGAGTTAGTGTACCATCCGCCCCGACCGCAGCCAAGCCGGAGAAACCCCGCCCCGACTTCCCCCTCTATGCCCACAGCAGCGGCCAATGGGCTAAGAAGGTCAGACCTCCTGATCTCCGGGAAGATGCGTGGCCCTGGTTCTGGATCGGCCAACTTCAGCTATCCTGGCGGGAGAGCCCGCTCCTCTTCGCCGACAGCCAAGAACTTCTCCGCAGCAGCGGCGTGCCGGACTCGGCCTTGATCATCGTGGGAACGGACCACCGATTGGCCGATCCCGAGCCGCTCAAGGCGATGTTGGAGGCGGTGGAGAGGGTTCCAGCCCAGAAGGAGTGAGCAAGGGTTGACGGTGGCCGTCGTGGAACAACAAGAGTAGTCCCTAGTCCGCCCGGACAATGGGCAGCAAGGCTCTCCGTTGGTACAATGCCCGGCGCCCCAGTCGGTTCTCACCTGCCCGGTGACTTGGAGCACCTTCCATGTCCACAGAATTAGAGGCGGCACTTGCTGCGGTCATTCACCGCCTGGGCTCGATTGCGATTGGCAGCCCGGAACTGATTGCCGAACTGCGCCAACTCGCCCAACAATTCTTGAAGCTGACGGAGCGACCAGCCGTCGAGGAGCCGGGGACTACGGAACAGGTGGTAGAAGCGGTGCCCACCCAGGCAACCGAAGTCCCGGCCGAGCCAGTCGCTCCAGCGGTGCCCATCGCTCCCGTGGCGCCGCCTGCACGACACGAACCGCTTCCAAGCGTCCCCGGCGTCGAGGTGCCGGTGGGTTGGGCACGACGAGTCGGCACCTCCAACGCCGGCTTGCCGCTGATCGAGAATCGCTGCCGTTTGAAGGCGGAAGGGGCACGGTGGGCCGCTACCCGTCAACGGCGGATCAACGAAGGTGCGGATTACTACCTGGAAATCGAGCCCGCTGACAGAGACATCATCGCCAGGGCGAAGGCCCTGGAAGACTGCTTCTTGTGGATGAACCATCCTTCGGCTCCGACGCCCCACGACCTCAAGCTATGGGAGGATGTTGCCGGGTGTTTCGATGCGGTTGCGACGGTGATTTCCCTGCTACGGCAACTGGTCGTGGACGTGGAAAAGAGTCGAGGACTGTTCGAGCAGGCCCTTGACCTGGCTGCGGAAGCTCAATCGGCGTTGAGAATGGCGGTCGAGGTCGTGGACGCCAAGCCCGACAATGACCAAGAAAATCTTTTCAACTGGTTGCGGCACACGGCGGCTGAACACCAAATCTTCATTCGTCGTTTCATGCGGCTGGATGACCCCGCCAATCCCACGGCCTGGAACGAATTGCAGGACCGGATTAGCGACCTCGATGTCCAGGTAGAAGCCATCCGCAAATGGGAAAAGCAGAGAGGGAATCTGCTGGGCAAGGGGAAGTACCATGCCCGCCGCATCAGGGAAGGGAACGGTTCCGAAGACGATTGGAAAAAGGTGGTGGGAGCGGTGGAGTCGCTCATCAACGACGGCATTCCTCCCAGCAACACGGACATCCGGGAGATGTTCGTCCCTATCGTTGATGACATGCCCGACGACCTGGAAGTCCCACCCGGATTCCAGCGTGTCTTGGGCGAGATCGACCGCTATCTCGCCACCCAGGTGCCTCCGTCCGCCGAAGTTCCCAAGGAGGTTTCCGAGGAAGTGCAGCAGGTCGCCACGCTTCTTGAGAACAAAGCAATTCTCATCATTGGTGGCGAACGCCGCCCGCACGCCTACGAGGCCATCAAGTCGGCCTTCAGGTTGAAGGAGCTCATCTGGATTGCGACCCGAGAACACGAATCGGTTGACCAGTTTGAGCCCTACGTGGCCCGACCGGAAGTAACTACGGTGCTCCTGGCGATTCGCTGGTCCAGTCATTCCTACGGCGAGGTGAGGGACTTCTGTGAAAAGCACGGCAAGCGCTTCGTCCGCCTGCCCGGCGGTTACAATCCGAACCAGGTCGCCCATCAGATTCTTCACCAACGAGGTGGCAGTGCAACGCAGCCTCGCTCATTCATCTCGTAGCCGAGTGGTTGACGCTGTCCGTCAGCCTCGTAGCGTTGGGCCGGGCTTGTCCGGGAAGCGATGGCAAGAGTAGTCCGCGATTCCACTGGTCGGCAGGGCGATTGACGGACCGATCGGGGCGGGCTAACATGGCCTCAAAGAATTCACGCGACGGCTACGCTGAAAGGAAAAAGGTGTTCTACTTCCAACCCGGCCACGAGACCTACCCGCACTTCTTCGACGATAACGCGAGCCGGATTCTCCGCAACGCCGTGGCCTGGGCAGCGCCCCGATCGCATGACTAGTCTCGGTGAAAATGCCATGCCCGCCTCCAAGGGAACCCGCCAGCGACTGCGCGTGGCAGCCGTGCAGATGCGGTTTGCGCCGACCATCGAGGGCAATCTGGCCGGGATCGAACGCCTCTTGGCCGAAGCCTCGCGGCGACGGGCCGACGCCGTGCTCTTTCCCGAGTGCGCGACCACGGGTTACGCCTATGACTTCGCCCAGCTTCGGCCCGCCGAGGTCGTCCGTGCCTTGACCGCCGTGGGCCAACTGGCGGCACGATTTCGCACCAACGTTCTGGTCGGCTCGCCCGTATTCGGTCGCGGGAACCTGCACAATGGCCTCGTCGTCTTCAATCGTCGGGGAGAGGCGGTCCACTGCTACGCGAAGTGCCATCTCACCGAGATGGACCAAATGTGGTTTACCCCCGGCGATGCGGTCGCACTGTTCGAGATCGACGGCGTACGCGCCACCACGGTGATCTGCCACGAGCGACGCTATCCGGAGCTCGTCCGGCTGGCCGTGATGGCCGGGGCGCGGATCTTCTTCCACCCCAACGCCGGGATGGATGCCCTGGCGGTCTCGCGCAAGAAGCGGGGCGGCAAGGACGGGATTGCCGCCCGGGCCTTCGAGAACGCGATCTACTATGTTTTTGCCAACTCCGCTGGGCCGCAAGGAAGCGGCAAATGGTCGGCGGGCGATTCCAAGATCGTGGCTCCCGACGAGCGCGTGCTCGCCCTGGCCGACAACCGCAGCGAAGCGGTCGTCGTGGCCGATCTCGATTTGTCGCAGGCCACCGGCAGCTACGCGCTGCGCGGGATGGAGCGGCCGAGGTTTCTTGCTGCCCGCTGGAAGCAGATGGTGGAAGCGGTCAGGAAACGGGCGGTGCGATCCTCGTTGGCCTTTGATCTCCCCGGAGTCTATTGATCATCAGAAAAGTAATGCAACTTATCTCTCTCAGAGCCGGGGCGTGTCGCCCCGGTTTTTCCGGGCCGACACGGCCCGGCTCGGATTTGTCGTTACGGCCCGGCTCGGATTTGTCGTTGTTGCATTACTTTTCTGAGGCTCAGTAGCCAGAGGGAAGCCGCATCCCTTACGCCTGAGCGCGTGGGCCACAGACGACGTCGGCCTTGCGCACGGGGATGGCATAGGTCGGGCAGGCGCGGTGGCAATTGCCGCAGCGGATGCACTGGTCGCTCTCGATCCAGATGAAGGTCGCGTCGGGGGCGGTGCCCGACTTGACGTGGCCGGTCGGGGCGCCGTCCTCGTCGGTGAACAGGCGCGTCATGGGAAACCGGGGACAGTCACCTATTTCGTGTTCTGAAAATAGGTGACTGTCCCCGGTTTTCCGCGCGCGAGCAGATCCTCGACGCCGTCCACGGCGACAACTACGCGATCACTAGCCGCGCCGTGGACGTGCAGATCCTCGGACTGC
>CAYTJV010000654.1:0-4205 GCA_964438165.1 uncultured Planctomycetaceae bacterium | reverse complement strand
TTTCTTCGTCCGAGTATAAATCATCAAGGTTATAAAAATCAACGCCTTTGTTTTTCGCTTTGATCCTCCTGTTGGGCTTTTTGCCCCAAGTGCGTCCGGCGTTTATCGCCCTTTCCCTCGTCGCGGCGGGCGTACTTCTGTGGATTGGGGTGAAGCGGTTAAAAATGGTTAAAGAGAAAATCCTATTAGGATTGACGACGTTAATTTTGTTTAGTATTCCGTTTTGGTACACGATCGCCGGAAATTTGGTGTATTACAAACAATTCAGCGTGCTTGGTGTCGAACCTACGTTTGTCCGCGAACTCTACACAAGCCTCTACATCGGCCGCGGGATGCCGTTTACGGACGAGAAATGGGGCGACTGGCCGGTGGAAGCCCAAAACGCGTGGGGTGGGAAGCCACCACCACGTAAGGCCGACCGTCATCCCTGCGCCGTAAGGCCATCGCAGCAAAAGCCTTGGGAGCACTCCTCGGCGATTGCCCCAAACCGCCGCCAGGCCCAGGACGGCGACGGCCAATGCCGCCAGCAGGCGGTGGACCGTCCCGGAGGCACGGTCTTCCTCGTACGAAACAGAGACCATCGCCGGGTTGGCCGTAGTCCCGTATTGGATCGCCGCGTGCCGAGCCTCCTCCGTCGCCAGCCAGATCGCGGCCGACTCCTCACGCGGCGCCGGATCGGCCGCGATTTGCGAGAGCAGCCCTGAGAGGCCCAGCCGCTCCGAGGCCGCGGCCTGACGCTTTTCGAGCGACTCGACTTCCGCGCGGACGGACGCCGCCTCCGACGCCGCCTCGGCCCAAACCAACTGCCGCGCAACTGCCGTGCGCGCGGCGAGCCAGCGTCCGGCCCAGTCGCGATACCATCGCGTCAAAGGCTCAGTTTCCAGGCCGGGAATCTCGGCCACGCGTTCCACGATCGCCGTCACGTTGCGCAGTCCCGCCAGGTCGTGTTGTACCGGCGTAAGGCAGTCGAGGGCCTCGCTGGCGTGGAGCCGGTATGCGCTGGGCGCAGCCACGGTCCAGATGCTCTGCCACACGGGAATCTCGCCCAGGGACGGCACGGCGAAGTCCCGCGAGCCGGCGCTGCCGGGCTCGGCAACCTCGCCGACATAAAGGACCTCGATCCGCTGCGGAAACGTGGGGGATGCCAAGGGAACCTGCCATCGGTTCTCCCCAATCATGTAGGACGGCCTTTCCAGGCCGTTCGGGACGGCCTGGAAAGGCCGTCCTACCGCTTCCGGCGCGGCCAGGGCCGATTGACCGCCCACCAGGATCTGCACCAAGCGGCATTCGGGCGGCAGAGTGACAGGGCACGAGGCGAGGCCGGCCGGATCCAGGTCGTAGGTTGCCAAGGCGCGGTAGGCGCCATCGACCTGCCAGGCGATCCGCAAGTCGGCCAGGTGGACTTGCGGCCGGCCTTGTCCCGGATCTCCCACGCGCAGCAGCGCCCGGTAATCTTCGCCGGCAACCCGGTACGCGGCCAGGGCCGCACGTTCGGCGGGCGGCACGGGAAGGTCCTTGGGGAGTTTGGCTGAAACCAGCCCGCGGGTCTCCCAACTCATGGCCGGAAAAAGCGGCCCGACCGGCAGAATCACCAAGTGCCTGGTGACGGCGATCTCCTTGGCAACGATTTTGGGTACGGTCGGCCGTTCCTTGGGCGCGAGCTTGAGCGGCCCGGAGATGCTCAGACGGAAATCGCCCTCCACGGCGGCCCGCGGTCGGACCACCAATTGGCGATGAGTTTTGCCGGGCACTTCGGTCAGCTTGAGCGTTGCCGGGGGTTGGATTTTGTAAGGGCCGGTCCAATGAGGGGGAACTTCCAGGCGGAACTGATCCGCTAAGCCGCCGCTGACCTTGAAATGGAGCTCGACCTCCGCCTGCCACGCGTCGGTCGCGCTGCGAATCCACGTGATCTGCTCGGCCCGGATCTTGGGACGGTTGGGCGTGATCCAGAGAGCCGCCCCGGAAACTTCCGAAGTCTTGGAGACTTCGGAAGTTTGGACCCGGAACGCCTTCACCAATCGCTCCGGCGGGATCCGCGACTCATCCGCCGGCGGCGCCTCCACTTCAACCAGCCCCACCGGGTCGCGCACCTGGACTTGGACCGTCGGGTCGCGGAACAGGAGGATCTCCATGGGCTTGGCCGGCTCCGCCTCCAGGCGGACCGTGGGCAGCGGCAGCGTGCCTTGTTCCGGCGTGGGAAGACGGCCGCGGAGCGTCAACTGCTGTTTGCCCCGCGTCGCTCCGTTGAGAAACACGATCGCTCCTTCGGCCGCACGCGCCCATCGCGACACTCGTTCCATGCCGTCTTCTCGCACCGAGATCCGCTCGATCTCGAGTCCCGGGGGGGCCGCGATGCGGTGCTGGAAGACGGCATCTCCGGAACCGCTCACGCCGGCCTCCAGGAGGACGTGCGCGCTTCGGGCGGCGAAAGCCAGGGTGAGGACTTGCTCGGCGGCAATGCGGGCGGGGACGGGGCGCGTTGACACGCTCCAGTCGGGCCGCGGCGACGAAAGCTCCCACGCGGCCAGCGGCGGCGACTTGACGCCGCCCCACGCCGCCACAAACGCCGGCACGGCAATCGAGGGCATTCGCTGGCCGCCCACTTGCGAGTGCTCCAGCGACGGATCGACCGACAGGCCAAGCCACCGCTTTGTGGTTCGGGCGCAGAGCACGTCCACCAGCGGCAGACGGTAGTTTCCCACCCCGGAACTCTCGTGAAGCAGGAAGGTTGCCGGAATCACGACCTTGCCGCCGGCCGGCTGGGAAAGCTCCAGTCGCAGCACCTGCGGCTGGCCGGGATCGATCGATGCTCGGGCGATGGGCGACCGGTCGCTGGTGGATGGGAAGTATCGCAGCCGCGGATCGACTGCCAGTTGAACCTCGCGAATCCGGCCCTCCAGCACCCTGACGCTCAACAGCGCGTCGAGCACCACGGAGTCGGGCCGGAGCTTCAGCCAGAGGAGCTGCTCGGCCTCCACGGCGTACCTTTCCGCGGAGCGCGCTAGTGCTTCCGGCCAGGCCACTTGGAGTTGATCCGTCGGGCCCAAGGCCGCGACAAGCCGCGAGGGGTCCGGTTCGCGCACGACCGCCCCCAGCGCGGAAGGGACTTCGATGTTCGGCGCGTCGGGCGGGATCGTCAACTCCAGTCGCGAGGTGGCGAGGCGAGGGATCTTCCACTCGACGAGGCTTTTGTCGCCGACCGTTCGGGCGGCGGGCTTCAAGGCCAGTTCCAGTCGATACCTGCCCGGCTCGGCCACGTCGAACGCCATGTTCCCTTCAGCATCCGGCCAGACGGGTTGAATGCTCCGCCCTTCGAGGGCGACTCCGTCGGGCAGAATCTCCATTCCCGTCCGGCCGACGGGAATCCGCACCCGCACTTGCCGGCCCAATACCTCGATATCGTAACTTGCCCTCAGCTCTTCCATCGCGAGTTGCTCCGGCGCCGTGCGCCAGCTCAAGATCCCGCGATACACCGCCGACGAGAGCACCCATCCGCGCCGATCGTCAGATCGGCTCGCTGTGGCGGCCTGCAACTGGCTGAAGAAGCCTTCGGGCACGTAGAATTTGTCTCCCGTGGGCTGCTGCTTATCGTCGACGGGAATGAGCACCTGGTGGACTGTGCCGGTGGGAGAGATGTCGGTCGCCTCACCGCGCGCCGCTCCACACCAGGCGTAGGCCGACGCCGCCGTGAGCACCACGATGCCTGCGCGGACCGCGACCGTCAGGGCGGCCCGCCTCTGCGTAGTGACCGTGGAATCTGCTGAGCCGGCGACAGCCCGCTCGCGGCGCAGGCCCCACCGCAGCCCGGCGGCGGCCAAGGTCGCCCAGAGGGCGCCGGAGGGAAGCGGCGTGAAGGCCGCCGGAACGAGCAGGGCGGCCAGTGCCGCGAGTCCGGCCAGCCAGACCAGCAGCATCGTGAAGTCATGTAGGATGGCTCTCCCGAGCCGTCCGGGACGGGTCTGGAGACCCATCCTACTACTCCATGCCAGCAGTGCGAAGACTCCGACAAACACGCTCCATCCCAGGCCCCGAACGGTATCGCTGTGGACGATCGGCAGGACAACGCCGGACTCGGCGGGTAGTTCCATGCGATAGGCCGACCAACCCAAGGTTTCGGTAGGCCCATGAACCGCTGGCAGCAGTCGCCTCCAAGGATCGGCTGCGGGGGCGGGCACCCGGCACCAAGCCTCCAGGGGAACAAACGC
>CAYTJV010000653.1:0-4206 GCA_964438165.1 uncultured Planctomycetaceae bacterium | reverse complement strand
GTGACAAGGTGACAAGGTGACAAGGTGACAAGGTGACAAGGTGACAAGGTGACGCCGGCCTCTGCGCCTCTTCACCTCATCCTTCATCCTTCTGAAGCGGCTCACGGATGTTCCACTTGCACGATAGGATGCGGCGGCGGATCGCCTTGGCGATCTTCTTCGCGCTCGGTCTGATGCCGACGTTGGCGGTCTCGGCGTGGGGCCTTTGGTGGCGCTCGGCGCGGTACGTCGACCGCGAGGCCGAGCAACTCGGATGGCGACTGGGGATGACCGTTTCGCTTGCCGGGATCCGCCATCCGGAGCCGGGCGTGGTCGTCTACGAAGGACTCCAGGTGTGTGAGCCCGAAGGCCGTCAGCCCGTCTTCCGCTGCCGGGAGCTGAGGGCCTGCTGGAACGCCCCCTTGGGAGAGTCCAGCGGGCGGGGGCTGCGGCTGATCTTGTCGCAGCCGGAGATCAATGGCTCTCAGTGGGGGGAAATCTGGCGCCTCGTCGATCGCCTGCTCACCCGGCGCACGGAGGCGGGCGACGTGCCGTTGCACCTTGCGGCCGAAGAGTTGGGCATCGTCGGGCGCGAGCTGTCGCAAAAGCTCGTGCAGGTGGAGGCCCGGCTGGAAGCGCGTCCGGGCGGGCCGCAAATCGAGGCGATGTTCCGGCTGGCCGGCAAGACGGACTCCGAACCCGCCCGGCTCCTCGTCACGCGCAATCGCCAAGTGACGCCTGCGGCGACCGGCATGGAGTTGGATACCGGCGGCACGCCCTTGCCCTGCCGCCTGCTGGCGATCGGGCTGACCGGATTCGAGCTCCTGGGGCCGAGAAGTTGGTTCTGCGGGACCTTGCGGGCGAGTCCCTCGGGCGACGGCCCAAGCGGCAAGCTCGTCGGCCAGTTCACCGAGGTGGACCTGGAGCGATTGGTCTCCGGTCATTCGCCGCATCGCATGAGCGGCACGGCCGATCTCAGCGTGGAAGTCGCCCGTTTTACTCGGGGACGCCTGGAGGAAGCGGCCGGCTCGTTGGTGGGCGGACCGGGCATGGTCGGCCGATCCTTGCTGGAACTGGCGATCCAGCGGCTTGGGATGGCGGGCGGCGTAGGGATCGATCGGGCCGATCGGCTCGTGCCCTACGAGCAGTTGGCCGTGTGGCTTGCCTGTGATGTGAAGGGGCTGCGCGTGCGCGGGCTATCGCCGTCGGGAGATTCAGGCACGATGCTCGTGGGCCGAATGGGAGCCATCCTCAGCGAGCCGCAGCCGTCCGACCTGCGACTGCCGCTGGCCACCGTGGTTCAGGCTTTGGCCCCGGAGACCGAACGGCTCGTCCCCATCGCCCGCCAAAACGACTGGCTCATCCGCCGGCTGCCGAGCGCCCAGCCCACCCGCCAGCCCGACGTCGAGAATCCGCTGCGCTGAAGTGGTAGCGGACGGCGGCCGCCAGCACGAAGGCCCAATTGAGCGCGACCGCCCAGAGCACCCAGTTCAGCCCGCCGGTGCCCTCGCCGTAGGAATGCTTGCCGCTGCCGAGCCAGAAATTGACGCCGTACCAGGCCATGAGGATCGAGGTGGCGCCGAACACGGAGCCGACGGCCAGACCGAAGTTGCCGAACCAGCCGGCGTAGCGGCCGTGCAGCACGGCGAGGTACACCAAGAGCGACACCAGGGCCCAGACTTCCTTGGGATCCCATCCCCAGAATCGCCCCCAGGAAACGTCGGCCCAAAGGGCGCCGAGGATCGTTCCCGCGGCCAAGAGCAGCACGGCAACCTGCGTGGACCGGTAGTTGTAGCTGCCCAGGGTATTGCAGAGGTCAGGGGGGCGACGCTTCAGGGCCTTGGGCGGGGCTTGATAATGGCCGGCAGGACGGTGCTCTCCCACGATGTCCGACGGCAGCGCGGCCCTGGCCGGATCCCGGTAGCGACCGAACAGATAGTATGCCAGCGCGAGGTTGCCCAAGGCCCATGCCAACGCCCCGGCGCCGTAACTGGCGGTGATGGTCAGCACATGGGAGGTGAGCCAGAAGTTGTTTCGCAGCACGGGCATGATCGGACTGATGTTCTTGTCGAACACCGAGGCGTTGCAGGCCACGTAGGCCGCCAGGAAGGCCGCCGCGGCCCCCGCCAAGGCGAACGCCTTGCGGGCCACGACCTGCTCCAGCGGTTTGCCGATGCCTTCCTTGGCCAGGCTAGCGGGCACCAGGACCAGGGCAAGAAGGCCAGCCAGGATCGCCCGGGGCACAAACCACACGGCCAGCGCCAGCACGCCCAGGCCAACGGCCCAGGCCATCAGATCGCTGAAGGTCGGCATCGCGGCTTCCACCGCCACGCGGGGCGTCAGGCGGACCACCGTCTCATCGGCCGATGTGCCATACGACGCCATGGCAAGGAAGTAAAACGTCGCGGCCACGAGGACGAGGCGGGCGGCGAAGACCAGCCAATTGGCCGTCCGCCATGCCGGGCGGTGGTACTCGGGCCACGACGGCCGGCCGTTAGCAACGCCGGTCCACCGCGGCCAGGGCCGGGCCGTCAGTCGCCAGGCGATCTCGAACCCGCGGGCCAGCAGCGGCGTCAGGGCGAAGCACGTGCCCATCAGGGCGGTCACCAGGGCCACGAACACGATCGTCTCGAACATGTTGGTCACCGGGGCGCGATGCGTGACGATGATCCGCATCGCCAGCCCGCCGATCGTACACGCCTGCGCGGCCAGCAGCAGGCCCAGACCGGACCAGAACATCGCCCGCCGCGCCAAGCGCGTCAGCAGGAAGCAGGCCACGGCCCCAAGGCTCAGGATCCAGGTCCAGGTGAAGGGATCGAGCCGGTTGTAGAAGACCTCCAAGTCCATGGCGCCGGCGGCCGGGTAGGCGGTCGCGGCCATCAACTCGGAGTCGCGGTTCTTGATCGGCAGTTGGTCGCGGAGCGGCTCGATGGCCTGTCCGAGGGCCTCGACGGTGGCGGTGAAGTTCTCCATGGCGGCTTGGAAGCGGTCCGGACGATCGGCGGCCTGCCGGTCGAGATAAGCGTTTTCGACCTCGCGAAACGCCTTGCGCACCGAGTCCAACTCGGCCTGCGGATAGGCCCGCACGAGCAGGTCGGAGCCGGCCAAGACCGCCTGGAGGCTGAGCCACGGCTTGGCCCCTTCGCGCGGGTCCCGTTTCTCCTCCAGCGCGGCCGCGTGGATCGCGGGGACGATCGCAAGTGAGTGGCCCGTGTCGTACAGATCTGCCTGGGCTTCATTGACCAGCCGCGCCATCTCGCCCAACTGGCTGGCCATCGCCCGAAGAAGCACGAGCCGCTCCTCGTTGTCTTTCGCGTCGGTCGCGCTCGGTTGCCGCTGCAACTGCTCGCGGGCCGCCTCGGCCTGGTCCGCCAGCTTCAACGCCGACGTGCGCAGGGCGACCAGCAGCGGCTCCATCTCGGCGGGATTGACCGGCGCGACCTGGTCGCGAAGCAGCCCGGCGAACTCCACCAGCCGGCGTACCGCGTCGCTGGCCTCCTGTGCGTCGGACGTGCCTCCCGCGCTTTCCGATGGCAGCAGCGCGAGGCTCGGGCGGAGCTTCATCCAGAGACCGACGGCCCGGGCCAGTTGGTCCTTGAACTGCCCTTGCAGGCCGCCCGCCGAAAGCGGTCGCAACGCGATCCGCCGGTACGTGGCATAGGCGTCGTAGAAGCGGCGGAGCTGCTGATCGAATTCGGTGGTCTGGAAGACCTTGAGGTCGCGCCGCGCGACCGCTTGCCGTCGCGATTTCTCTTCCAACGCCGCCGTGAATCGCTTGGAGCCGGCGACGTCGTGGGGCGAGACGAACTTGAGGTGGTTGCCCTGTTCGTCGCGCGAGGGAACGCCCAGCCCCTTCTCTCGAAGCTCCTCGTTGCTCGCCGCCAGAAACGGCACGCGCTCCCAGTTCTCCGGCTCGACCACCCAACTGAAGAGGATCTCGGCGGCCGAGAAGGCCCGTGGTTGGCCGTCGGGGAAGAGACTGCGGGCACGGACCCAGGCCGGATCGCTGCTCTGGAGGGCCTCGTTCGGGAGCGAGAGGCGTGGGTTCTCGCGGCCGCAGATGCCACGGACCAGGGTCCGTGCGAAGCTGTCGGGCGGCTTAAGGCGGCCGTCGTGCACGACCGGCATCCGCTGCCAGGCCTCCCCGTCCCGCGGAGCGGGGACCCCGCCCCGGGCCATGCCCGCCAACCCCCCGAGGCTCGCCAAGCCCGTGGGGAACGCCCGCCC
>CAYTJV010000652.1:0-4212 GCA_964438165.1 uncultured Planctomycetaceae bacterium | reverse complement strand
AACAAGCGGCCCGACTATTTGTTCTGCGCGTTCGATCTGCCGGGCAAGACATTCCGCCACGAGTTGTTCGAGCAGTACAAGGCCAACCGGCCGGAGACGCACGCCGATTTGGTTCCGCAGTTCGCCTCGATCCGGCGGATGATCGACGCGATGGGCATCCCGACCCTGGAGTGCGAGGCGTTCGAGGCCGACGACATCCTGGCCACGGTGGCCCGGCTCAGCGAGGAGTTGGGGGCAGCGTGCTACCTGGTCACGGCCGACAAGGATTGCCGGCAACTGATCACCGATCGGGTGAAGGTCTACAACATCCGCAAGGACCAGGTGATCGATCGCGAGTCGCTCAAAGCCGACTGGGGCATCGCGCCGGAGCAGGTCGTTGATTATCAGACCCTGGTGGGCGACCCGACGGACAACGTGCCAGGCGTTCCGCTCATCGGGCCGAAGTTGGCCCAGCAACTCCTGGAGAAATACGCCACGCTGGAGGCCGTTTTCGAGCATGCCCAGGAGATCTCCGGCACGAAGCGGCGGGAGAACCTTCTTGCCGGGCAGGAGCAGGCCCTTGTGAGCCGCAAACTGGTACGGCTCAACTCGCGAGTGCCTTGTACGGTCGATTGGTCGGCCGGGCGCGTGGGCCGAATGGACCGCGATCGGCTGCGTGGGCTGTTCATGGAGTTCGGTTTCCGCAGTCTGGCGGCGAAGGTGGACCAGTTTGTGGGAGCGCTCGGCGAAGGTTTCCCGACCCCGCCAGCGCTCGGCGCGGGTCTCCCGACCCCGCCGAAAGGCCCGACCGAAGGTCTCCCCAACGATCCTGGAGACCTTCGGTCGGCCGAGTGGAGCGGTCAGGAGACCGCTCCACAGCGCAGCGAGACCGCTCCACAGCACGATCCCTCATCCCTGATCCCTGATCCCTCATCCTTCATCCTTCATCCTTCATCCTTCATCCCGGGCCGGCCCGAGGCTCACATCGTCGACACGCCCGAAGCTTTGGCGAATCTCGTGGAGCAACTTGCGAGGCAGCCGCGGATTGCGGTGGATCTGGAGACCACGCACATCTGGCCGCGTTGGGCGGAGATTGTCGGCTTCTCGCTCGGCTGGCGAGAAGACGAGGCGTGGTATGTGCCGGTCCGAGCCCCGGCCGGAGAGAGGCATCTCGACCCGGAACACACACTGAACGTCCTCCGCCCGATCCTGGAGAATCCGTCGATCGAAAAGATCGGGCAGAACTTGAAGTACGACATGATCGTGCTGCGCAGTGCGGGCGTGGAGCTGGCCGGCGTGGCCTTCGACACGATGGTCGCCAGCTACCTGCTGGAAGCCGGCCAGCGGAACCACGGCCTCGACGACCTGGCCAAGCGGTATCTGGGCCGGAGCAAGACGCCAATCACCGACCTGATCGGCACGGGCAAGAACCAGCGGCGGATGGACGAGGTGCCGGTCCGCCGGGTGGCCGACTATTGCTGCGACGATAGCATGTTTCCCTTGCGGCTGCGTCCCATCCTGGCGCGCGAGCTGGAGCAATCGCAGTTGGAGAGCTTGTTCCACGACCTGGAAATGCCGCTGGTCGAGGTCCTGGTCGAACTGGAATACAACGGCATTCGGGTCGATTGCGATCGGTTGGCGGAGCTCAGCCAACGATTCGGGGAGGAGATCAACGCCCTGGAGAAGCAGATCTATGACATGGCTGGGCATTCGTTCAATATCGCCTCGCCCAAGCAGTTGCAGCAAGTGTTGTTCGAGGAGCAGAAACTGCCGGTGGTTTCCAGGACCAAGACCGGCGCGAGCACGGATGTCGACGTGCTGGAAGAGCTGGCCCGGGTACACCCTCTGCCGGCGGTGATCCTCGAATACCGCCAGTACGCGAAGCTCAAGAGCACCTACGTCGACGCCCTGCCGCAAATGGTTCACCCAGGCACTGGGCGCGTCCACGCCTCGTTCCATCAGGATGTGACCGCGACCGGACGGCTGAGCTCGAGCGATCCGAACTTGCAGAACATACCCGTGCGCACGGAAGCGGGGCGGGAGATCCGCTCGGCGTTCGTGGCGGGCGAGCCCGGCTGGCTGCTTCTCGCCGCCGACTATTCGCAGATCGAGCTCCGCGTGCTGGCCCACTTCTCCGAAGACGAACGCCTAGTGGCGGCGTTTGCCCAGGATGAAGACATCCATGCCCAGGTGGCCGCGCGGATTTACGGCGTGACGCCGGGCGATGTTACCGAAGCCATGCGGCGGCAGGCCAAGGTGGTGAACTTCGGGGTGATCTACGGGCAAAGCCCGTTCGGGCTCTCGAAGCAGTTGGGGATCCGTAAAGAAGAGGCAGCGCGGTTCATAGATACCTATTTCGAGGGGTATCCGGGGGTGGAGAAATTCTTCGGCGGGGTACTAGCCGAATGCGACAAGAATGGTTATGTTAGAACTATCTTGGGACGGCGGCGAGCGATCCGCGGCGTCCGCCCGAACGCTGGCCGACAACGGAACCTGCCTGAGCGGACGGCCATCAACACCGTAATCCAAGGCTCCGCCGCGGACCTGATCAAGCAGGCCATGATCGCCACCCATCGGCGATTGAGGCGCGAACGGCTGCCGGCCCGGATGTTGTTGCAAATCCACGACGAGCTGATCTTCGAAGTTTCCCCCGACACCGTTGCGACCCTGGCCAGCCTCGTGCGCGAGGAGATGACGGGCGCGTGCCGGCTGTTGGTTCCTTTGAAAGTCGATGTGAAAGTCGGCCCGAATTGGGCCGTGGCAAGACCCTTGGCGCCATGAAGCCTGTAGGGAACGCCCTCCGTGGCGTTCCGTTGAAGCGGCGACACCGCGGAACGCCACGGAGGGCGTTCCCTACAGTCCAACCCCAAACCAATGAAACTGATCGGCGTTCTCGGCGGAGTGGCCAGCGGGAAGAGCTTCGTCACGAGCGCGCTGGCCGACCTCGGTGCCGGGGTGCTGGACGCGGACCGGGTCGGACACGAAGTGTTGCGCATGGGCGAGGTTGAGGATGCCGTCCGGCGCGAGTGGGGCGACGGGGTGCTCGGCCCCGACGGGCATGTGGATCGAACGCGGTTGGCCGGGATCGTCTTCGGCGACTCGCCGGCCGCAGAGGAACATCGAAAACACCTGGAACAACTGCTCCACCCGGAGATCGGTCGCCGGCTCAGTCAGGAGGCCCAGCGGTTGGCGGCGGCCGGATGCCCGGCGGCGGTGCTCGACGCGCCGTTGCTGGTGGAGGCAGATTGGGATAGGCTGTGTGATTGGCTGGTTTTTGTTGACGCACCACGGCCACTGCGGCTGGCGCGAGCGCTGGAGCGCGGTTGGAGCGAGACGGATTTTACGGCACGTGAGGGCGTCCAGGAATCGTTGGACTCCAAACGAAAGCTTGCC
Organism: uncultured Planctomycetaceae bacterium; assembly: GCA_964438165.1. GTDB lineage: Bacteria > Planctomycetota > Planctomycetia > Pirellulales > Thermoguttaceae > CALFBP01. The sequence goes on along the minus strand of CAYTJV010000652.1, from coordinate 840 downwards.
GATGTGGTAGTAGACACCTCCCGCTCTCCTGAGGACACCCGCGCCCAGGTCGAGCGGTTCTGGCGGTCTCACGTCGGCTGAGCTTCCCCACCACTCGTTTCCCACCGCCGGCGCCTTCCGTGCGCCGGCCCGAGAGGCTTTTCAGGAGCAGTAGATCATGGCGTATTCCAGAGGCTCCAGTTCCACGAGCAGGTCGCGGAGGATGGCTCACTCGCCACTGCCGCCTTCAGAACATGAGGCGACGGGCGAGAGGCATCCCGAGGAAGAGAGCGAACCCCTTTCCCTGGCCGAGGAGCTGGTCGATCGCGACGGCGTGTTCGACGACGAGCTCGACGAGCGCTACGAGCAGATCAAGAAATCGGGCGATTCGCACATCGTCGAATTGCAGAAAATGTCGATGGCCGATCTCATCGAGGAGGCCCGCAAGGACAACCTCGTCGACTTGGCCGGCATGAAACGGCAGGACTTGATCTTCAAGATCCTCAAGGAGCGGGTCAAGCTCAACGGGTTGATGTACGGCGAGGGGACGCTGGAAGTGCTGCCCGACGGCTTCGGCTTCCTGCGCAGCCCGGAGTACCACTACCTTTCTTGCCCCGACGACATCTACGTTTCCCCCAGCCAGATCCGCCGCTTTGGGCTGCGGACCGGCACGACGGTGTCGGGCCAGATCCGTCCGCCCAAGGAAAACGAGCGGTATTTCGCGCTCTTGCGCGTCGAGGCGATCAATTACCAGGACCCGAACCTGCTGACCACCAAGGTCTTCTTCGACGATCTCACGCCGGAGCATCCCGAGTCGCGAATCATCATGGAAGCCCCGGCGGGCGGGATCGAGACCCGGGG
>CAYTJV010000651.1:0-4213 GCA_964438165.1 uncultured Planctomycetaceae bacterium | reverse complement strand
TAGTGGCGAGGATGCCGAAGTCTTGCTGTAGAGCTAAGTGCGCTCTGACCCCAAATTCACTCCTGACCCCAAATTCACTCTTGAGTCGATGGATGCAATGGTTGATGACCTCGCATGTGCGGCGATACCATCGTCACTACCATTCGAGCGGGCACGTCTGGCAAGGACGTTTCAAGGCGTTTCCGATCGAGGAAGACGAGCACTTGTGGACGGTTCTGCGTTACGTGGAGCGGAACGCCTTGCGGGCCAACCTCGTGAGGCGGGCGGAGTCCTGGCCGTGGTCTTCGGCGGCGGCATTTGGCGGCGGGAAACGTGCCGCGATGATGGACGGTGGTCCGGTCCCGCGCAGCGTGGATTGGCTCGATTGGGTCAACCAGCCGCAAAGCGAAGCGGAATTGGCGGCGTTGCAGAAGTGCATCGAACGCGGCACGCCCTATGGAAACGAGTCGCGGCAGCACGCCACGGCGGAGCGATTGGGTCTGGAAGCGAGTCTTCATCCGCGTGGTCGCCCTCGCCGTTCCGAGAAAAAGTAGAATGTCCCCTTTGTTCCCTTCGCATCGCTACTCGGCTCTCTGGCGACACGTGCAAAAGTTAAATGTCACGACGCGACCCCATTCCACTCCATCACGAAATTAGTATCCAACCTCACTTTTTCGCCGCATCCTTTGCTGGCGCGCGAAGTCGCCGCAGTCGCGAAATGACATCCCGAACTTTCGGGTCGTCAAAAGCATTCACCTCGAGAATCGCCGCTTTATTCGGCATGAACGTCATGAAATCGGACGGAATGACGTTACGATCGAGCAGCCGGCCGTTAACGTCGCGAACCCGCTGAACGATCGCCACGACACGAGATCCCGCCGCTGGCGGGTTATTGATCGCGCCTACCTTGCCGTAGTAAAACTCGGTCTCCAACACGGGTTTTTCGGCGGCGTCGTATGCTCCGGCTAACGTGGCGAAAATCTCTATTTTTACGCGACGCTTCCCGGGACCGGTTTCGGTCGTCGAAACGACGTATGCATATACGGCACTAAAGTCCTCGCAAAACGAGTCGCCTAAGCCGGTGTACGTATCTATGCCCGCTTTCGCCTCATCGAGGTGAAACGAGAGGAGGCAAACGAGCGCAATGGCCGTAATCCTGGGGCGGAGCATTTGCGTATCCTCCAAAACGAGTCCTTTTGTTGCCCGTGGGCCTTCGTGGCCTCGGGAATCGGCTAATTGTACGTCTCGCGATCATTGGCGTCGTTGGCGAGTTCACCCGAAACCTGGGACGGCTGTGAGCCGTCCGTGACTGGCGTCCACGGCGTCACGACCGTTACGCCGGCCTCGGGCCAGCCATGCCAAGCGTAAGGCGCCGTTTGGTCGACAGTGCCCGAACCGTTGAACCGCCAGTGGGCCCACGCGCGCGACGTGTACACGTCGGGCCCAATTCTTCGCGGATCCGCGGTACTTGCCGTAACGTAAAGACGAAAGTCCCCAACAAAACCTATCATGTCGACTACGTCGTCGCCAAGCTGCACGCCGACCTGGCGATCATACGTTAAGGGCGCCCAACTAGCCGGCGAATCCGTGCTGGAAATGGTTGCCACCTTGTTGCTTGGACTCGGATGGAAGAAGGTGGCGGGGGGCGTCACCCTCGTGCTGTAATAGGGGGAAAGGGTGGATTGCGGGAGACGGTCCAAGAACGACTGACCTTGGACGTCGGATGTCAGAACGGCTTGTTCCGTCGTATAGACTCCGTTCCTGGTCGTGAAATCAGCGTTCTGGACAAACGCCACGCGCATGAATTTAACCCCTCGATCCCCGTCGGGGCCGCTCAGGCTAACCTTTGCTCGCCATGCGAGGCCAGGCGATCCCGATGTGGCTCTTTTCCATTCAGTATTGTTGACGATTGTGGTGCCATCGTCGGCCGGTGTTCCCGGAGTGAACGCCGCGCCCGTATCCGGTGGTCCAATGGTCACTTCGACCACGTTCACGCCGAGGTCCCACACATAGTTCGGTGCGGCCTGGTAGACGGCCTTGCCGATCATCGGTCCGCCCTGCCAGAGAACGTCCACCTCGTCTGGCGTGGTATCGCCCTCAACGCTCGCGTTGATCGAGCCACCGACGGGGCTGAGCCATTTGCTGTTGCCGATGTCCAGCATGCCGCCCGTCGCACGGTACTTGTAGATTGAGTAGTCTGGCACGTTGAGCGGCCCGCTCCAATCGAAGACGTTCACGTTGACTTGGTCCGCAGAGGGCCTGTGCTGGACCCCGTTCGACCAACTCAGAAGAATGGCGTCCTGGCCTGTTTGCAGTCCTTCCACGTAAAGAGTCGTTGTGGCGGTGGCGTCGAAAGTGCTCGGCTGGGACTGCCAGTCCGACCTCACCTCACCCGTCCGATTCGGATTGAGCCATGCCCGGATTTTGCCGTAAGGGCCAACGCCGACTGTGTACGTGCCGCCCAGGGTTTGCGGCACAATCGGCCGCAACACGATCGGTAGCAGATCGTCTTCGCCCGGGATTGCCCCTTGTTGGCCTTGGTCCGCGAGGTTGGCGTCGTCGTAGTCGTCGTCATCATTATTGATGGGCACGTATGCCCCCGGAACAACCTCCTTGTTCTCCGAGAGATCGCCGTCCGCGATATTGTGCAGGACCGTCTTGGCGTCCAGGTCCGCGATCTTCACTTGCACCGTCGCCGTGCTGTTGCCCGTACCGCCGTGGCCATCGGCGACGATGTAGTTGAGATCCACGGTGCTGCCCTCGAACGTCGTCAACGCGGTGAAGTGGACCGTCGTCTCATCGAACCAGACGTCGCAGTCGGCCGGGCGGTTGAGGTTCGTCAGGATCAGGTCGCCGCCGTCGATGTCCGTGTCGTTAGTGAGCGGGGAAATGGTGATCGCCTCTTCCCGCCATGCTTCCGCCTGATCGGGCGCCGCCACGGGCGGGTCGTTGACGGGGGTGATAAAGACAGATGCGTAGGCGCCATCGCTTTGGCTTGCGCTGTCGGTGATCCCGTAGCCGAAGTAGGTTCCACCGAAATAGTCCTGGGGCGGCGTGTAGTGCAGCGCCCCGCGGGGATACTGGGCGTTGACGATGATTTCCATCGTGCCCACGCTGCTCTCCCCCAACGGATACACGCTCGTCACCACGGGCAGACTTTCGCCGTCCATGTCGTTGCCCAGCACGTCGATCGTTACCGAGGCGTCTTCGGCGATGATCGCCGGGTCATCCACGGCCCAAGGCCAGTCGTCCAGCGTGTCGTCGGTGACGTACACGTACGCCGTCCCCATCGATTGGTGGCCGGTCGTGTCCGTGATCGAGTAGTAGAATGCGTCGCGGCCCGGCGACCCCGGCCACCAATACTCCGGGGGCGATCCTTGCCGCGGGTCGTAGGTGGCCGTGCCGTCGCCGTTGTTGGTCACCCAGGCCCACAAGAACTGCGACTGCCCCACCGAGACGACGCTGACGCTCCCTTCCGGATCCGTGTCGTTGGCCAAAAGGTCGATCGTCACCGGGGACGACTGGGACGTCATCGCATAGTCGCTGAGCGCGGAGGGGTAATCGTCGACGGGCGTGACCGTGACATTGACTATCTCGGTGTCAGTGCCAAGCTGGCCCTGAGCGTCGAAGTGGCCATCGGTGATGGTGTAGGTAAACTGCTCAGGGTACGCAGTGGTGTAGAAGTTCAAGCTGGGCGCATAAGTCACCGTGGTTGCGGTGAAAGTCACCTTTCCGTTGGCCGGCTGGGTGACGCCGGCAATGAAGATGTGATTGCCGTCCGGGTCGGAGTCGTTCTCCAGGACGTTGATCGTGATGGGGCTATCCTCCATCGTAGTGGCCAGGTCGAGTCCGGCGATCGGGTTCTGGTTGCCGCCGCTGAGCAAGGCCATGCCGCCTCCGCCGCTTGAGGAATCGGAGGCCGACGATGGGAGATCGATGGGCGCGGCGGGAGTCTGGTTCGTGTCCGTCGGGGCAGGGGCGAGCAAGCCGCCCGTGCCGGCGGAGGAGAGAGCGGAGGTTGGAGATTCCAGATCGGTGGACGGGGCCGGCGCTTGGTTCGTGCCGTCCGATGAGCCCGTCGTAGCAGGCGACACCGAACCACCGGAACCTCCGGCGGCGGTCGTTGCGTCCGTCGAGGCTGATTTCTTTGCCCGGGCAGCGGCTTCGGCCACCAGGTCATCGACCCAATCGAGCGTTTGGGCCAGGCTGCGGAGGCTGAACTTGCCGAACGTGC
>CAYTJV010000650.1:0-4251 GCA_964438165.1 uncultured Planctomycetaceae bacterium | reverse complement strand
GGCGGGGCCCAGAACGGGGCGGAACCCGCGGTGGCCGCCGGAGACCGTTCTGGTTGGTTCGCGGGGGCGGCAGGGGCAGTCGTGGCGCCCTGGCCACCAGGCCCCGCCGCGGGGCACCAGGGGGTCGCCGCTGCTCTTGGGCGGGACGAAAGGACCGCTGACCCGCCACACCGGCGTTTCGGGTTCGTCGCGCCAGGCGTCCAGGCACCACTCCGACACGTTCCCGTGCATGTCGTACAGGCCCCAGGGGTTCGCTTGTCCTGCGCCGACCTCGTGCGGTCGGCGCCCGGCAGTCTCGGCAGACCAGATTCCCGCGGGCTCGACGCTGAAGTCCTCCCTGTTGCCGGCCCGGCAGGCATACTCCCATTCCGCCTCGGTCGGCACTCGGTAGACGTATCCAGGCGGCACACGTTTGGCCCGGGCCTCCTGACGGTTTACTAGCGCGCAAAACTTGCCGACGTCTTCATAGCTGACCCCGTCGACCGGCAGGAAGGGGGAGCCGAACACGCGGCTGGGGTTGCTGGGCACCAGCGTCATCCACTCACCCTGGCTGATCTCGTACCGACCGATCCAGAAGCCGCGGCTGATGCTGACCTCGACCGACTGCTTGGGGTCCTTGATGCCGGGGTGCTGGAATTTGCCGGGCGCGACCCACACCATCGGAGTACCGGTGCTGGTCACGACAAACAGCTTCGGGTCCGCCAGGGCGGGTTTCTCGCGCAGACCCAGGTTCGCCTCGTGGAACCGCAGGGCCGTTTCCTCGCGTTGGCACTCCACGAAGTTCCCGGGCAATGTCTTCTTGAGTCGCTCCGCGTCGAGCTTCGTCCACGGGCGGAACTGGCAACGCGTGATCGCCGCGACGGTCTTGTCGCCCGTCCACCAGCGGAACCAAAGGTCCGCCGGCCATGTCCCCATGCTAACAATGTGGCCCCCACCCTTCTCAAACAGCGCATGGTCGTTCTCGTCGACGTAGAGGGTGACTTTCATCCGCTGCTGGGGATCGTATTGCCGCTCTCCACCCCACCAAGACCAGCCGCGGCGGTGCTTGGTGAGCCGACAACGGTACTTCTTTTCCTTGTCCAGCCACACGAATTCCACCTTCGCGTAGTCATCGCTTTCGCCGACGGCCATTTCCAGGCTACCGTCGGGACCGGGGAACGCGACCTCCAAGTCAAGAATGTACGAAGAGACGGGCACGGGGGGATATTCGACGTTGCACTTGCCTTGGAGGCCGACGTAGCCTTCCAAAGGAGCGATCTTTCCCTCGGCCTTCTTGGGCACGATCGACGAAAGCCCGGCCAGTCCGCCCAACGCAAGTTGGAGCGGGTGCTTCCGCTGTTGCGCCCCAAGCAGGCAGAAGTCGATCCGCTCGCGGGCCTTGGTCAGGTCCGCGTCGGCCAGGCGGGGCAGGGCCTGCTCGTACCAATGATGGGCCGCGGTGAGGAGCATGGCCTTGTAGCCTGTGGGGCGACGTTCCTTCTCGGCGAGATCCCACCAGGCGTCGGCCATGGCGAGTTGGGCGCCGATGTCCTTGGCGTCGGCGGCCAGGCGCCGGGCCGACTCCGAGATCGCCCCTTGGTTCGCCTTGGCCAAGAGCGGGAGGGCCTTCTCCCAGTCCTCGCGCACCAACGCCTCGAAGCGGCCCCGCTCGGAATTGGCGCCCGGGTCGTTGGCGTTCATCGCCAGCATCGCCCCGGCGGCCTGGCCCGCCCGGATCAGATCGCGGCGATCCTCAAATCGGTTGCGGCGCTCCAGAAGCAGCCGGGCCATTTCCGGGCCGCACTTCTTCAATAGCGAGGCTTCCACCTGGCGGACCAGCGGGGCGAGGGCCTCGTACGCCTGAGGATCGGCCGCCTTTTCCGCCTCCTTGAGGATCGACTCAACGACCAAAGCCACCGTCGTCGGTGTCTTCGCCTGACGCAGCGTCCGATCGAGCACTTCGGCCTTTGCCGAGGCTGCCGAGATGTCAAAACCCTTGGCCAACTCGTCGACTGCCAGGACCGCCAGAATTGCGTCGCCCTGCTGCACGGCCAAATCGCGGGCCACGCGGAGCATCACGTATTGCTCGGCCGGTTTGTCCTTCGTCTCCCGGGCCTTGCGAATAAGGTGCGCCGCCAGGGCCAATCGGACATGGGGCTGTTTGTTCTCGATCTCTTTCTTGAAGAGTTCCTTCAATGCCTGCAGGATTTCCGCCTGCGACTCCTCGCTGGGCACCGGGTGGCGCTTGGCATCCGCGGGCGGCTTGGCCGCCGGGTTGGCCTCGGCGCCAGGCGAGGGAGCGGCCGGCGTGCTTGGCTCCGCACACCCACCCTGCGGCGCCCGCCCTCCAACCAGACCCGTCAGGATTACGAACGCCACCGTTGCGATCAGTCCCGTGCCCGCTGCACGTGTCATCGCGCGTTCCTTCCGATGTTGTATTAAGGAGCGGCCGAAGGATAACTTCCGTATTCTGCGTCCCGGAGGGACGATTGACAATAGCCCAGCACTTCAGGGGACCGAAGGCGTCTCCTAGCACCCAGCCCCGTAGGGACGGCTGAGGCATGATGCCGGGCTTTCGAGAACGTCCTGCCCCCGTCGCTGCTCCGCTTGACCAAGAGGTCGATATCGCCGGTGTCGCTGGAGCTGTGCTTGCGTCCCTCGCAAAACGCCAACACCGTCCCCTGCTTGGTCACGATCACCGACGGAATGCGGTAAGTGTGATAACCGTCGTGGCCGGAAACGTAGACGTCGACTTGCTGCGGCGGATCGGCCGCCATGGCACAAACGCCGCACGTGCCCACGCTGCACGCTATCGCAAACGAGAGCAAACCGCTCATCCAGGAACTACACACGGAACGTATCATGAAGAATTCTCCTCGCCAGTAGCTTGTCCCACCCCACTTATCTGTTTGGGCACATCAGCCGCCGCGGCACAAGAGCTGCACGTGCATGCGACGCGTCGCAAGCGGCTGCAAGCCAAGTTAACCAAGTCAACCAGGAGGTGCGCATCGGGCGTATCATTAAGAGTCGTCCTCAGACTCTGTAGGGTTGGCCGCTCGGAGCGAGTGCCACCAGAACCACAATCACGACCCCCAGGTCGGCGACTTGGCATACGCCACTCCTATCCAGCCCCTTCTCAGTCGTCATGGATGACTGGCTCTGTTCGCGGCAGGAAAGCAATGATTCGCGAAATAGCGAAAACACCAAGAACGAAACCGAGCAGTGCCTGGCACATGGCAAGGGCGCGTGTCGCCCCGAGGGGGTAAACGTCGCCATAGCCGATTGTGAGTTGAGTTACCACAGAGAAGTAATAGCCATCTCCCGGGTCGGCGCGGCTCAGATGCGCAAAGTCCGACGTGTACATGACGCCGAAACAGACCCACAACTCGAAAAAGTTCCACACGGCAAAGAGGGCCGTCCGTGCCAATGAGGCCACGTAGTGTGTGCGATCGCCGATCCTGAGGCGGTCGAATATGTTAAGGTTCATCGCAGCTTGAAAGATGTCGAAAACGCGAAAAGCAACCAAAGTAACCAATATCGTCTGCATCCAGCAGGCCGCATAAGGCATTGATAACACTGAAACAATTTCAACAAGGAACCAAGTCGTAACGTAAGCCTCAATTAGGCGGCTTCGCCGGATCGTCTCACGCCGCTTCGCGTCCGCGTCAACGAACTGCTTCTGTGAATAGACTCTGCTACGGAAGAGTACATTCGCGGGGGAGAGGTACTGCAACACGAAGAACAAGCGTTCCATCGCGTATGTAATGGGACTGAAATATCGAAGCTCTTCCGGTCTCATGGGATCAAAACTCGCGCTCGTGAACAAAATTGCATACCCCGCGATTAATCGCGGGACTATTCTCAGACGTCCCCTCGGGACGAACCCTGAATTCATCGCAACGAAAACAAATCGCCCCACGTCTGCCGGATCTGCCTTAGCTCCTTCTCTTGCGTTTCGCTGAACGAGCCTCGCTGCTGGGCGTAGGTGTCCATCCAGGTCGCCAGACGCTCGCGGCTTTCCGCATCCAATTGCACGCCTTCGTGGCCCTTCTCGTGGGCAACCAGCGCCCAGAGTTTGCTGTTGGCGGCCGTACACTCGCCGGGGATCGAGCGTTCCCGCTCGAAGGCCTTTTTCTTGAGGTCTTCGCCGCCGAAGGTCAGCAGCGTCTGGTAGGCCTTGGCGGGGGTCAGATCGCTTTTCGCGGCCTTCGCGTCGTCGCTGCCCGGCTTGTGGCAGCGGACGCAATGGCGGTCGAGCACCGGTTGGACCAA
>CAYTJV010000649.1:0-4265 GCA_964438165.1 uncultured Planctomycetaceae bacterium | reverse complement strand
GGTGCTGAAAGGGAAGTGCAGCCGCCTGCGCTTTCGCGTCGACGCGGGGGCGAACGGGGCCGCACTGCATGAGGATGATCGGATGGTGGCCGTCCTTGCGCGTGACGGTGGCGGAGAGCCCCGCGACAAATTTTGCCTTCGCCCGGCGGACTACTCGCTCAAAGCTCTGGGCGGACAGATGGTGACACTCATCCACGATTAAGTGGCCGTATTCTCCCACGCAGTCCCTGACGACGCCCTTGCGCACCAGGCTTTGAATCACCGCCACATCCAGCGCGCCGGTTGGCTTCCTTCGGCCGCCTCCGATTCGGCCAATCGCCTTGGACGGCAGATCGAGAAATGCCGACAATCGTTCCACCCACTGTTCCAGCAATTGGCGGCGGTGTACGAGAACCAGCGTATTGACGCCGCGCTGGGCAATGAGCCACGCGGCAATCACGGTTTTTCCGAAGGCGGTCGTTGCGGACAGTACGCCGGTTTCGTGGGCCAGCATCGCGCGGGCGGCGGTCTCTTGCTCGGGCCGCAACTGGCCGTGGAACTCGACATTCAGAGGCGTACCGGCGTATCGTTCATCTCGGACGGCGGTAGCGATGCCCAGGTCGGAGAAAAGCGTCTTGACGTCCTCCAAACAGCCACGTGGCACACCGATGTGATGTGCATGATCTTCGGCGCAGCCGATGATGCACGGCTTGTCATACGTTGGCAGCCGCATCGCCTGCGCCTTGTAGAACTCGGGATTCTGAAAGGCCGCAAGCCGGAGCAGTCGATTGCGGAGGCCGGGCGGCAACTGGTCCTTGGCGATATAGATTTGGTCGCCGAGAGTCAGTTCCAGGCTCTTCGGCAACGGCCCGGCAATCGGTGGTTCCTTCCGGCGACGCGAGGGAGGCGAAGCCCAAGGCTCGGCATCCTCCTCGTCGGCCAGGGCGATGCGAACCCCGACAACGCGCCCGCGTCGCTCGGCATCACGAACAATCTCCTCAACGGTGGAGCGATCGATCTTGCCGACCGTTGACAGCAGTGCCCATTGATCCGGATGGGGAAGCCCCTGCTCGTCGAGAAAGACGCTATTGCCAAGCTCCCGCGGTCGTTTCTGGAGCGGCAGGGCGATCAGATTGCCAAGACCGCCTTGAGGCAGCGTGTCTTGATTGGGGAAGAAGCGGTCGTAGGAATCCAACCCAATGTCCGGTCGGAGCTCCATGGTTTCGGTCAGGATGTGTGAACCGAGCCTGCGTGCCAACGCGGCGGGCATGGCCTCCTGGAAGAACAGCCAAACGTGCCCGCCATTGCCGGAGCGCGATCGCTCCAGGGCAGCCGCAACGTTGAGGCGGCGGCATGTCTGGAGGACGGCTCCTGCATCTTCCTGCCAGTGCGTCTTGTCGAAATCGGCTGCCAGGAAAAAGCAGGTCTCGTCCTGGAGCATTGGGTAGACGCCCATGACGAAATCGCGGCCGTCATCATCACGGCCCGAGAGGTGCCGGCGAATCACATCGTCGGTGACGGGAAGGAAGCGACGGTGCGGGCAGTCGGCGCACTTGACCTTGGGCTTCTCGCACAAGCCTAAAGCCCATTGGTTGGCGCACGCAGGTTGATAGCCGGACTTGCCCGTCTTGCGACTCTCGAAGCGGCGAGGATAGACATCTTCACGTCCGCGAAAGAGCGAGCGAAACAGGGCGATCTTGGATTCCGGCGAGGACTGATGATGGACAATGGTGTCTTTCGAGTCCATCAGGGGCTCCCACGGTCGAGCACGCGCAGCCTTCACGGTTCCGTATCATTGTGTTACGAAACCTACTGCTCTGCAATGCCCGAGATTCGGTTCCCGAGCGGCGGCAGGGTGGCGTCGTCGGCCAGCCTGTGGGGCCGGTCGCCGAAGTTCACCGTGACCGTCACGCCGTTGGCAAAGCGGGTTTCCTGGACCGTGTGGTCCTCGGTCAGCCAGCGGTGGGACAGCATCTCCGCATAGCCGGTCGCCCGGGCCACGGGGGTGGCGGTCTGGTAGCTCTTCACAAAACGGTCGCGGTTCTTGCTCCACAGTTGGCGGTTGAACAAGAGCATCGGCGGGGTGCCGTACAGGGCGTTCCACAGGTCGCGGCGGTCCCAGATGCCGGGGAGCTTGTTGTTGTAGTCGCCCCAGTACCACTGGGCCACGACGCAATCGTGATAGACCAGCTCCCAGAGCGGCAGCCGATAGAAATGGCCGGTCTGGAACTTCGCCACGCGCTCGGGCACGTCGTCGAGGATTCGCGCCATGTCGCGGCCGGAGTCGGGCACGCGATAAGGCCCAAGGCTGAGCATCCCCTCGAAGTAATGCACCAGCGGCACGGCCGCGTCGTGGCCGGTCTCGCTCCCCGTCACCAGGCCGCACTCCTCGCTCACCAACCGCAAGAGATCCATCTTGAACTTGCGGCTTTCGGTGCGCGTCATCGGGTGAACGGGCGAATAGCATTCGTTCCACGGGGCCGCGGTGGTCGTGTCGATGAAACGGCAGCGGTAGGGGTGCGTTTTCAGCTCGGGCGGGATCCGCCGCCGCGCGTAGTCGGTCGCCTGCCGGTCGCAAAGCACCGCGCAGTGATGCCACTCGCCGCCCTTGCCTTGGACTCCCCAGCCGTGAATCCATTTCTCGTCGGGCCCGAGCGTGATGTCCTTGGGCCAGCCCTCCGTGGTCCAGTCGCCGTGGACGCCCCGGAGCTTGGGGAACACGGCCGGGTCCATGAGATCCTGGTAGATGTCGTAGCGGCTGGTGAGCACGCCCAACTCGTTCATCTGCCGCAGCGCGTCCGGGTTGGCCCGGTTGCTCCAGAGGATGCGGCGGATTCCGGCGGACTGCAACTCGCGCACGATCGGCGCCGGGTCGCGGTCCCAACACCAGACGTTCACCGCGCCGACGAGCCGATCGACGTTGGGGTTCTGCTTGCGCTTCTCGGCGAGCGTCTTGAAGAGGCCCGTGGCCTTGGCGTACACGCGATACCGCTTGGCCATGGCCACGTAGCCGCCGTCGTCGAAGAACACGTAGCGGATTCGCCGTGGCGGGCCGAACCGGCCTTTTTCAGGGACCCATTGCGGGGCCAACTGTAGCAGTCCGTCGACCCGCGGGATCTTCACCGCGGCGTCGTTGGGCGTCTCGACCAACGCCATCACGCCGCGGCGCCCGTCCGTCATGCCGTACCACGGCATGCACAGCCCGTGGCCGCCGTAGAGGTGGTAGGACATCGGCTCCAGCGTGGCGTCGTCGGTAGGGTAGCTGATTCCCTCGTTGACCGGGAGGATCAAGAGCATCTCTTTTCGACTAACGAATGGCAGGGGAAACTCGACGGTGCCGGACAGCTCTCCGCTGGATTTCAGCTCCACCACGAGCTCCGGCCGGTCGGACTCCAGCCGCACGGCGACGGCAATTTGCAGCATGCTCGCCGGATCGATCAGGCCCAGGTGCAGCCCGCCGTCGGTTTTCTTGGCCTCGGTAACGATGAGCGGCCCGCCGCCGGCCCGCTGGCGCCAGGACGTCTTGTTGCGGCGATCCACGACCGAGAACGTCGCGTCCGCAGGCCGGAAGGCGACTTCCAAGCTCGCATTGGACAACTCGATCGACTCCGGCAAATTGCGGACGCGAAGGCCCTCCAGCGTGCCGGCCGTTTCGAGCGAGGCGTCGTCGAGCCAGACCGTGGCCGGGCCGTTTCCAATAAGCCGCGCCTGCACGGCCGCCGTGCCCGGCGGGATGACGAACCGCGAACGCAACAGGCGCCAGCCTTTCGTTTCAGGCGCGGTGCGGCCGGCAAAACTCCAGTCGAGCACCTTCTGCTTTTCATCGCGGAGGGTGACGCTGAGCGTCGCGCTGGCTTCCCCTTGGACACGAACCCAGCCGGCCAGCTCGTAGATCTGCCCGGGCTGAACGTCCAGCCACCGCTCTTGGGCGAGGCTCCAGTCGCGCTGGCCCGTGTGCTCGACGCGGATCGCCTGCCTGCCGCCGTGCCTGGCGTCCCGATCCAGAACGGCGCGGCCCGCGGAATCCCGCGACCAGAACGGGTGCCAGCCGGAAAGGCCTTGCTCAAAATCTCCGCCTTCGATCAAGTTGTCGCCAGCCTGAGCAGCAACGGAAGAGAGAAGCCATACCGTAGCAAGAAGAAACGAACGAATCATTGGATGTTCCTATCGATTACTACCACCAAACGGTTGTGGGGCCATACCGCGTTCACTTTGGACACGACCGTTCTTGCTTCTCCCCACCGGCCCCGTGCCGGTGGAAACGGGTTTGGCAACTACGGCGGCCA
>CAYTJV010000648.1:0-4270 GCA_964438165.1 uncultured Planctomycetaceae bacterium | reverse complement strand
CGGCCCAGGGCCACCGGGGCCGTGTCGCCGCCGACCATGCCCCGCATGACCGGCATCACGTACGGCCTGCCGAGCGGTTTGATCTCGGTCCCCACGCGCGACGCCGGCACGAGGATGCGGTCGGAGACCGCCGGCACGAAGGGGACCTCGCCGAGATACCGCGGATCGATCCCACACAACAACTCTTGCATCGTGGTGTTGCCGGAGAAGACAATCTCGTAGATCCGGCCCCGATCGATCCCCGCCTGACCGACCAACTCGCCGATCATTTCGTTCACCGCGGCGGCGACTGCGGCCTGAAGCTCTGCGAGACCCTCGGGCTTCTCTTGCGTGTGGAGAATGCGCGAGAGCACGTCGTCGCCAAAGCGGGTTTGGGGATTCAGCCGTGCCGCGACCGCCAGCTCGTCGCCGCTGCGCAAATCGAGGAGCATGGCCGCGAGCGTGGTCGTGCCGACGTCGACGGCGACCGCGCAGGCATCCGACTCGGTGTTGCCGGGCTCGAAGTCGATCAGCCGGTCGCCGACGACGACCGCCGTCCCGCGGAATTCGTTCTGGCGCAATCGCCCGGGAAGCTCGCGGAGGAATCCCAGATCGGCCTCGATGGGGCCGATCGCCCGCTGCAAGCGGACCAGATCGGCGTCGTCGTTGCCGCGTTCGGGCGGGAGCAACTCGACGTAGCGCTTGGCAACGGCCGGATCGGCGGCGATAGCAGAGGTCCCTTGGATTCGCGCGAGGATCTGGTGGGCGCCGGCCAATAGGGACGTGGGTGGAATCTCGACGCAGAGCGGCGCGTTGACGGTCAGTTGGCACGCCAACCGGAATCCCTGGTCGAGCTCCTCGGCAGTGAAGACCCGGCGCTCCTCGGGCCCGGGCTCGCCCGCCCCCTGCGCGACCCGCACCCGGCACTTGCCGCAGGTCCCCTCGCCGCCGCACGGCAAGTCCAAGGCCAGCCCGGCCGCGACGACGGCTTCAAGCAGTCGCGTGCCGGGCAACACGTGCACGGTCTTGCCGGAAGGATATACGGTAACTGGCGTTTCTTGCTCAAGCATATCAAGCAATCATTCCTTGGCGGCGCCTTCAGGCTCCTCGTACGCCCCTTCCTGGACTTCGCGGAGAAGCTCGACAAACTTGGTGGCGGTCGGGGTGAACACCTTGCGGCGGCGGTGGATGATCGCCACCGGCCGCTGCAACTGCGGGGCGATGAGCCGGACCGCGGCGAGCGTGCCCACCTGGGTCTCCATGCGGACCGTCGGCTCCGGCAAGATGCTAATGCCCGCCCCGATCTCCACCGCCTGCTTGATGGTCTCGATGTTGTCGAACTCCATCACCACGCGGATCGACACCGACCGCTGCCGCAAGTAGCGATCGATCTCCTTGCGAATGAACAGGTCGCGGTCGAATGCCACGAAGTCCTCGTCGCGAAGGTGCTCGGCGGTGACGGCGCTGCGGCCCGCCAGGGGGTGCTTGGGGTGGCACACCAGCACCATCCGCTCCGACCGCAAGGGAACGATGCTCACTTCCGGGGACGGAGTGGGATAGGAGACGATTCCCAGGTCGACCTCGGAATTGAGGACGGCGTCGTAGACCTTGTTCGGACGCAAGTACTCCAATCGCACCTTGGCCTTGGGATAGCGGCGCATGAAGTCCTGCATGCAGCGGCTCATGTCGTGCAGGCCGACCGAATAGATCGACGCCACGCGGACCATCCCGGTGATCTCCTTGCGGAGCGAGCGGGCCCGGGTCTCCACGGCGTCGTAGAGCTCAAGGACCTCGCGGAATCCTTCGTAACATGCTTGTCCTTCGGGAGTTAAGACGAACGGTCGCTTGTTGCGGTCGACGAGCTGGATGCCGAAGTGCCGCTCCATGCGATGCACTGACTGGGTGGCTGCCGATTGGCTCACCCGATTGGCTGCCGCCCCGCGAGAAAAGCTCTGATGCTGCACCACGTCGCAGAAAATACGCAGCGTTTCGATGTTCATAAGGGCATCTTATCATAAGCGAAGCTTATGTCAACAGCCCGCGGTCAAGGCTGTCGAGCCGGCGGCCAGCGGGGGGCTGGCGGTGTCGGCCGGCCGGTTGCGAGGCGGTCCGCCGAAACAACGGCGGAACTGATCCGATCAGAACCTCGAAGGCGGGATCGTCTCGACGCCCCTCCTCACTTCCACCGCTTGGCCACTTCCTTTTTCATGAACTTCAGAGCGTCGGTGGCCAGTTGGCGCTCGCTCTTGTACATCCTGCGCCAGATCTTGGTGGCGGGGACGAGTTTCTCCAGGGCCAGGCCGAAGGCCTCCACGACCAGGATCCGATCGTAACCGATCTTGTGGAGGGCATCGAAGTTCTGCTTCCAGCGCACGTTGCCCTTGCCCGGGGTGCTCCGGTCGTTTTCAGAAATGTGGACGTGGGCCAAGCAGTCTTTGAGGGCATAGATGGCCTTGGTGACGTTTTTTTCCTCGATGTGGGCGTGGAACGTGTCGTACATCATTTTGCAGTTGGGGTGGTTCACGTCGCTGCAGAACTTCTTCCCATCGGCAGCGGTATTGAGCAGGTAGCACTCGAAGCGGTTGAGGTACTCGACGCCCAGAATGACCCCCACCTTGGCCGCATGCTCGGCGACCTGCTGCATGCTCTCGACCGCCCATTTCCACTCGTCCTTTGTGGGACCTTTTCCGCTGAATTGGCCGAGGGCCGAGTGGAACGGTCCGGCCATCACCTCGCAGCCGGCGGCGGCGCAGCAGTCGAGATTCCGCTTGTTGGCCTCCACCCCCTTCTGACGGACGGCAGAGTCGGGGCTCATGGGGTTGTCGGCCGGACCGCGCACGGCGGTCCCGGTCCGCGAGAGCCCCAGGCCGTCCAGCCGTTTCCCCCATTGGGTGTAGTTGTCGAGGTTGTCCAAATCGAAGCACGGCAACTCCACCGTGTCGAAACCGATTCCTTTCAGCTCATCGAGCACGGGGAGCATGGAATCGTTGAGGGTGTCGGTCCACATCAATAGGTTCATTCCGAAACGCATGGTCGGTATCTCCTTCGGGAAGCTAGGCTTGGCGGTCCGGTCAACTCGGCTCTGCGGCGATCGACCAGGTGCCGAGCCGTGGGCAAAAAGGCAACGAAATCGTCCGGCAACTCGGCCAGCCGCACCCGGCGCATCACCTGGTTAAGCCGCCTAAGCAGTTTCTCATCGTGGAGGTAGTCCCACAAGATCCTTTCGCGGCAAAAGCCACGGATCATCGAGGCCAGCCGTTCGGTGGGTCGGGGGGCGATGCGATTGACTTCCTCCTGCACCCGGTCGGGATCGACCGAATCGAGCAGGCGGTAATAATCGCTCAGCCGTACTGGAGTTTCGGCGATCAGCGAGGCATCCAACAGGACCTCCACCAGGATGTGCCCCAGGAAGGCGGGCCGCAATCCCTGGGGCTCCCTCAAGAAGTCCCCCGCCGCCGCCGAAATGCCAAGCGACAACTCCACGAACGCGCGACTCTCGTGGAACCAGGCGTCGTCGTCCAGGTGCTGCTGGATGCCTTGGGCAACCGCGGCCAGCACCGCGTCCGTGTGGTTCAGCATCGCGGCTAGGTGCCGCCTGCGGATCCGCACCTGGCGATCGACCACGGTCAGCCAGTCGGGCACCCCGGTCCCGGCGACGAAGTAGGGATCGTCGAGAAAGTCGATGGCGTGGGCAAAGTAATTCATGACTCACCGTGGAATCGCCAGTCCTCGTGGAACTCGAAGGCCCAGTTGTCGTGGATCAGGCTGAAATAGGCGAGCGGATGAATGCCCCGCTTGCGGCACTCGGCCACCACGTCGCCGAAGAAGTCGCGCCCCTTCATGGCCGCGTGCTGCCGGCCCACCTTGGTCTTCCAGAGGCACAGGCCGACGTGGGAATTGGTGTACTGGAGATACGACTGCACTCCGCCCCGCGCAAGCGTCTCGACGAACTCCGCTGCATTGAATCGCGACAGCAGGGCCGGATCCCAATCGGGCACGTGGATATCGACCGACGAGCGCCGGTAGACTTCTTCGGGCCACTTGGCCGCGCTTGGCCTGGAGGGGGGAACTGCCGAGAGGGCAGCCTCTGCGGCTAGTGCGCTGGCGAGAACTCCACCGGCGCCTGTGCCAACCGAAATCAAGAAAGCGCGACGATCCATGAGAAGTCCTTTCATTGCGCCAGGCACGTCCAGCGGAGCGGCTACTTCCACTACCTCCTCCTCTTGATCGCCAAGGGCGGGTCCTCGCCTCCGTATTCTGCGTCCCGGAGGGACGATTGACAATAGCCCAG
>CAYTJV010000647.1:0-4283 GCA_964438165.1 uncultured Planctomycetaceae bacterium | reverse complement strand
ACACCATGCGGCTGCGCAGGAAAGTTATTTGACCGGAAGCGACCGCCTTCTGGATTCAATACACGGCGCCTGCTACACTGGCTGCTGGCATTGCTCGTAGGGAACGCTATTAAGGGCCTTCCCTATAGGCTAACGACGTACACCCGATTCGGAGACGATTCCATGTCGGTTCCATGTTTGGCGATGTTCCTTCTGTCGGCCGGCGCCTTGGGGGCGGACCCATCGATTTTGGCCAACGGCGGTTTCGAGTCGGTCGCCGAGGTCCGTGCCGGAGCGGACGGGCTGGTGCAAGGCTGGCGTCTGGCCCAGCCGCCGCTGGTGCCCGCGGCGTGGTCGCTCAATACGGCCTATCCGGGAGCACTGGAGGTCGGCCGGTCCGAGCCGGGCAAGCCGGCCCACGGTGGGGAGCGGTTTGTGCGCATCACCGCGATGGAGAGCGGGCCGGCGCACTTGTACCAGATGTGCCAGGGGTTGGAATCCGGGAAGTGGTACCGGGTGTCGGCCTGGGTCCGCGGCGGGGCCGTGACGCTCTCATTCTACGAGTATTTCAAGGGGAAGATGGGAGGCCAAGCCACGGCCCATATCGCCTGGGGCCACTGTGACGTGCAAGGAAATAGGGCAATCACGAAAACCCGAAAGGACGAAAGAGACCGGGAATGATGAATGCTCGCCCGTCACCCTCCTCTCGTTCTTTCGCGTTTTCGTTCTTTCGGGTTTTCGTGATTCGTTTCGTCCTTGAGATAGTTCAATCCCCGATTTGTTTGCTGCAGTTTCGGAAAGGGGAAAGGCGGAAAACATGACTGACCCGCAATGGCAGGACCTGCTCCGAGTGATTCAAGGCGATCTTCTGGATCCGCTGCCGGTCGGATTGATCGTCGATAGTCCCTGGCTGCCCGGCTGGGCGGGGACCTCGATCCTCGACTACTTCAGCGACCCACAAGCGTGGCTGGAGGCGAACCTTAAGGCCGTCAACGCCTTCCCGCGAATCATGTTCCTGCCCGGGTTCTGGGCGGAATACGGCATGTGTACCGAGCCGTCGGCATTCGGCGTCAAGTGTACCTGGCACGAGAACGCCTTTCCGAGCGTGGAGAAATCGCTCTACGACTACGCGGAGATCGACCGGCTGAAGAAGCCCGACTGCCGCACCGACGGACTGCTCCCCTACGTGCTGAAGCGGTTGGTCCGCTGCCGCCGCGCGATCGAGCAGGCCGGCCATCGGATCCGCTTCGCGGTCGCCCGCGGGCCGCTGAACATCGCCTCGTACCTGCTCGGGCACACCGAGTTCCTGATAGGAGTGAAGACGAATCCCGAGGAAATCGACCGCCTGCTGGCTCTAGTGACCGAGTTCCTCGTCGACTGGATCGGCATCCAAGCGGACACCTTCGACTCGATCGACGGCATCCTTTTGTTAGACGACCTGGTGGGTTTCCTGCGCGACGACGACTTTCAACGATTTGCCCTCCCATACCTGAAGCAGATCTACAACTCGCGCAACGTGGCCGTAAAGTTCCTGCACAACGACGCCCACGGACTGGTCACGGCCCGGCACCTGGCGGCCATGGGCGTACACCTGTTCAATTTCTCCTTCACTCACAGCCTGAGCGACATGCGCCGGCAGGCGGGAGAGTCGGTGGTGTTGGTGGGCAACATTCCGCCCCGGGACGTGCTGGCCCTGGGGACTCCCGAGCAGGTGCGCCGCAGCGTTGCCGAGGCCCTGGCGTCGATCGACGACCGGCGCCGCATTCTCCTTTCCGCCGGCGGCGGAGTCCCCCCCGGCGTTTCCACGGCGAACCTCGAAGCCCTTTGCAACGGCGAGCCCGTTGCTTAGAATGAATGGGACGGATGGTTGTCTTCTTCAAGGAGTTCAGGCGATGAAAGCCGTGATTCCGGACGTTCCGCCGCACATTGTCCAGTGGCGGAAACGAACCGGGGCTGATCAATGGGACGAGATGTGGGAAGGAGTCTTGCACATGCCGCCCGTACCCACCCGAACTCACCAGGATCTGGAGGGCGCTCTTTATGTCTGGCTGTTAACCATTTGGGCGTCACCAAGAGGATATCGGGTATATCCTCCGATCAATTTAGCGCCGCCGGGCGGGTGGCCCCATGACTACCGGATCCCGGACCTCGTGTTGCTCACGCCCGATCGCTTCCACATCGACCACGACGAGTACTTCGATGGCGCGCCCACCGCGGTGGTCGAGATTCGCAGTCCTGGCGACGAGAGCTTCGAGAAGCTCCCCTTCTACGCCAAACTCGGCGTGCCCGAAGTGTGGATTATCGATCGCGACACCAAGGTCCCGCAACTGCACAAGCTGACCGAAGGCGATTACCAGCAACAGGCCGCCGACGTAGACCGATGGTTGAAGAGTCGCGCAACAGGGGTCTGGTTGCGGGCGGGGGCCTACAACAAACTTGCCATCCGTTTGGGCGACGACGCGAACACGGAGCGGCTTCTGCCCGAGTGAATTCGCTATTATAACAACATCGTTCCGAAGCAGCGCTTCGCAACGCAGGGAAATGCCGCAGCGCATGCAGCAAGTGCGCGTGGCTGGACATGCTGCTTTGATCCTGCCTAGCGCCATTTCCGGTCAATCCAAGGAGAAGAGCCGCATCGCCGTCTCCACGAGTGACTGCGTTCTAGCCCGAATATCCGCGATGGTGCAAGCCTGCGCGTTTTTCAGATCTTCGTTAAGAAACAGCCCATTCTTGTACCCGACGCACCTGCCACGGGAATCCTTTCGGTCCCGCTTTTCCTCAAAAGGGACATCGCTGATTTTCGCAGAATAGGCAGGCGATAATCAGTGATGTCCCCGTTTGCGCTGTATGTCGTGCCGAAGACTCAAAGGGAAACGAGCATCCAGAAGCTGATCGCTCCCAGCAGTGCGGCTGTGGGAAGCGTGGTGACCCAGGCGGACACGATGGTGGCGATCGTGCGCAGGCGAGCCTGACGAGTGACCGTGCCGATCCCGAACAGGGCTCCGCAAGAGACGTGCGTGGTGGAGACCGGCATTCCGAAGCGGCTGGCCCCAATGACAATCGCGCTGGTGATGAGATTAGCGACAAAACCCTGACCGTGGTTCATCGGAGTAATTTTCCGGCTCATCACTTCGGCGACGCGGCGGGCACTCAAGAGCCCGCCAATCGCCATGCAGAGCGCAATTGCCAGCGGGCTCCCCACGCTGCCGAAAAGCGGGGCAACCAATAGCAGCGCGGCGATTTTCGGCGTATCGTTCAACCCTCGGGCGAAGCTGACGGCCCCGGCGGAAAGGTAGTGCAGCCGGTCGAGGGCATCCGACGCCTCGATGCCCAGGACGTGACCCTGATAGCGACTCCGGCAGACTACCGTGTCTCCCAACGTGACGCTCAGTTGCTCGGCCCGTTGCAGCAGCGCCGCGTGGGACGCTGCCGTCACGACTTCGACGGTCTGCTGTCCGACGCAGAGGCAGGTGTGTTCGGTCACTCCGAGCCGTTGCCGTGCGCGGTGAAGCAGCGGATAACAAAGCGTTGCCGCGGCAATTGCCAGCAACGGACCGCCCAACAGCGGCGCAAAGAAATCGAGGCACAGTTTGCCGGCGTTGACCGCGGACCCGGCCGCCCATCCGGCCCCAACCAGCGCACCGACGAGGCTGTGCGTCGTGGAAATCGGCATGCCAACTCGGGTGGCCAAGAGCACCGTCAGACTGGCGCCCAGCGCCACGGCGCCGACGTATTGAGGGTTGCTCACGAGGCCATTGTCAACGAGTCCGCGCCCGCTGAAGCTCTCCAACAGTCGCCCCGCGAGGAACACCGCGGTCAACGAGCCGAAAAGAGTCGCCGCCGTAGCCCACAGGAGAGCCCCACGGTAGCCCGCCGTGCCGCTCCCGAACAGCGTTGCCACGCCCTTGAAATTGTCATTGGCCCCGTTGGCATAGGCCAGCGCGAGTACGACGATCAACAGGATTATGAAACTCATGGCTATGGCCGAACGGATGTCTACGCGTCGTCAATTGGACCAACTGCGACCCGAACGCTCCCATTCTACCCCAACGCCCCGTTCCGCTCCAGCACGCTGCGAAGGAACCGGCCGGTGTGGTTGTCGTCCAACGCGGCGATTTGCTCGGGGGCGCCGGTGGCGACCACGTAGCCGCCGCGCTCGCCGCCTTCGGGCCCGAGGTCGATGATCCAGTCGGCGGTCTTGAGCACGTCGAGGTTGTGCTCGATGACGATCACCGTGTTGCCCAGGTCGACCAGGCGGCCGAGCACGTCGAGCAGCTTGCGGATGTCGTCGAAATGCAGCCCGG
>CAYTJV010000646.1:0-4284 GCA_964438165.1 uncultured Planctomycetaceae bacterium | reverse complement strand
GAACGATGAACGATGAACGATGAACGATGAACGATGAACGATGAACGATGAACGATGAGGGATGAGGGATGAGGGATGAACGGCCTTCACCCAGTCCCCTCCTGTCTCCCGTCTTCTGCCTCCTATCTTCCGCCTACGGTCGTGTTATAATACTCTGGTCCGCGTCCTTTCTTACGTGAGGAGAGCCTCGATGGCCATTGTCGTGGAAGCCACTTACGAAAACGGCGTGCTCAAGCCCGAGCGGCCCTTGCCGCTGGGCGAGCACCAAAAGGTGCGGGTCATCGTCGAAAACGAGGCCAGCCCGATCATGGCGGCGTACGGGATCGCCGGATGGAAAGGGGACCACGCCACGCTTGAGCGCTTCGCCCTTGACCCCGAGCTTGATCCGCAGGAGGGCCCATGATTCTCGCTGACCTCGCCGCCGGCCAGTCGGTGTTCCTCGATGCGAACGTCTTGGTTTACCATTTCGCCCCCGATCCGGTCTTTGGCCCGCACTGCGCGCCGCTGGTCCAACGCATCGACAGTGGGGAACTGTCTGGATTCACGTCGACCCATGTGCTCACCGAGACCGCTCATCGCTTGATGAGCATCGAAGCCAGCGCCCGGTTTGGATGGCCGTTTGCGGGCATGGCCCGGCGTCTGAAAAACCATGCAGCCGAGGTGCAGAATCTCATGGCGTTCCGCCGGGCCCTCCAGTCCGTGGTGGACTCGAAGATCAAGGTCTTGAGCATCACTCCCGCGCTCGTGCTCGCAGCAGCGGGCATCAGCCAGCAGACCGGTCTGCTGAGCAACGATGCCCTGATTGTGACTGTCATGCAAAACCATGGGCTCACCAACCTCGCCAGCAACGACGCCGACTTTGACCGCGTGCCCGGGCTGACTCGCTACGCCGCGGCGTGAGTCGCGACCTTCATCCTTCACCCCTTCATCCTTCATCCTTTCCCCTCGGCCTTCTCCTTTCCTGCCGGCGGTTTTTTGTCAATCCCCAATACCGCCTCGGCCTCCTCGCGGAGGAGCTTGAGCGTCAGGCGGCGGTTCCAGGGAAGGTCCGCGGTGCCCTGGTCGGCGTCGCGGATGGCCTTGTCCGTCCAGGCCACGGCCTTGTCGAGCCACTTCTTCGCCTCCTCATGATGCCCGAGACGCTGATGGGCCATGGCCAGGAAGAACCAGGTGTAGGCGGGCGCGGACGGCGCCGCTGCACTGGGTTCCTTCACCAGCCGGTCGGCCTCCGTGAGCCGCTGAACCGCCTCGTCGAATCGCCCGGCGCGGTAGAGGATCGCGCCTAAGGTATTCAAGTAGCTCTGGGACTTGGGATCGCTCTTCACGGCCTTCTCGGCCAAGGCGACCGCTTTGGGCCAGTCCTTGGTGGCGTCCGGGGCGAGGGCGCAGGCCCAAGCGGTCCACCACGCTTCGTTTTCCTCGGTGTCAGCAAATGTCGACAGTATGCGATTGCAGGCCTCGCGATAGCCGGCCTGATCGTCAAGCTGCAGGTTCACGAGTGCGAGCTGATACATTGGGTTGACGTTCCGACCTCCTGCTGCGATCAGCCCTTTCAGCAAGTCCGCCGCTTGGGACCAACGCTGCTCGTCGATCAGCCGCCAATATTCCTTCCACTGCCTTGGCTTGATCAAGTGCCGCCAGAAGTCTCGCCGCGGCAGCTCGTAGCCGGCGGTCGCGTCCCAGACCTTGATTACGCCATCATCGCTCACTGCGGCCAATTTACGCCCGTCGGGCGACCAGCGGATATGGCGAATCGGCGCACTGTCCGGCTCAAGCGAGAGGAGTTCCTGTCCCGTCGCCGAGTCCCAAATATGGACCTGGCCGTTGATGCCTCCAGAGGCAAGGCGGAGGTCGTCGAGCGACCATGCCAGATCGTTCACCTGCGACGGATGGATTCGGGTGCTAAGTAGCTTGCGACCGGACATAACTTCCCAGACCTCGCAGAGGCCCAGTTCGTTGCCAACCGCGATCTTGCGTCCATCGTGGGTCCATGCCACGGCCGTACCCGCCACGCGCTCAGTCCCGATTTGAAGCTTACGGAAACGCTTGCCGGAATCTGCATCGAAAATATGCACCCAGCCTGCATACTTTGGAGTACCACTGTCACTCGGTTCCCCGCATCCGACCACGGCGAGGCGACTGCCATCGGGCGACCACGCCCCGCCGACGGGGCGGACGACGTCGGGGCACTGGAGGGTCCGGCCCGAAGGGAGATGGCGAATTGTAGGCGTGTAACCGGACATGTAGGCGATCCGCGCGCCGTCGGGCGAAAGAATAGCCTCGTTGTCGAGGCAACCGTTGTTTAGGACCGAGGACGCGACGACTTTCGCTAGTATGCCACTGGGAGGCACGTCGGTGACATTGAGTGGAGCAGGTCCGGCTGCCGCAGGCCCTGAGCGTTCAACAAGATACCGGAACGATACCAGCCGCCGGTTTTCGTCCAGCCGCAGGGGAATCTCTTCGAGCCTCTTGCCGGAACTGGCGTGCCACGCGACGATCTTCCCGTCCCCCGCGGACGCGAGGAAAAGACACGTGCTCTGGTTATCCCATGCAAGATTGAAGTCTCCCTTCAACTTGGTGCTGACGACGAGCGGGTTGGGCCGATTTTCGGCGCTCCAGATGCGGATCACGCCATCGCTCCCGGACGATGCAAATCGTTTGCCGGTTGGGTCCCAAGCCACGGACATGGCCAATCCCTCGTGTGCGGCCACTGACTTGTGCTCGCGCCCCTCAGTGTCCCAGACCTTGACGATTCCGTCATGTCCGGCGGAGAGGAGTCGGCGACCGTCAGCAGCCCAAGCAATGTCGCGCACCTCCCCCCGATGGGCTTTCCAACGCAATACCGTCTTACGGCCCGCCTGGTCCCAGATCAGGCATTCCCCGTCGTACCTGCCCACGGCTAGGCGCGCCTCCGACGGATGCCAACTGACACAGCTCGCCTTGAGCTGGGTTTCCCTGCAAACCGTTTCGCCCGAGGAGACATTCCAGACCAACAACCCGGAGAGCGGACAGGTTGCCGCCAGCAGCCGGTCATTTGGGCTCCACACGATCGACCGTACGTTGTGGCCGGTGGACGCCATTTCGCGGATGCACCTTTTCTCGCCGACATTCCAAATACGCACATTCCCGGGGCTGTTGATACCAGCAGTCGCCACGTAGCGGCCATCGTGACTCCACTGGACGGCCCAAATGGAGCTTTGATGACCAAGAAGGATAGAGATCGTATCTGGCTGGCGATCCCAAATCCTGAGTGCGTTTTCATCGGCAGCGCTTCCCCATGCGAGCCTCCCACTGTCGGGGCTCCAGGCGACACAACACTTGAGAGTTTCACCATGATCGAAGCTGCGTACCAGCTTCCATGTCTTCGTGTCCCACACTCGTGCGGATCCATCGTAGCTGACCGAGGCAATACTGTTCCCATTGGAACTCCATGCGACATTGGAAACCTCGCTGCCATGGCCGTAGAGTGCCTGCTCGGCTTCGTGGGACCGGCCGAGCAAGTGGTACCATTCCCATCCGCGGTGATCAGGTTGATCTTTGGCGGGGACGTGGTTTAGTAGGTTGTCACGGGCACGGCCAGCATTGCCAAGACCGATGTCCACGAACGCAAGGCGCATGTCGGCGTAGTACAGGTTCTGGCGCGCGGCGTCCCGCTGACGGACTGCCTCGGCCTTCTGCCGGTCGGCTAGTTGCTGCTGCCTGACCGCCAATCGCTCCTGCTCTCGCGCAATGCGTTCTTGCTCCTGCGCAATGAGTTTCTGCTCGTCGGCCAACTCACGCTGCTCCTTCTCCCCCTGATAGGCATCGGCGGTTCTCGTCTGCTCCCGGGCGATCAGCAAGGTGCTTGCTGCCAGCCCGATCGTAGACAGGGCCAGAAACGCCAGCGCCGACCAGACCGCCGCCCGGTGCCGCCGGGCCCACTTGGCTGCCCGATCAGCCAGGGTCGGCGGCCGGGCTTCGATTGGCTCGTTGGCGAGGTGACGCTCGACATCCGCCGCCAAGGCGCTGGCCGACTCGTAGCGCCGTGTGCGGTCCTTTTCCAGGGCCTTCATCACGATCCAGTCCAGGTCGCCGCGGAGTAGGCGACCCAGACGCCGGGCGTCCACGCCGCGATGCGCGGTGATGGTTGACATCGCCTCCGCGTCCAGCGTACACACGCGATGGCTCGGCCGGGGCGGCTCTTCCTCGCGGATCACGCGGCGGACTTCGTCGATTCCGGCCTCGCGGAGCCGGCCTGGGTCGAACGGCGTGCTGCCGGTGAGCATCTCGTAGAGCAACACGCCC
>CAYTJV010000645.1:0-4307 GCA_964438165.1 uncultured Planctomycetaceae bacterium | reverse complement strand
CCTTCGGCCTTCTGTTGCAGCGCGAGTTCCTTCAGCTCCAGTTCCACTTCCCGGCGACGGTTCTCGGCTTGCTGCTCCGCCCGCTCGTGGATCTGACGCGCCTCGGACTCGGCGTCGCGACGGCGGAGACGGTCCAGGAGCTTGACAACCACGAAGGTCGCCGCCACGGCCAAGACGACGCAAAGCACGAGGGTGAGAGTAACGTTTCCGCTGTCCACAATGGGTCCCCCGTCGATTGTGGTCGGAAGAGTGCCCCAGGCCGGGCATGGCATCATCCGGTCCGGCGGAGATCACGTCCGCCGGCAGGATGCTGGCCAACGAGGGAACACCAATCGCGTCGGGCTATCGCCGCCGGCCGCCATGCGCCGGGCGCAACGCCAACCTAGCAAGGCTCGCCTGAGAAGAAACCCGTAGGACCCGGGCAATCCGCCAACCACGCTGCCGCGTCCCCGGAGGGGAACAGCCGCGGCAGTCAGGCGGACTGCCAAACCTGTCCATCGCTGGGAGAAACGTCATCCCTTCGGAGTGCCATCCCGTCATCAAGCGGACTGTCGCTCGCACGCCACGCCGCGATCCCTCCGGCGATCCCGGGAGCCATGCTGGGCATCCCGCGACGGGGTCGCCGGCGATCCATCTTGCGAGGAACCGAAAAAGAGCTACGATCCAGTCCATCGGGCACTCGACTCCGAATGGTTCTAGCTACCAAGTTTCTTACTGCCGCGCGCCGCTCGATCTGGAGCCGGCCGCCAATCGCCGTCCGCGAGGTGCCCTTCCCGGGCCACCTGAGACACTCGCAACCAATTTGTTACAATGGATTCTGAACTGGGTGTCCTAAGGTTCGTGAAAAAACGAACACGTACCATTATGACTGCAAACGGCCGAAGACGCAACCCGGCGTCGAATCTTTCGGATTGAGATAAAGTTTTTGGATGGCACAGGTTAGGGCGACACGCATTGCACCGCTGGGCGCCGCAATGACGAGGCTGCCGGAGAGGCACGCGTTTGAGGGGAAGTTCGCCGAAACTTGGCCCTTGGCGGCATGGGGAGACGTACACGTGCTGGTGGCCGTCTCCGGCGGCCCGGATAGCGTGGCCCTGCTCCGTGCCCTCCACGGCCTGAAAACGGGCGGCTCAGGCCGGCTGGTTGTGGCCCATTTCAATCACCGGCTTCGCGGCCCCGAGTCGGACGCCGACGAGGCGTTCGTGGCCGAGACCGCTGCACGGCTCGGTTGCCCCTTGGAACTGGGGTACCCTCCGAAAGACTGGGCTCAAATCCACCGCGGGGATGGCTTCGAAGCGGCCGCTCGCCGGGCTCGCTATCAATTCCTGACAAGCGCCGCGGCGAAGCTCGGCGCGCGGTACGTTGCCGTGGCCCACTCCGCGGACGATCAGGCCGAGACGATTCTTCACCGCATCCTCCGTGGGACGGGCATCGGAGGACTCGCCGGGATGAAACGTGTGCGACCGCTATCCGAGGCAACGACGCTCATTCGCCCGTTGCTCAGCTTTCGCCGCGCCGAGGTCCGAGCTTACCTGGAGGACACGGGTCAGCCTTCTCGGCTCGATGCCACCAACCTCGACGTGCGGCGAACCAGAAACCGGATTCGCCATCGTCTTCTCCCCGAGTTGGCCGCGCAGTTCAACCCCGACGTGATCGCGGCCCTTCTGCGCCTGGGCAGCCTCGCCGGCGAAGTCCAATCGGTGATCGGGGCGATCGTTGAGCAACAGACCGATCGCTGTCTCGTCGAGTCGACTCCGAGCGAGGCTTGCTTGGAACTCAGCCGCTTGCCGGCCGAGTCGCGGTACTTGTTGCGCGAACTGTTCATGGCAGTCTGGCGGCGACAGGGATGGCCCCTGCGGCACATGGGCTTTGAGCATTGGGACCTCCTGGCCGCCATGGCGGAATCATCGGCCCAACGCCGAACCAGCCCCCCGCAGCCAAAAACCTTTCCCGGCGGCGTGCTGGCCGAGATCGTCTCAGGAGGACTCCGACTGCGCCGGTTGGATTGAACCTCCGCTGCGAAGGTCCCCGCCGTGACGTTCTCGGCCTTCCGGCAATCGTGAGAATTATGGTCAACTCACGTAGGATTGACTTCTTGCCCCGGAGGGGCACTCTTCTCGTTCCCACGCTCTGCGTGGGAACGCACGGCCCGGCCGCTCCGCGGCGTGAATGAGAAAGGACGCAGAGCGTCCCCAAGCGCGTTCCCACGCAGAGCGTGGGAACGAGGATTACGAGGATTGCGTTGCTTGCGTGCGCATCCGCTAGCCGGTATTCTCGTGGTTGGCGCAAGCGTCCGATCGCGCCGTTGACTTGCTCTAGGACGATCCGACGCTTCGGCGCACGAGTTAGTCGCACTGAAGGATAGACCCCACGAACGTCTTCCTGAGGAGGATATCGCCATGGATTCCAGCGGTCAGTGGATCGGAACGGGTTGCGGTTGCTGCCAGGTGACGCGGCGGCGGTTTTTGGCGGGCTGTGCGGCCTGCGCGGCGGGAGCCGCGGGGCTGGCGCCGGCGGTGTTGAAGGCCGAATCGCAACAAGGCTCGGAGAAGGCCCGGGTGCGGCTGGTGTTTTCGCACACGCCGTCGACGGGCCCCATCTGGCCCAACATCGGCTTCGATTTCGAGCCCCGCAAGAAGGAGATTGCCGAAACGCTGAAGAAGCTCTGTCCGAACGTCAAGTTCCTGCCGGTCACGGCCATGAACGCCGCCGAGGCCAAGAAGCTCCTGGACGAGGACAAGGCCAAGAAGATCGACGGCTACGTGGTTTGCCTGGAGGCCTGTTGGGCGGGCGTGCCGGCCGTGGTCATGGCCTCCGGCAAACCCGCGATTCTCGCCGACGACCTGTACCAAGGCTCCGGCGAGTGGCTCATTCAGAATGCGGCCGCCCGGCGTCAGAAGCTCAACGTGGCCGGCATTTCCACCTCGCGGCTCGAGGACGTGGCCGACGCGGCCCGCTGCTTCGAGATCCTCAAGAAGCCGGGCGGCACGGTCGACGCCTTCCTGGCCGCGGTCAACGCCTCGCGGAAGAAGAACACCAAGCCGGCCGGCGACATGGCTTGCACGGCGGACGCGGTGAAAGCGGCCGACGTGGGCGAGTGCCTCAAGCAGCTCAAGGACTCGACGATTCTCGCCATCGGCGGCCACTGGCCCGATGCGCCCAAGGCGATTCAGCAGATCTTCGGCACCAAGGTCATCGCCACGGACTACAAAGAACTCCAGCAGGCGTACCAGAAGGCCGACCTGGCCGAGGCGGCCAAGTGGGCCGACCGCTGGATCGGAGAGGCCGAGAAGGTCATCGAGCCGACACGGGAGACCATCGTCAAGTCCGGCGCGATGTACCTGGCCATGAAGGACGTGATGAAGCGGCACAACGCCCGGGCGATTACGATCAATTGCCTCGGCGGGTTTTACGGCGGCCACATGAAAGCCTATCCCTGCCTCGGGTTCCGCCAGTTCAACGACGACGGACTGGTGGGCGGTTGCGAATGCGACCTGGTCTCGGCGACGACCATGGTCATCCTGGGGCACCTCGTGGGCCGGCCGGGCTTCATCTCCGATCCGGTCATCGACACCTCGAAAAACCAGATCATCTACGCCCACTGCGTCGGGCCGACCAAGGTCTTCGGCCCGCAGGGGGCCTCCAGCCCGTATCACATCCGCAGCCACTCCGAAGACCGCAAAGGCGCGGCCATTCGGGCCCTCATGCCGCTGGGCCACCTGGTGAGCACGCTGGAGTTCCATCCTCTGCGCAAGGAGGTGATCTTCCACCAAGGCAAGTCGGTCGAGAACGTCGACGACGATCGGGCCTGCCGCACCAAGCTCGCCGTCGAGGTCAAGGGCGACATCGAGAAGCTCATGAACGAGTGGGACCAGTGGGGCTGGCACCGCGTCAGCGTCTACGGCGATGTGAGGGAGCCGGTTAAAGAGCTCGCCAAAGCCCTCGGCCTGAAGATGATTGAGGAAGCGTGAGATGAGGGATGAGGGATGAAGGATGAGGGATGACTGTTGTGGCCGGTCTCCGACCGAGCCGCGGCGCCGACCGGAGGTCTCCAGAGTCCCGGGAGACCTTCGGTCGTGCGCTCGGCGGGGTCGTGAGGCCCGCGCCGAACTGAGGATAACCCAATCGTTTAGCCCGGAGCCAACGGCGACGGAGGACGCGGCGTAACGCGCCGTCGCCGCTGGCTCCGGGCTAAACAATCATGTAATCCGGAGGAACGTTCTGTGAGCACACGAAAGCCGAACCTCGGCCACATTTCCAGCACGCGGCGTGAATTTCTCAGGACTGCCGGGTGCGCCGTCGCAGGG
>CAYTJV010000644.1:0-4310 GCA_964438165.1 uncultured Planctomycetaceae bacterium | reverse complement strand
ACGCACATACACTACCATAAAGTTCGCAATTTCCTGCATTCCAGTGATATGTTACGGTTAAAGAAGTCATCCTGCAGGGCGGCTTCGAGCGCCGCCAACCCGGCCCTCGGGCTTCCCTTCCGGGTGTGAATCAGTTCGCCATCGTTCCGGGCCAGTCCTGCCGCCTCGAAATCGGGGCTCCGCTCACCTCAACCGTCACCTGGCAGCGTCGCGGCAGCGTGCTGAAACTCGACTACGCGCTGATCGGCGCCGACGGTTGGAAGTATTCTTCTCAGGACCGCTCCGACCCGCCGCGGTTCACGGTTTACCAAGGCGACCGCGAGATCGGCTCCGGCTCGTTTAAGTATGGGTGAGGCGGCGTCTGTGCGTACTCGTGGCGAGTACCGCTCACCGTCGGCTCGGAAGACCTCACCATCGTCGCAACGCAATCGCTCGGCGAGCTTGGCTCCAGCGAAAGCCGGCCCGAAATCGTCGCGTGGAAGTGGTATTATCACGCCGGCGGCGTGCCGCTCTGGTTGTTGATTGCTTTGCTCGTCGTTGAGTCCAAGGAAAACCGCCATCGGCAGGCGTGGTTGATCTTCGTCCCGCTCGCCGTCGTGGCTTTGCTTTCGAGAATGTCGACGAGGCTCTTGATGGTTCCCGACGAGACGGCGGAATGGTTCGGTATCGCGGTGATGTCGTGTGCCGCCGCGTGGGCAGCCGTTTGGCTCCGCGGCGACCGGCTTGCCCGATGGCATGGAGTCGCGCGATTCATCGTTGCGTTGGTCCTGATGCTGGCCGTGGGAGGGCTCTCCTGTGTATCGCACCTGGGGCTGGACAACGCCGAAGACCTGCGCAGCATTTCCATTTCCCACGGCGTTTCCTCCGCAGTTCTGCTGCTGGGCATGATGCTCAGCGGCCGCTCGTGCCGCTCCGGGTTCCGCCGCGGACAGTTCATGCGTCGGCTGTTCTCGACGATGTTCCTGGTTGCGATGGCGCCCGCGTTATTGACTGCAACCATAGCGGCGTTCGTTGGCGGTTTCGGCGCTTTCGTTCTCTTCGCCTTCGTCCAAGTGTCGATCCTGTCTGTCGTGGCTGCGGGGATGCTGTACCTTCTGAACCTGCCGTTCATGCTCATGGCCTTCAACTCTCCGTTCTACGGGGAGCGATTCCACGCCCTGTTCTGCCCCGAGAGGCTCGCAATGGCAGAGGTCGCAGACGCAGGAATCCCGGGTTCACTCGACGCAGCGATGCGAGGTCCCGAGATACGCAACGCATCTCCCGATGCTTCCCAACTGTGACCGGATCGCTTCGCCGGGCGGTCAGAGAGTCTGCCTCAACGCGGCCAAGTCGTCCGCCTCCAACGTCACTTGGGCCACGGCACAACCGGCTTTCTGCACGTCGGCAATCGCCGAACGGATCGCCGCTTCCAGCGATTCCGCTTCGCGGTGGAAGTCGATCGACACGACCCCCTCACAGGATCCCGGGGAGCCATCGTTGCAGCCAGCCTCGAACAGGTCCTCCGACAGGTCCTCCGTTAGCTCCGTCCCTTTGGACAGGATCACGGCGAATTCGTATATCGTCATTGTTCATGCCTCCGGGCTTTGGGTAGCCGAATTCGCCAGAATTCGGGCCGTTGTCAACGACGCTTCCCGAAGTCTGGTGACTTCGGCTACAGCTCAGTAGCTCCTTCAGGGCGCCGGCGGCTTCTTCAAATACCGCGTGTTGCCCACGCGGCGCAAAAGGCCGGCGCGATCGAAGTAGTCGAGCAAGGGCAGGGCGTACTTCCGGGTCGTGTCCACGAGGTACTTGAACTGCACGCTCTCCAGCCGACCTTCTTTGGTGATGTGGTCGATGAGGAGCTGTCGGGCACGCTCCACGGCCTCCGCGTGAAACAAGAAACCCTCGCCCACCGCCACCAACTTCTGGTGCTCGCGCAGAATCCGCAGCGTCTTCTCGACGGTGGCTGGCGGGATGCCGGTTTTTTGCACGATTTCCTCGCTGGTGGGCGGGGAGAACGTCTGCTGGCGGAAGAGGGCCTCGACCGTCTCCACGTGCTTGGCGTCCTGGTCCTGAAGCGTGGGGCGATGTCCGGCCAGCGCGAGCCGCTGATTCTGCTCCACCAGGCGGCCGTCGCTCTTGAGCAGGACGACTATGCCGTCCAAGACATCTTTGTCCCATTGGGTCTCTTGCTTGAGCTGCTCGAACGCGAGGCCCGGACTCTCCGGCGACTGACGGTGGAAGTCGCCAACGATCTGGAGCACGCGCCCGCATGCCTCGGCGGCCGTGTCGCGATGCACATACCGTCCGGCGCCTAGGCCCAGGACCTTGCGCTGCCGGGCCAGATCCGCGAGGATGCTCTGGAGCCGGCTGCGGTGTACTTTGGCCCGCGCGGCAAGCTCGTCCTCTCCGGCCGTAAGCCGCTCCGGCCTGCGCACGCAGTACTCTACGAAGCGAGCATCATCGAGTGCCGCGTCGGCGCGTTCGCGGAGGTCGTCTAACACCGCCGGCCGGTTGCGCTTGAGCCGTCGCGGCGCCGCCTCGACGATCGTGCCTCCGCCGACGGTCTGGACGGGCGAAAACGTGCGGAGAATAAAATGGTCGCCGGGACCGGCCACAATCGGCGTGTTCGTCTTCACCTGGATCAGATATTCCCCGCCGCCGTGCAGATCGCGCTCCTCCAAGGCGTAGACAGTCGCGTTGACCTCGGACGTGCCCGTATGGAACTTCAGCTCGGAGCCGTGTTTCAGGTGCAGCTTCTCGCGCGGCAGCAGGTGGACTTTGCAGATATAGTACGTTTCCGGGCTGAAGTAACCGGGGAGCGTGACCGTATCGCCGCGGCCGATTGTCTGGGAGTCCCAGTGGCCGACGTTGACCGCCGCGCACTGGCCGGCCAGCACCGTGTCGCTGGTGCGCCCGTAGACCTCGATCCGCTTGACCCGCCCGGAGAGGTTGTGCGGCAGCACGACGACTTCGTCGCCCACCCGGGCCGATCCGCACACCGGGATGCCGGCCACGATCGTTCCATACCCCTGGGCGGAAAACGCCCGATCGACCGGGATGCGAAACACGCCGTCGACCCGCCGCGGCT
This sequence comes from uncultured Planctomycetaceae bacterium, assembly GCA_964438165.1. Classification (GTDB taxonomy): domain Bacteria; phylum Planctomycetota; class Planctomycetia; order Pirellulales; family Thermoguttaceae; genus CALFBP01. The sequence continues at coordinate 1,240 of CAYTJV010000644.1, read as the reverse complement.
GGATCTTCTGGACCAGGGCGTAGAGCGTCTCGACGAACTGGTCGTATCCCTCGCCCGTGACATTGGAAACCGGCAAGATCGGGGCCCCGTCCAGAAAAGTCCCGCGCAACAAATCCTCCAGGTCGGACCGGGCCAGCTCCAGGTGGTCGGGCGCCACGCGGTCGATCTTCGTCAGCGCCACCAGCCCGTGACGAATGCCCAGGAGCGTGAGGATATCGAGGTGCTCGCGGGTCTGCGGCATGACCCCGTCGTCGGCCGCCACCACCAGGATCACGCCGTCCATGCCCGTGGCCCCGGCGACCATCGTCTTCACAAAATGCTCGTGCCCCGGCACGTCGACGATTCCCACCTGCAAATCGCCGAGGTAGCACGGGGCGTAGCCGAGATCGATCGACATCCCCCGCTCTTTCTCCTCTTTGAGCCGATCAGTCTCGCAGCCGGTAAGGCATTTCACGAGGGCCGTCTTGCCATGGTCGATGTGACCGGCCGTGCCGAGAGTGATATTCACGGATGCCGCCGTCATCGCCTGTTTCCTGACCTTCTTGCGGATTCCCTTTCCCCATCGACCCCGTGCAGGTGGATGCAGGTTTGGCAACTACGCCGAGGGCATCGATGGTTTCCTCTTTTTCCCCGCCGGCCCCGTGCCGGTGGAAGTAGGTTTGGCAACTACCCGTGGCCATACCTTCTATGTTTTCCCCTCACCCGCCGCCTTGTCGGCCGTGGCTAGGCGCGGATATCGCGCTCGCCGGAAAGGAACCGCGAAATGACGATCGGCGACACGTCGGCTTCCTTGGCGATCTGATAGGCCGACTTGCCGCATTCGCGAATCGCTTTCCTTGCCGCCATGATTACCCGTCCTTCGGTCCCGGAACCTGATAAGTGTTTTCCCTTTTCCCCGCCGGCCCCGTGCCGGTGGAAGTAGGTTTGGCAACTACGGCGGCCATACCTTCTATGTTTTTCCCTCACCCCGCCGCCCAGGGCGATTGCACCATGTTGCATGTGATGCGGGGGTTTGCGTTGATCCAGAAACAGCCCAGTTCATCTTGACATAGCCGAACAAATCTGCCGCTCGGGCTGAGACGGTCGTTTCCATACTCGATTTCCAGGCTCCGAATCAACATCAGAAGTCGCTTGCCCATCCTCCGCCATCGGTGTCATTGTGACGCAATCGCCCTGCCCCGCCGCCAAGCGGGCTGTCGGGTTAAGTTTTTGGCGGCTTCATGAAAGAGGGTTGTCCGAA
>CAYTJV010000643.1:0-4317 GCA_964438165.1 uncultured Planctomycetaceae bacterium | reverse complement strand
ATGCGGCGGCGGTGGGCTAGCGGGTCGGGGTCCTCTGCCGGGGCGGCCGCCTCGTAGGAAGAAAAATTGCCCTCAAACCACTGCGTCTTGCCGTTGCCCTCCATGACCAACAGGTGCGTGGCGATGCGGTCCAAGAAGAAGCGGTCGTGGCTGATGACCAGGGCACAGCCGGGAAAGTCGATCATGGCCTGCTCCAGGACCCGCAGCGTATTGACGTCCAGGTCGTTCGTCGGCTCATCTAACAGCAAAAGGTTGCCGCCGCGGCGGAGCATCTTGGCCAGATGGATGCGGTTCCGCTCGCCGCCGGAGCACTCGCCGACCTTCTTCTGCTGCTGCGGGCCGCGGAAGTTGAACCGCGACACGTAGAGCCGGGAGTTCACGGTGGTGTTGCCGAACTTCAGCGTATCCTGCCCGTCGGTGATCTCCTCGAAAGTCGTTTTGTCGTTGTCCAGTGCGTCGCGGTGCTGATGGACGTAGGAAAGCACCACGCTCGGGCCTAGCTCGATCGTGCCGGAGTCGGGCGTCTCCTGGCCGATGATCATGCGCAGCAGCGTCGTCTTGCCGGTGCCGTTGGGGCCGATCACACCCACGATGGCGCCCCGCGGCACGTTGAACGCGCAGCCGTCGAGAATCCTTGCCGGCTGGCCGTCGATAACGTAGCTCTTTCCCACGTCTTTGACAGTGAGCACCTTTTCTCCCAACCGCGGGCCGGGGGCGATCTGGATGATCGCCTCGCTCTTGGAGTCGATTTCCTGGGCGGCCAGTTGCTCGTAGGCCTTGATGCGTGCGTCGTTCTTCTGCAGGCGTCCCTGGTGAGATTTGCGGATCCACTCCAGCTCCCGCTGGAGGGTCTTCTGTCGCTGCGTTTCCTTTTTCTCGATGATTCGCAGCAACTCGGACTTCTGCTCCAGCCACGACGAATAATTGCCCTCGAAGGGCAGCCCGCGGCCGTTTTCCAGCTCCAGGATCCACTTCGTGATGTTGTCCAGGAAGTAGCGATCGTGGGTCACGATGATCACCGTGCCCGGGTACTCGCGCAGGGCCTGCTCCACCCATTGGATCGTCTCGGCGTCGAGGTGGTTGGTCGGCTCGTCGAGCAGCAGTAGATCCGGCTTCTCCAGCAGGGCCATGCACAGGGCCACGCGGCGCCGCTCGCCGCCGGAAAGCTGGCGCACGGGGGCGTCATCGGGCGGGAGCACCAGGGCGTCGGAGGCGATATCCATCAGCCGGTCGATTTCCCAGCCGCTGGTGGCGTCGATCTTCTCCTGAAGCTGGGCCATCTCGTCCATGAGCTTATCGAGGTCGTCGCCCGGCTGGGGATCGGCCATGCGAACCGAGACCTCGTCGAAGCGGTCCACGAGATCCTGAATCGGCTGGACCGCCGTGCGGAGGTTCTCGCGCACGGTCTTGTCGAGATCCAGCTCCGGCTCCTGGGCCACGTATCGGACGCGCATCCCCTTGGCCAGCGTGGCGGTGCCGTCGATCTCCTTATCGAGCCCGGCCATGATGCGCAAGAGCGTCGACTTCCCCGACCCGTTCTCGCCCACCACGCCGATTTTCGCGCCATAATAGAACGACAAACTGATATCGCGGAGCACAACCTTCTCTCCATAGGCCTTGCTGACGTTGCGCATTTCAAAGATGAACTGGGGAGCCATGGATTCACTCGCAAGCTAACGTTTTCGACTGACCACGCGCAGTCCGCGTATCCTAAGACCGACAACTCACGGAAAGACCTTGAACTCCCACCCTTATTGATCCGCCTTTAGGATCGGCCGATCCCGAGGCCGGTCGGATGTAGAGCGGATTGGAGAGGATCCAAATCAGCTCTTCTCCGGCGACCTTCAGCCACGCCTCCACGCGGTAGTTGCCCGGTTCGGTTACGGGCACGTCGAGCGCGCGGCCCTCGCACTGCTGCATGAGCTTCCCGTTGCGAAGCAGCTTCCAGTGCACCGGGAGCGCGGCTTGGGCGTGCAGCTTGAGGCCGGCCTCGCAGGCCAACTGGCTGCCCATCTCCCAGCGGCGCGACGGCCCCACGGCGGCGAAGTCGAAGCCCGTGGCATCCGCGATCCAGTCGAAGGCGACGAACGCCCGGCCGGCCCGCAACGCCTCCCAGACGGCCTTCTCGTTTAGTTCCGCCATCAAGAGGTGCGTGCCCACGTGGCAGAGGCTGTTCTCGTACGGGTCGAGCTGGAAACGCAGCAGGACGTCGCCTGCCTTCTTGTCCTTGCGGAGCGACTGGAGAAGGGGCAGCATGCCGAGATTCGCCTCGAACAGCTTCTTGCCCAGGGCGTCCTCGAAGCGGATCTTTTCGTCTTCGGCCAGCCGGATCGCCAGCCCCACGTTCTGATGGCTGTCGTTTGCCGCCACGCCCGTGTGCGGGGCGCCGGCACAGAGTTGATCCCAGCGCCGCAGGTAGTCGGCCGGGTAATCCTGCACCGACGAGAACGCCTCCTGGGGATACTTGCGAAAAAGCTCGATCGACGTGATCGTCCAAAGGGGATTGCGCAAAGCCGCAATCAACTTCTTTTCGTCCTTGAAATCGGCGTGGGTGTTGTAGATTTCGGCGCCCGTGAGCCCTCGGATCTCCCAGTCCATCCGTTCCTCGACGTGCGAAAGGAACACGAGCCCGCCCTTCTCCCGAATCCGGTCCGCATACTCTTGCGGCGAGCTTGCGTCGAGACCTCGGAGGCCCTGAGTGGGGAACACGATGAACCCCTTCGTCTCGGCCCCTGGAATGATGAGGACGCCGTCTTGGACTCCCCGATGGCCGTCCTCGCAGGCGTCGTATCGGTTGGACGGGTGCTCGGTGAACATGAGCACGCGAGTCCCCGTCGCCTTGGCCGCGGCCACGATTTCCTCGAGGGTGCCCCGGCTGTCGTGCGACAGTGCGGAGTGGAGGTGGATGGCCGCCCGATACTCGCGCAGCGGCCCGGAGCGACGCGGTTCCTGTCGCTGCGACTTCAGCAGCGCCGTCGCTTCATGCACGGCCTCAAGCCTCTGCCGCGCGAGTTGGGCCAGTGCGTCCGCTCGGGCCGAGGCATCCAGGACGCAGGCGCAGATAGCCGTGGTCAGCGCGAGGAGCCTGATCTTCGTACCCATTTCCGATGTTCTCCCTGCTGGGACACAACTTTATACCGTCCGCGGTTGTCCGTGGCCGGTAGCCGAAGTCGCCAGACTTCGGGCGGCCCGCCGAAAAGCCTGAATTCTGGCGAATTCAGCTACGAGTTAGATTGTGCCATAACAAACCGCGCATGGTATAGCGTCGCGCCGTGTTGTCGTACATCGTGCTACTTTCTCCGCGTATCCCACCCCACTTTCCAACGCCCTCCGTGCCTCCGTGGTGAACTTGACGCTTTGGAATCATGCTTCCGCCGGGAAGATCATCGATTCGGCGAACGACCAGCGGAAGTCCGGGTCGCTCGAAAGATCGACGTGTTCGGTCTCGCGGGCGAGTCGCTCGGCCGTTTGTCGGGCCGTATGCGAAACGGCCGCCAGCCGCGCCCCGGCCAGCGAGGTGTTGCCCTGGTAGCGAATCCGCTGCCGCGGGATTTCGTGGGGCAACAGTCCGATTCGCTGGGCATTCTTGCGGCGAATAAAGTTCCCAAAGCCGCCGGCCACGAGCACGTTTTCGAGGTCCGTAGGCCTGAGTCCCTCACGGCGCAGCAAGGTGGCGATTCCGGCCCGGATGGCCCCGGAGGCCAATTGCAACTCGCGGAAATCTCGCTGGGTGAGCAGCACCGGTCGGCCGGTGCCCGATTCGTCGGCGAAAACGAGCACGAAGGCCGTCTTGCCGTTGTCGGCTATGACTCGGCAGCGCAGATCGGGCAGCACGTGCTCGGCCAACTTGTCGGCGCTCGGCAGCCGTCCGTCGGAAGCCAGCACGCCGTGGCGCAAGAGCTCGGCGGCGGCGTCGATCAGGGCGGAGCCGCACAGGCCGACGGGCCGCACGCCGCCGATGACGTTGATCCGCAGGTGCCCGTCGATCAGCACTTTTTCAATGGCGCCCGCGCTGGCCCTCATGCCGTGCTGGATCCGCGCCCCCTCGAACGCCGGCCCGGCCGCCGTCGAGGCCGCGGTCAGCTTGCCGTGGGCCCAAAGCACGATCTCGCCGTTCGTGCCGATGTCGACCAGCAGGGAGGGCCCTGGCAGATCGGTGAGCCCCGTGGCCAGGATCCCCGAGACCGTGTCGCCGCCGACGAACCCCCCGATGACCGGCATCACGTACGCCCGGCCGCGCGGATGGATCTCGATCCCCAAGCTCGACGCCGGCACGAGGATGCGGTCGGAGACCGCCGGCACGAAGGGGACCTCGCC
>CAYTJV010000642.1:0-4327 GCA_964438165.1 uncultured Planctomycetaceae bacterium | reverse complement strand
GCAAGTATGTCGAAATGTGGGTAATACTGAGCGCTCTGCGTGGGAACGCACGGCCTAGCCGCTCTGCGGCGCGAGTGCGACGGGGCGCAGAGCGTCCCCGGCGGACGTTCCCACGCAGAGCGTGGGAACGAGGGGTAATCTAATATCTGCAATTTGAAATTCCCTTGCCATGGTCAAGCTCTTGATCCAAAACGGCCGCGTCATCGATCCTAGCCAAGCGATGGATCGCGTGACCAGTGTTCTGGTCGACAACGGCCGCATCGCCGCGTACGATGCGGCGCCCCAGGGAGACGAGACGATTCTCGATGCCTCCGGCAAGATCGTTTCGCCCGGACTGATCGACATGCACGTCCATCTGCGTCAGCCGGGCCGCGAAGAGGACGAGACTATCGAGACCGGCACGGCCGCCGCGCTGGCCGGCGGATTCACGACGATTGCCTGCATCCCGAACACCGATCCGCCCATCGACAGCCAGGGGGCGGTTGAATTCGTGCTCCACCAAGCGGCCCGGGCCAACAACTGCCACGTGGTCGTCATCGGCTGCGTGAGCCGCAACCGCGAGGGAAAGGAACTGGCCGAGATCGGGCAACTGGTCGCCGCCGGGGCGGTGGCCTTCACCGACGATGGTTCTCCCGTCTTCGATCCCGAACTGATGCGCCGCGCGTTCGAATACTGCCTGATGTTCGACAAGCCGATCCTCAGCCACGCGGAGATCCTCGAATTGACCCAGCGAGGCGTAATGCACGAGGGGCTCGTGTCGCTGATCCTGGGGCTACCCGGCATGCCGGCCGCCGCCGAGGACGTGATGATCAGCCGCGACATCGCGCTGGCCGAGGCGACCGGCGGGCGGCTCCACGTGATGCACGTCTCCACGTCGGGCTCGGTGGAGATTCTCCGCCGCGCCAAGCGACGGGGCGTGCGCGTGACGGCCGAGGCCACCCCGCATCACTTCACGCTCACCGACGAGTCCCTGCGCTCGTTCGACGCGAATTTCAAGATGAATCCTCCACTGCGGAGTCGCGACCACGTGGAGACGATCATCGCCGGCCTGGCCGACGGCGCAATCGACGTGATTGCCACCGACCACGCTCCCCATGCCCAGGAAAAGAAGATGCAGGAGCTCGACCGGGCCCCCTTCGGCGTGGTCGGGTTGGAGACCGCGCTGGGGCTGGTGGCCACGAAGCTCATCGAGCCGGGCTGCCTGGATTGGCCGTCCGCCCTGGCCAAGATGACGGTCAACCCGGCGCGGATCCTCGGCATCCCCAAGGGCACGCTGGCCGTCGGCGCCGACGCCGACATCACGATCATCGATCCCGATCTCCGCTGGCGCGTGGACCCGACCAAGTTCCGCTCCAAGAGCCGCAACACCCCGTTCGGCGACATGGAACTGAAGGGCCGAGCGACCACCGTGATCGTCGGCGGCGAAGTGCGGTTCCGTTTGGCAGATAGAGAATGAATCTCACGCAAAGGCGCAAAGACGCAAAGGAGAAGAAGGAAGGAGGTTCACTACGGAGGCACGGAGGACACGGAGACGAAGAATTATTCTCCGTGTTCTCCGTGCCTCCGTGGTGGACTTCTCTCTTATCTTCTTTGCGTCTTGGCGCCTTTGCGTGAGGCTCTCCAAAGAAAGCAGTAGGCATCATGGAGTCCCAGTCTTCGCGCAGGCAGACGTTCTCGTTCCTCATGCGGCGCTTCAAGGAAGCGGGGATCCGGCCGCGCACGCAGTTGGGCCAGAATTTCCTCGTCGATTTGAACCTTGTGCGCCTCCTAGCCCAGACCGCCGAGCTTTGCGTGAGCGACGTGGTGTTGGAGGTGGGCACGGGCACGGGCTCGCTCACGTCGCTCATGGCGCCCCAGGTCGCGGCCGTGGTGACCGTGGAAGTCGATCCCCAGTTGTTCCAGTTGGCTGCCGAAGAGCTCCACCGGCTCCCCAACGTGCGGATGCTCAAGCTCGACGCCCTGGCCGGCAAGCACCGCTTCCATCCGGAGGTGCTCCAAGCCATCCAAGAGGAGCTGGCCGTCGATCCCGGTCGGCAGTTCAAACTAGTCGCCAATCTCCCCTACAACGTGGCCACGCCGATCGTGAGCAACCTGTTGGCGCTCGACGTGCCGCCGCGCTCCATGACGATAACGATCCAAAAGGAGCTGGCCGACCGCATGGCGGCCCGGCCCACCACCAAGGATTACAGCGCGCTGAGCGTCTGGGTGCAGAGCCAGTGCCAAGTACGGGTGGTGCGGGTGATGCCCCCCTCGGTGTTCTGGCCGCGGCCCAAGGTCAACTCGGCGATCCTCCAGATCGTGCTCGACGATGCCCTTCGCGCCCGCATCCCCGACAGGGCGTTCTTCCACGACTTCATCCGCGGGCTCTTCTTGCACCGCCGCAAGTTCCTCCGCTCCCAAGTGTTCAGCGCCGCCAAACATCAAGCCGCAACCGCCGCTCATAAAGCCGCGACCGCTGGTCGCGCCGCCCTGGACAAAGCCGGCGTCGACCGCCTGCTGGCCGCGACCGGGCTGCGAGGCGAGCAACGGGCCGAAGAGCTCGACGTGGACACTCTACTCGCGCTGGCCGAAGCGGTCCGCACCGCGGCAGCCGATTGACGGCCGGGCCGATGGGGTTTACCATGGTGGTTGACCCCTTTGAGGATTGCCATGCACTTCATCGAGATGACCGGCAGGACGTTGCTCCGCGTGATCGACGAAAGCGGCCCGCGCCCGGAGGAGCTGGTCGAGATCGGTGTAACCGACGAGAGCATTGTACGGGTCAACCGCCAGGGCGACATCGAGCTCCGCCGCGTCGATCGCTGGGACGTGATCGGCGGGCTATTGGGCGATTTTGGGCATCGCGTCAAGACCGAGACTGGTTTGGCGTGGGCATCCCCCGTCGCCAGCGCGGATGAACAGACCGAAGTTGCCTAATTCACGATGTTCCGCAGCGGCAGTCCCAGCATGGCCCGGCGGCACGCTTCGGCCGCTTTCAATCGCATGTCCAACAGGCCCGACTCGCTGTAGAACGCGGCGTGCGGATTGAGGATCAGGCGATGATGGGCGGGATGCTGAGGATCGCGCCACGCGGCCAAGAGCGGATCCTCCGGCGTCGGCGGCTCGTTCTCGTATACGTCGATGCCCGCGCCCGCCAGGTGGCCTGACGCGATCGCCGCTGGCACGGCCTGCGTAGCCACAACTGCGCCCCGCGCGGTATTGACCAGGTACGAGCCTTTGGTCATTCGGGCGATGGCCTCGGCGTCGATCATGTGCCGCGTCTCGTCGCTGAGCGGGCAATGGATGCTCACCACCAGCGACCGGGCCAGCAGTTCTTCGAGCGTTTCCACGCGGCGGATGCCGAGGGCCTTGTCGTAGCCGTCGGACTTGTAGGGATCGTAGAAGATCACGTCCATGCCAAGGGCCTTGGCCCGCAGGGCCGCCGCGGTTCCAATGCGGCCCAACCCTACCACGCCGAACACGCTGCCGCGGAGCCGCGCCAGCGGCACGACCTGCAAGTACGCCCAGGGGCCCTCCGCCGCCCTGAGCCGCGAATTCATATAATGCACGCCCCGCGCCAGCGACAGGGCCATGGCCAGGGCGGTGTCGGCCACTTCTTCGGAGCCATAGTCGGGCACATTGCCTACCGGGATCCCCACGGTTCGGGCGAAGGCGTGATCCACGTTGTCGATGCCCACCCCGCCGCGAACAATCAGCTTGCACCGCCGTAATCGCTCAAGGGTGCGCCGCGTAAGGAGCAATTCGTGGAAGAGGATGATCGCATCGACGTCCTCGATCCGGCCCGTCAGCTCATCTTCGACCTTCGCCCCAAACGCCGATACCTCGGCAAGGTCGCCCAGGATCCGCCGCTCCGGCTCCAATTCGTCGCGAATGAAGTCGGTCACCACCACGTGAAACTGCTTGGCCATGCCGAGGATCCTCCATCCATCTCACCAGACCAGAGCCGTTAGGATACGCCCTCCCTGCGCGGACGCAAGGGCGAGGGCGAAGAGGGGGAGAGAGGGAAACGAGAAACGAAGAAGTGAGATGGGATATGCCATGCCCGGAGGGGGGTAACGTTTCCATGCCGGTCTCCCTCTCTCCCCCTCCTCATCTCCCGCATCCACCCCGCGGGGCATCGGCGACGTGTCCCTCGCGGGTATTTTTGTTATTTTCACTTGTCAAAAATGCGTTTAACCGATAGGATCTGGTATTGGATGCCGTTTTCAAGAGGTTTTGCCATGAGCACCATTACGTCCCCCTCCACGGATACCGACGTGCTGGAGTTGCTCCGCGCTTGCGGACCGCTGGGCGTGACCGAGCTTTCTACGGAAACCGCCGTGACGCC
>CAYTJV010000641.1:0-4338 GCA_964438165.1 uncultured Planctomycetaceae bacterium | reverse complement strand
GGGGTGGCTCGGCCTGAATGGGGTTCGGAGGATCGCGGGTTCGAATCCGCGGCCCCCGAGTATATAAAGCCTTGCGTAGCCATGAGTTACGCAAGGCTTCTTTTTTGGCGGAAGATCGGTTTGCGGCTCGGTGCTCGGCGGGTGCTAGGTGCGGAAGAAAAGCAGAACCGTCGCCTCCCGCGGCCACGGCCACGAGGTGCTCGAACGGCTCGACCGGCTCGGGGGCGAGGACGTCGACCACGAGGCGCTCGCCAAGAAAGAAAATAGCCGCCCCGGTTCTTTGTAGAGAAGCTCGGGGCGGCCGTCGAGCAAGAGGTCATGTTCCGCCACGCCGCACCGCCTCTTCTCTCGCCATGCCTCTACGGTAGCATCCTAGGAATCCGAACGGGGCATCCCAAGTGACCGGCACCCCGGCTACAGGTGCAATTCCACAGAAATTCATGATTGTCAAAGACCAAGCCCGCGTCACCCGGCGCGGGTTTTTCATGCGCCGTCGGTAGCCACAGCCCCCAGGCAGAGCACTTCGGCACCCTTCAAGCCCGTCAACGGCACATGAAAACGCCCCGCCGGGTGACTCGCAAAGCCCGGCAGGGCGTCGGACGGGCGGGCCGCGGCCAGGCTGGCGTTGTTTTCATCGACCACGCAAACGGTCCATGCCGCGCAAAAACCGGTGAACGTTCGGGCCGGGCAGCCGCTTTGCCTTTGACGGCAAGCCGGCCAGTTCGACGATCAACTCCCGATGTTCCTCGACCAGTTCCTTGGCGCGATGCAAGGTGGTTTCCAGCACGGCGAAGACCGTCTCCTCGTCGTCGTGGCCGAGGTGCTGGTACGCCAGGTCGATGGCCCGCTGCGTGTCCAGGTGGTTGCCGGGTTCGGAGCTCGGCATCCCCGGCCGGGCGCCGGCATGAACGACAAACCGCCGACGCCCGACGCTGTTCAAGCCGCGCCGCCGCGCCACGCCGGGAGAAAACGTCGCAAGCGCAGCGGCGGGGAAACGATCGTGCGTTACGCACCGGCCGCTTTGTACAGCGGTCGCCAGTCCAGGGCCACGCAGCCCAAATCCAGATGCACGTCGAATTGCGCGCCCCATCGGCCTTGGCTCAGTTCTGAAGTCCGGATGGTGGGCTCCGTCTTGCAGTCCAGGGCGGCAAGCAAAATGCACGGCCTCACCTCCTCCGGACCGGCGACGTACCATGCGGTAGCGGATCCGGCAACGAGCTCATCGGTAACGGGATCGACCACCCCGACCGATACGCGGGGTTCGGATCGGACGATCAAGTCGGCGCCGTCGCCCAGGGCCATGTTGCGAACGAGCCGGCGGGCGTTGCCATGGAGGGCCGGGGGAACGAGCAAGTATCGCGCCGGCACGCCGGCGGGCAGCGCGTCGCCTTGATCGTCTGCGAGCGTCTGCGCCTCAACCGCCGCCATGGCCGTATCGAGCGTGTCGGAGGCGAGCGCCGAACCGCCGCCGGTGGCCAGGTTGCCGTGGTCGGCGTGGAACAAGGCCACCCCGTCGCCGGCCAGCGTGTTGCCGTCGAGCAAGGTCGAGTACACCAGGTCCGGGCGCAGCGACGCAGCGGACCGGCCCAGCTCGTCAAAGATCGCCAGCGTCAAACCGATCTCGGCGCCATCACGCATGTCCTGCTCATCGAGCGTTTTGGCAACGGCGAACCGGGCTGCTCGCACGGAGTTGGACAGAAACCCGAGGTCCGCTTCCTCTGCCCGGGCGCCGCGCGGCAGGAGCCGCATCCGGCCCACGACCTCGAATACGTAGGCGTCAAACTCTCGGAACGAGCCGCAGGGGACGATCCGCGCCCAACCTTGCGTGGTGTCGATTTCGTTGCAGCCTCCACGGAACGGCTCGCCGGGTTCAAGGTGGCGGCGCGGACGGCAAGACGCAGCGTGTCTCGGCTTTGTTCAAAAAGTTCAAACACCGCGCGGGCTCCTCACCGGCAGCGCGGATCGCAGCCGTTGGCGTGGCCGACGCTCTTGGACGAAGCCGAACTTGCGCCAGCCGTCGCGGTCCCATTCCTCCAGTCTGTTCTGGACGAACCACGAATGCACGCGACGGTAACTAACGGAGACTTGGCCCGCCGGCCCGGCCACCCCGAGCAACAGCTCCGGGAAGAGGCTGTTGAGGGAGCGCAGCTCCAGCCTGGCCTGGTGCCCGACGGCGACCGCGTTCGTCAGCGACGCTTCGTCCCGTTCGCACTCCGATATCTTGCGCCCGAACTGTTCGGCTTGCTCCAGGTCGGTCGGTCGGGCGCGGCGGAGGTACTCCAATTGTCGCCGGACTTCTTGCAGCCGCTCCTCGGCGTTATCGCCGGCAGCCGCGATGTCCCGCTCGATCTCGGCGGCATCGGCCAGGGCGGCCGTGAAAAGCTCCACCAGTCCGGGGTGAAGCCCCAGGGCGGCTACCACTTGCCGCGCCGCCCCCTGGTCCACGGTCGGTGCGGTGAGGATCTCCTTCAGTTGCCGCCAGCGGTCGAGGTCCGTTGCCGGGGACTCGCTGGGGAAAACGGGCACGTCGCCGGAGGGCTCTTGGATTCGCTTTGCCATGGTTCTCTCCGCGTAACAATCGCGTTGACGGGAAGTTGACAGAAAAATGGGTGACAAAAAGATGGGCGATGATCTTTCTGTCACCCATCTTTTTGTCAATGCTCTGCGCAATTCCATCAAAGGCCCCGGCCGGCGCTTCGTCGGGGAACGCACGCCGGCGAGAAATGCCGGCAGACGGCGGCGCGGGGCCAGGTTACTCGCGATTCACTGTGGATGCGTTCCCCATGCCTTCAGTTTACCAGACCCACGCTCGGCATTTTGGCCGGTTTTGCCCCCCCGCCCCCCGGAATCCCGACGCCCCATTGACATTACTTATCAATGCGCGTCAAAGTGGCTGGTATGGCAGTGGTACTCCTCACTTCCGAGGCGAGGGACCAGGCCGCGGCGTTGCCGCGAGTTGTTCGGCTCCGCGTCCTGAAGCTGGTGGAACGGCTCGAGAAGTGGCCCGAGGTGAGCGGGGCCAAACCGCTCACCGGCAACCTGGCCGGCTGGTACCGCTTGCGCACGGGCGACTACCGCGTTCAGTTCCGCGTCGAGGGAGAAACGGTCCAAGTCGAGAAGATCGGTCATCGGGATGGGTTTTATGAGTGAGAACGTGTCGTTTCCAAGTAGCGCGGTGCAAACGTTGACGGTGGCCGGCCAGCGCTTCGTGCTCTTGCCCGAGAGCGAATATCGCCGGCTCCAGGCCGACTCGGGCGAGAGTGGGCCGCAGCTTCCCCCGCCGGACGCCCAGGGCAACTATCCGGCCGCGGCCACGCTGCGGGCCATGGTGGCCCGCGATATCGTCCAGCACCGGCGGGCCTTGGGGCTCTCGCAAGCCGAGCTGGCCCGCCGCGCGGGCATCCGCGTCGAGACTCTCAACCGCTTGGAGCAAGGCAAGCACAGCCCGAGCATCCGCACCGTCGAGCAACTCGACCGGGCGCTCCAAGCAGCCGAGGCCCAAGCCGGCGAAACCCGGGCCCGCCCCGCCGGCGCCGACGCCCCTCTCCAACGCAAGCCCCGCAGGCCCCGCAAAGGCGAGTAGCCGTGCTGGCGGCGCATGCAAACGAGCCCGGGCCGATTGTGGAGATTGCCAAGAAGATCCGTTAGAGTGACAATTCAAACGCGGCGGGGGCTAGGCCGACGGGCCGAAGCCTCCCCACCTCAGGAGCCCGCCCCCGCCCCTATTTCTCCAGAAATGAGGTCGCCCAAGGAGGTGCGGGCCATGTCGCGTCAACGCCGCTCTCAGCGAAATGGGAACCTGCCAAGGCTGACGCCTGCGCAAATTGCCGCCCTGGAGAAGGGCCGCCAGAAAAGAAGGTACCAGGCCCGAAAAACCGAGAAGCTGCCGAGCGCAAGCTGATTGGCTACGCGCGGCGCGTGGCCAAAGAGAGAGACAGCGTGCCCACCAAGACGGAACTCGCCAGCGTGGGCGAGATTGACTGGGCGACGCTCCACAAGTGCTCGGGTTTGCTGGCGGAACTCGACTATTTGAGAACCCGGTTTCCGCTTGCCCGGCGCAAGCGGTCCGACTGCTACGAAACCGAGGCGATCCGCCGACTCCACCGAATGGCGAAAGCCAAAGGCCACCGGCCGAGCAAACGAAGCATCCTCAAGCCGTTGCGCCTTTCCGATAGCGCGGTGCACTATGCGGCCGTCAAACAATAAATGTCCGAAATGGCAGGCTGGTATGTTCACTTTTTGGAACAGGAGTATAATCAAGCGACATTCAGTTTCTGTGACCCGTGTGTTCTGAGGATGGATTTCATAGTTCCAATCACCCTGGAACTTATTGCGATG
>CAYTJV010000640.1:0-4358 GCA_964438165.1 uncultured Planctomycetaceae bacterium | reverse complement strand
TTGTAGTTTCGCAAAATGATGCGACGGAGAAAAGGAGCGATTGGGCCGGTCATATACCCCCCACTGGAACCCCAAAAAAGGGGCGTCCCGGAAAGCGATTTGCAGAATCCATCTGCTCATTAAGTCTTAGCCGCTCAATCCACCAATGGAAAGACCCTCGGAGGACTTCCCCTCGAATTGGTGTGCGAACACAATAGGAGTCCTGCCTGTCCTGAGGAGGATGATTGAGAAGGCGCTGACAGGTCGTCCTAAGCGTCGTGACACCCTCCCGTAGTGGGGCATGAGAACGAGGCTTCGCTGTCGCACGGCCCAGGAATCCAATGACTCAACAAGCACCGTTGAAAATCCTCCGGATCGACAGTCGACGGGAAGACGTCGGCAAGGCCATGGTCCGGCTCCGCAGGCAGTTGAGCCCGCGGGGCGACGTGGTCAGCCACGAGGGCCGCCGCCGCACCGTGGAGATTTTCGGCGAGCCGCTCACGCCGCTCGCGGTAGTGCAGAGGATCTGCCGCGACGTCCAGGAGCAGGGCCTCGTCGCAGTGCTCGACTACTCGCGGCGGATCGACAAGGCCCAACTGACGCCCGACTCTTTGCGCGTGCCACAAGAGGAGCTGGCCCTGGCCCATGCCCAAGCCGACCGCGAGTTCTTGGATACGGTCCGCCGCGTGCGCGAGCAGATCCGCACGTTTCAAGAGGCGATCTTGCACCGCGACGTGCGCGTGGAGCGCCCGGGCGGATACTTGCTGGAGCGTTACCGGCCGCTGGATCGGGTGGGGATTTGCGTGCCGGGCGGCGCGGCAGCGTACCCCTCCACCGTGCTGATGACCGCCGTTCCGGCCCAGGTCGCCGGGGTCAAGCAGTTGGCTTTGGTCGCTCCGCCGACCAAGTTCGGGGCGTACAACCCGGTCTTGTTGGCGACTTGTCATGAATTGGGAATCACCGAAGTCTACCGGCTCGGCGGGGCCCAGGCCGTCGCCGCCCTGGCGTACGGAGTCGAGTGTGTCCCGCGCGTCGACAAGATCGTCGGGCCGGGGAACCTCTTCGTGGCCCTGGCCAAGCAGCACGTGTACGGGGAGGTCGATATCGACTCCATCGCCGGCCCGAGCGAAGTGGTGGTGATCGTCGACCATTCCACCCGGGCCGAGTTCACGGCCTACGACCTGATCGCCCAGGCCGAGCACGCGCCGGGCGCGAGCATCCTGATCGGCTGGGACGAAGCGGTGCTGGATGCGGCGGTGGCGGAGCTTGCCCGGCAGTTGGATCGCGTCGAGCGCGGCGCGCTGGCTCGGCAGAGCCTCGAGGACTTCGGGGCCGTGATCCTCGCCCGCGACGCCGACGAGGCATGCCGACTGGCCGACGAAATCGCGCCCGAGCACCTTCACATCGCCACGGAAGACGCGGAGCTGTTGGCCGAGAAGATCCGTCACGCGGGCGCAATCTTCTTGGGCAACTACACGCCGGTGGCCCTGGGCGACTATGCCGCCGGCCCGTCCCACGTCCTGCCCACCAGCGGCACCGCCCGGTTTGCCAGCGGCCTCTCGGCCAACGACTTTCTCCGCGCCCACAGCGTACTCTGTTTCAGCCGCGAAGGGCTCAAGCGACTCGCCCCCGACGTCCGCGCGCTGGCCACCGAAGAGGGACTGACGGCGCACCGGGAGAGCGTGGAAGTGAGGATGAAGGATGAAAGATGAAGGATGAAGGACAACACACGCGGAGACGCGGAGAGGTGGAGAGGTGGAGAGGTGGAGAAAATTTCCGCGTCTCCGCGTGTGTTGTCCCTCATTCTTCATCCCTAACCCTAACCCCTGCCCCTAACCCCTCCCCCATGAAGTACGTTCGGCCTGAAATTGAGGCGATCGCCGGCTACACGCCGGGCGAGCAGCCGCAAGACAGCGGATTCATTAAGCTCAACACGAACGAGAATCCGTATCCTCCGTCGCCGGCGGTCCGCGCGGCGATCGAGGAGGTCTTGCGGCGGGGCTTGCAGAAGTACCCCGATCCCATGGCTGGGGCGTTTCGGCGCCGGGCGGCGGAACTGCTCGGCGTCGGGCCCGACTGGATCCTCTGCGGCAACGGCAGCGACGACATCCTCACCATCGCCACGCGGACCTTCGTGGGCCAGGGCCAACTGCTGCGCCTGCCGTATCCTAGCTACGTGCTCTATAAGACGCTCGCCCAGATCCAGGGGGCGCGGAGCGAAGAGGTGCTGTTCGAGTCCGACTGGTCGCTTTCAGCGCGGTTTGCGGCCACGGCCGACGGCTTGCGGCTGGTCTTCCTGCCCAACCCGAACAGTCCCTCGGGCACGGTCATTCCGCCGGAAGCGGCCCTCGCGCTAGCCGAGCGATTGCCCTGTCCGCTGTTGATCGACGAGGCCTACGCCGATTTCGCCGAGCGGAACTGCATGGACCTGGTGGCGCGCTGTGAGAAGATCCTTGTGTCGCGATCACTGAGCAAGTCGTACGCCTTGGCCGGGCTGCGCTTCGGCTACGTGGTGGCCCAGCCGCAACTGATCCGCGAGATGGTCAAAGTCAAGGACTCGTACAATTGCGACGCCCTTTCGATCGCCGTGGCCACGGCCGCCATCGGCGACCGGGCGTGGCTGGAGCAGACGCGGGGCAAGATTCTCGCCACGCGCCGGCGACTGGCCGAAGGGATGCGCAATCTAGGGTTTGTAACGGTCGATTCGCAGGCCAACTTCACCTGGAACGTACATCCCGAACATCCGGCACGACCGCTCTACGAGGAGCTCAAACGGAGCCGCATCCTGGTCCGATACATGAACTATCCGGGCTGGGGCGACGGGCTGCGGATCAGCGTGGGCACCGACGAGGAGATCGACGCCTGCCTGGAGCGCCTCCAGGTGCTAGTTTGAAGAGGAGAGGCTCACGCAAAGGCGCAAAGACGCAAAGGAGGAGCAAAGGGAAATCACCACGGAGGCACGGAGAACACAGAGAAGACAAAACTCTCTGTGTTCTCCGTGCCTCCGTGGTGAATCTCTCTCCTTCTTCTCCTTCGCGTCTTTGCGCCTTTGCGTGAGACAATTTCAATTCTGGTAACCACCTATGACACGTACGGCACGCATTCACCGCAAGACCGCGGAAACTGAGATCGACCTGGAGCTGTCGCTTGACGGCGCTGGGCAGGGCAAGTCGACCACCGGGGTGGGCTTCCTGGACCACATGCTGGTGCTCCTGGCCAAGCACTCGGCCATGGACCTCACGGTGAGCGCCGCCGGCGACCTGGAGGTCGATCAGCACCACACGGTGGAGGACGTGGGGATCGTGCTGGGCCAGGCGATGCGCGAGGCGCTGGGCAACAAGGCCGGCATCCGCCGCTACGGCCATTTCACCTTGCCCATGGAAGAAACCCTGGCGACCGTGGCCCTCGATCTTGCCGGCCGGGCCTTCTTCGTCTTCGAGGCCGAGTTTCCCACCGACAAGATCGGCCAGTTCGACGCCGAGCTGGTGGCCGATTTCTGGCAGGCCTTCGCCGCCAATGCGCTGTGCAACCTGCACGTCGTGGTACACTACGGGCGGAACAGCCATCACATCGCCGAAGCGATCTTCAAGGCCGCCGCCCGGGCCCTGCGCATGGCCATCGAGCCCGACCCCCGCATCCCCGACGTGCCAAGCACCAAGGGCACGTTGTAGGAAGGATGAGAGATGAGGGATGAGGGATGAAGGATCAGAGGCGCGCCCTTGGTGTGCAAGGGCGCGCCCCAATTGCAGCCGGCGGTCGCGGGTTTATGGAGATGTTCGGCGCGCTAGTTCAGGGTTTCGGCTGGGGGCGACTCGCCCACGTCACGGAGCCTCGGGTACGTGGTCAGGAGGAAGTACAGGAGGGGGAATGCGCCGACGAGGATGACGATCGCGTCGGGCACGATCCGCCAGGTCCCCAATGTTTGCACCAGCGGCGATTCGTAGAACGCCGCGCTGCGGGCGTACCAGAAGCCCTGGTCGTAGCTGGACCATACCTGCAGGATACCAATCGGCAACAGCCCGGTAAGGAACATCAGGAAGAGCCCCACGTTGAGGCCCCAGAAGCTGACCGAGAGGATCCCGTCGCTCCAGTACTTGTTCTGCACCAGGCCGCGCCACGAGAAGAGGATCAGCGCGATCGCCAGCATCCCGTACACGCCGAACAGGGCGGTGTGCGCGTGGTTGCTGGTCAGATACGTGGCGTGCTCGTAGTAGTTGATGATCGGCAGGTTGATGATGAACCCGAACACCCCGGCGCCGAGGAAGTTCCACACGCTGGAGGCGGTCAGGAAGTACAGCGGCCAGCGGTAGGGGAACTCGCGGCCTTCGGAGCGGATCGACCGGTACTCCATCCACGCCCGCACCACCAGCATAATCAGC
>CAYTJV010000639.1:0-4374 GCA_964438165.1 uncultured Planctomycetaceae bacterium | reverse complement strand
CCCGTAGAGGGTCAGTACGAGCGGGCCCAGAAGTTCCTCGCCGAGTATCAGACCTTCGCCTTCAATCTCCAGAATTCCGATGGAAGCTGGAATCCCGGCTTCTTCGCCTCCAAAGGCGTTAGCCGCGACGTCTCCGGCTCGCTGCGGGCCACGGGTCGGATCCTGGAGTGGCTCGTCGCGTCGCTGCCTGCCGATCGTTTGCAGGATCGCCAGGTGATCCTTTCGGTGGCCTTCGTGACCGCGCTCTTGGAAGGCTCCTATTCCCAGGTCAATGTGGCCTACGCCTCGCCCCGCGAGATCGACGGCTTGATGCACGCACTGCACTCGCTGAAGCTCTACGACCGGCGGGTATTCAAGCCGGCGGAGCCGGCCAAGGGCGAGAAGCCGGAGAAGCCCGAATCGCCGGAAACGCAAGCCGCGATCCCGCGAAGCGGTCGAGGGGCGTGACAAAAAAATGGGTGACAAAAAGATAGTGGACAGAAGAGTGTCGGATGATGGTCTTGAGTTGCACTGAAGATGAGCGCAGCCGATGATCTTCTGAGAAGCCCCGAGTTGATGTCGCCCGGCGACACGGCCCTCCTGGTGGTCGATGTCCAGGAGAAGGTCATTTCCGCGATTGCCGATCGCCAGCACGTCGTGTGGAACGTGCGGCGGCTAATCGACGCGGCCAAAATCCTGGGCATTCCCTTGGCGGCCACGGAACAGTATCCCAAGGGCCTCGGTCCCACGGTGCCGGAACTGACCGGGCGCCTCGGACCGATCCCAGCGAAGCTCACCTTCAGTTGTTGCGGCTGCCCTGAGATCTTCCAACTGTGGCAGGGCCGCGGCGTACACAAGATCCTGGTGTGCGGGATCGAGGCCCACGTCTGCGGGCAGCAAACGGTCCGGGACCTGCTGCGCAACGGGTGGCGGATCTACGTGGCCGCCGATGCCGTCGGCTCGCGCCGTGAAATCGACTACCGCACGGCCCTCTTGCGCATGGATGCGGCCGGCGCCACGGTGACCACCACCGAGGCGGCCCTGTTCGAATGGTGCCGCGTGGCCGGCACGCCCGAGTTCAAGCAGATCAGCCAGTTGGTCAAGGAAAAACCGCCGGGGGAGAAGAGAGGGGAGAAGGGAGAGGGGAGAGGGGAGAAGGGAGAAGGATGAACGGAATCGCGCTTTGGAGTGCGGCGACTCGTCGCCGCTTTCTTTTTTTCTGGGCGGTGGCCACTCTCGCCGCCAAGCAAAAGCGGCGACAAGTCGCCGCACTCCAAATCTACTCGCGGGTGATCTCGATGGCGAGTGGTTCCACCCAGTGTTTCCGCTCGGGCGCGTCGTTGAGATAGGTCCGAGACGCGGGGGCCGTGAATTTGCCGGGGATCACGGCGGCCAGATCGAGTTGGACGATTGCCGTCCTCTTGGGCGCGAACGACCGCCAGGTGCACACCAACTCGCCAGCCCGGACTTGGTACGCATCCAATTCCCCGGATCGCCGCAGGGCCTCGAGCCGCTCCAAGCGGACTTCCATGCCCGCCGGCAGACCGACGATCGCCACGGTCATCGGCAGCCCGCGGTCCGTGGCGTTGACCAACTGGACTTCCAAGGACACTGTCTGGCCGATTTTCGCCTTCGCTTGGCCGAGCTTTGCCGAGAGCCGCACAGGGCACGCCGGGTCGCTGGGGCCCTCGATTCGGCTTATGGGAATGCTGGAGGCCCCGATCCTGCCGCTTTCGGAGTAGGCGTCGAGCAGGATCCGCCAAGAGGCAGGCCGAGCGGGAAGCTCCACGCGCACGGAGGTCCGCCCCTGCTGGTCGGTACTGACCAGCGGACGCCAGACGAGACTCCCGAGGCTTCTGCCGTCAACGGCCGTGCTGCCCGGCTCTTTCCGGATGTCATCCGCTGAGGCAGGGAAAGTGCTTAGATTCTGCCGTCTCGCCGCGGCGCCGGCGATTTCCCGGGGCGGGCTCGGCCGAGACGTCGGCGGCGCCTCGCACGAGGTGAAGGGGACGTCTCCCCCTGGGTGCCGCTTGAGTCGCTCGGGGTCCATCAAGACCGCCCCAATCACAATACAGGCCGCAGCCACTCCCAGCGCGGGCCCCCAAAGCCGCAGGCCGCAAGGGATGTTCAGCAGACTGAGCATGGCCACGAAGACCACGAGGCCGATGCCGCCGAAGAAACTCAACGTGGTCAGGGCGTTCAAGACCCTCGTGCGATTGACGCGATACGAGACCAAGCTTGCCTGGTAACGCTCGATGAGTTGATGGAGGTTGTCGAACATCATCGGAGGGGGGCAGCCCAAACCGGCCTCGGCCGCCGCCGCGGACCCGCCCGCCGGCGCCGACGCTCCCGCTGAGCTTTCTGCCGCGACAGCCTGCCTTCGTGCACAAGCGCCCAAGAGGAGGTCCAAGGCGGTCGGCATCTTGCTATCGGCGGAAAGGTAGGATTCAACGTTTTCGATCGTTTGCGGGCTTTCGAGCTCGCCGAGAAGCAGGAGCTGGCTCATGGCTGAACCCGGCGGCATTGCGGCCTGTGGGCATAGCGCTTCGTCGAACACGGCAATGCTCAAGTCGGCCAGCGCGGGCCGGCCCTGCTCGTCGGTTACGCGGAGCGGCAGGTCGATGCTCTGGCCCGGGCGGAGAGATCGCCCCTCAAGAGCCGCCTGCACCTCAAAGCGCTTGCGCGGCCGACGATAGATCAGCCGTTCGGCAAGGAGCTTGGGTGGGTTGGAGCGGTATTCGTAGAGGGTCAGACGGAGCGCTCCGGCGGCATCTTCGTGGAGAGGGACCGTCACCGTGTTCGCGCCGAGCGATGTGACCAGCGCCTGCTGACCGACTTCAATCCCACGGCAGGCGACCACCGCCAGCAGCGGCAAGTCGGCCGCCGTGGCGCGGACGTTGAACTCCAGCGGCGCGCCCGGCTCAATCACTCCCAGACCGGTCGTGAGCACGGCCGAGTGATTCCCCGACACCGGCGGCAACTTGATCTCCGCTTGACCCGCCGACGGCTGGTCGACTTCCAACCGGTACTGCTGGGCGGCCTGGGGCTCGAACTGCAGCGAGCCCATCCCCTCGTGCGTCGTCTCGACCGCCGCCACGGCCCGGTCCTGACCGTCTACCATTGCTCCCGAGACCGTGACCGGCTTGCCGGGCCCATTCCTGGCGGAAAACGACACGCGGTTCTCCATGCCCGCCACGAGTTCCCCACCCTCGGGCCGAAAACTCACCCGAAACTCGACGTCCAGTTTCAGCCTGGGCGGATGATCGGCCGCAATTACAAACTGGCGCCGCACTAACGGGAACTCGTGGTCGAGGCTGATCGCATGGACGGTATACCTGCCTTCGGGCAAGTCCTTCGGGATCGGGAACTCACCCCACCCGACACTCTTGGCCGTGATGCCTTCGCGGACCGAATCGGCCACCAATGAACCATTGGGGGCACGGACCTCGAATCGGATCGGCAACTGCCGGTCCGCGGCAAGCGAGAAGCGAGAGACCGTCAGCGAACGGTAGCGGAGCGTCTCGCCCGGCCGGTAGCAGGGCTGGTCGAGGCAAAGTGCCGTCAAGTAACCCGTCGGCTCCACCGCCAACTGGGTTTCCGCACGCTCCGTGCGGGCGGAGTAACTGCCCACCACCTCCATGCGAACTTGAGGCGGCCATTGTGAGTCGGCCTCGACGGTGACGTGTACCATCCCCAGCTCGTCGGCCGCCTCCTTGTGGGCCATGAGCTGTTGGCCGTCCGGCCCGTACAAGGCGAATTCCACCTGCGCCGGAACGGGATCACCGGTCACGGTGCTGGCTCGCGCCGTGTAACGCTGGGCAACTCCGATCGAGATTCTCGCCGGTCCGGTGACCATCAGACGCAAATGTTCGGCGGCGATCTCGGCCAGTTGTCCGCGATGGTAGAGGTACCCGCCCAAGGCAATCAGCAAGAACACGCCGGCTGAGATCCCTACGACCCAATTCGCCCATCGTGCCCATGTTACTCGGGCCGAACCTTCCCTGCGGCGCACCGCCTTGGTCCGTGCAGGCTCGCCCTGAGGCTTGGAAACGAACGGAACGGCAACGGGGCGTGGTGTTGCCGTCGAATCGGCATCGGGCAACGGCCCGCGTGCCGACTGCTGCTCAGGGCGACGGTGCTGTTCGGGATCAACAACCATATTCGCGTGGATTCCAGCGAGGGTACCCCGCCGCACCCGCGGCGACAAGGCGCGCACGTCGGAAAAGCCTCGATACCGACTCTGTCTACTTCTAGATAGTGGATCTTAAACAGCTTATTCTGGTGGATCGCTCTGTCCGGTTCGGCACTTCGGACCGATCGAATCAATCCGTTCACGCCGATCAACCGACATAATCGTTAGGGCCTGACTGCCTTCCGTGGTCGTAGGGCAAGCTG
>CAYTJV010000638.1:0-4386 GCA_964438165.1 uncultured Planctomycetaceae bacterium | reverse complement strand
AACGGGCTGCGGTCCTGCGGGTCGGTGCAGCTTGTGTCGGAAACGTTCGAACGCGGGCAGGTCGGATCCCCAGGGCCGCCGGGCGGCCCCAGCCCGTACGGCGCGTGGGGCGCGCTGGGCTCCAAGAGCGGCGGGGAAACATCCGGAGGCCTGACGTATTAAGGTTTATCCCCAAACTTCCGAAGTCTCGAAGACTTCGGAAGTTTGTACTCCATTAACCCTATTCCACGCGATTTCGAGGAGCATCCAGGATGGCTGAACCGCGTCAACCGATGCCGCGGCAACCGATCGAGTCGCCGACGGAACCGGAAGAGTCGCCCGAACCTATCCAGATCGACTGGATGAGCCCGCCTTTCCTGGTGGCGTACGGGCTGGTCGCGTTGTTGTGCCTGTGGCTCCTGTACAAATGGGTCTTCGGGCCCTCCCGGAATCCCAACTTGGTTCGCGTCAGGGGCACGGTGACTCTGGAAGGCAAGGCGCTGGCCGGCGCCGTGGTGACCTTCCATCCCGTCACCAAGGAAGGCAACTCGGCGGTTGGGGCCACCGACCGCTTTGGCAAATTCGACATGAAGACTGCCGGGCTGGGCAACGGCGCGCTGATCGGCGAGTACCGGGTCACGGTCACGAAGTTCGTCTCCGAGGAGAAAATGATGGGTCCCGACGAGGCGAAAGAGTATACCAGTCGCGAGGGAAAGCCCCCTCCCGAGCCGAAAGTGAGCAACCTCGTGCCCGCCCAATACAGTAACGTACAAAGCTCCGGGCTCACCGCCACGGTGAAGCGCGGCGGCGGGCGATTGCCCCCGTTCGACTTGAAATGAAAAGGAGAGGTGACTGCGATGGCAGACAGAACCGATCGTCGATGTTTCTTGGCGAGGGGCGTACTGGGGGCGGGCGCGCTGGGAGCGGCCTATAACAGCGTCGAGGAGAATACCCTCCTGGCGGCAGTGCAGGACGGAAAAACCCAGCCGAACCCGAGCCAAAAACCCAAGACCGACATCCCGCCCGGCAGCCTGGCCTGCGGCAAGATCGGCAGCGTGTCGCTCAGCCGGCTCTTTATCGGCGGCAACCTGATCGGCGGCTGGGCCCATAGCCGCGACCTGATGTACGCCTCGAAGCTCTTCACGTCGTACAACAACGAGGCCAAGGTCTTCGAGACCTTGGAGCTTTGCCAGGAGTGCGGCATCAACACGATCCAGTTGGACCCTCTCTGCTGGCCCGTGGTGACGAAGTACAACAACAGTCACAGCACCAAGGTCCAGACCATGGTCTGCATCTCGTTTGCTGAAGACAAGGCCAAGACCGCGGAGGCGATCAAGCGCCAGGTGGACCTGGGGGCGACGCTCATCTATTCGCACGGCGGGATGACCGACTCGTTCATGATGAACGGCGGCAAGATCGACGCGATCGCCCAGTTCGTCGAGTTGATCAAGGCCCAGGGCGTGCCGGCCGGGGTCGGCGGCCACTCGCTGAACATGCCCATGACCTGCGAGAAGCACAACGTGAACCCCGATTTCTACGTCAAGACCCTCCACATGGACCGCTACTGGTCGGCCACGCCCAAGGAGCGCCGCAAAGAATACGACTGGATGCAGGGGTCGGGCGACCACAACCTGAACAACGACAACATGTGGTGCAACAACCCCGAGGAGACGGCGGCCTTCATGGAATCGGTCAAGAGGCCCTGGGTGGCGTTCAAGGTGATGGCCGCCGGGGCCATCAACCCGCACATGGCGTTCCCTCACGCCTATCGCAACGGGGCCGATTTCGTCATCGCCGGGATGTTCGACTTCCAGGTCGAGGCCGACGTGAAAATCGCCGTCGACGCGATGCGCAGCGCCCGCGGCCGCAAACGCCCCTGGCACGGCTGATGAAAATCACGGCCAAGAAGAAGGCAATTCCCCAGAAGCTCAAGGTCTGGATCGAGGCCCGTAAGAAGCATCGCCTGTCCCACGCCCAGATCCAGATGGCGAGGGAGATGGGCATGAACCCGAAGAAGTTTGGCAAGCTCGACAACCACGATCAGGAACCGTGGAAACTTCCCCTCGGGCAGTTCATCGAGAAGTGTTATCTCAAGCGGTTTGGCAAACTCCCGGATAAGATTCTGTCCATCGAACAGCGGGTCGCGATGGAAAAGAAGAAGAGGGCGAAACGGCACGAGGCTAAGCA
The DNA here is from genome assembly GCA_964438165.1 of uncultured Planctomycetaceae bacterium. Taxonomy (GTDB): domain Bacteria; phylum Planctomycetota; class Planctomycetia; order Pirellulales; family Thermoguttaceae; genus CALFBP01. The sequence continues at coordinate 2,220 of CAYTJV010000638.1, read as the reverse complement.
GCGTCGTCGAGCCGAAGCGGCAGGCGGTCCATCCATGGAGGAGCAAAGTCTGGACTCGCTCCCTCCCTTCTGACGATCTTCCCGGCGGCCGCTACACTGCCTGGGTCGGGCAGACTTCCGAAGTCTTGGAGACTTCGGAAGTCTTGAAGTTATCCTTCGGCCGGTCCCAGGGAAACTTGCGGCTGCCCCTGCCGCCGGCTAAGATAGGCTCACCTGCCTTTACCGCATCCTTCCCCGGTTGATCGAAGGGAGTGACCATGCCTCGATCCCAGAACCATGCCCACGCGAATTCCTCGTCGCGACGCGATTTTCTCAAGACTTCAACTTTGGCGGCCGGCGGCCTGGTGGCCGGCGGGCTGAGCCTCGAACGCGGCGCCCATGCCGCCGGGAGCGACATCCTCAAGGTCGGCCTGATCGGCTGCGGCGGGCGCGGAACCGGCGCGGCCGGCAACGCCCTGAACGCCGATCCGAATGCCAAGCTCGTGGCCATGGGCGACGCCTTCTCCGAGCAAATCGAAACGAGCCTCAAGGGGCTCACGCAATACGGCGACCGCGTCGACGTGCCTCCGGAGCGACGCTTCACCGGCTTCGACGCCTACAAGAAAGTGATCGAAAGCGGCGTCGACGTGGTGATCCTCACCGAGCCGCCCCACTTCCGCCCCAAGCACCTCAAGGCCGCCATCGAGGCGGGCAAGCACGTGTTCTGCGAAAAGCCGGTAGCGGTCGACGCCCCGGGCGTGCGCTCCGTGCTGGCCACCTGCGAAGAGGCCAAGAAGAAGAACCTGAGCGTCGTCTCCGGGCTCTGCTGGCGCTACCACAACGGCGTTCGGGAGACGATGAAGCGGGTGCTCGACGGCGCCATCGGCCGCCTCCTGACCATTCAGGAGACCTACCTGACGGGCTTCCTCTGGGAACGCCCGCGCAAGCCCGAGTGGACGGAAATGGAATTCCAGATGCGCAACTGGTATTACTTCACCTGGCTCTCCGGCGATCACAACGTCGAGCAGCACGTCCACAGCCTCGACAAAGCCCTTTGGGCGATGCACGACGAGCCGCCGGTCCGGGCGTGGGGCCTCGGCGGACGCCAGGTCCGCACCGACCCCAAGTTCGGCGACATCTACGACCACCACGCCGTGGCCTACGAATATCCCGGCGTGACGGTCTATGCCTACACGCGCCAGCAGGCCGGCTGCTACGGCGACACGTCCGACGTCTTCGTCGGCACCCAGGGCCGGGCGAACATCCTCAAATTCCAGATTGACGACCTCGACGGCAAGCCGACCTGGCGTTTCAAGGGCGAGGGGGGCAGCATGTACGACATCGAGCACCAGGCCCTATTCGCCGCGATCCGCTCCGGCAAGCCGATCAACAACGGCCTCTACATGGCCCGAAGCACCATGCTGGCGATCCTCGGCCGGATGGTCAACTATACCGGCAAGGCGTTGACTTGGAACGAAGCGATCAACTCGAAGCAGGACCTCTCGCCGAAGTCTTACGCCTGGGACGCCGAGCCGCCCACCAAGCCCGACAAGGACGGACGCTACCCCGTGGCCATGCCCGGCGCGACGGCGTTTGTGTGAGACGCGCTCCCCGGAGAAGTGGAGTGGGTGGCATGCTCTCACGACGTGAAGCGTCGGGTGAGCATGGGCATCGCCATCGCGCTTTCCATGCCGACCCGCGGCTGGGCCGCGTGACGGCATGCCACCCAGCCCGCGCCACCAGTAGTGGATTTCATTAGGGACCACAATGTTTATGAACATTGGCCGGCAGGTTCGCGAAGCAATTGACAAGATGGGGGCAGGCGATTTCGGACAGGCACTGATCCACGTCCTCCTCGCTGTTGCAGCCACGTCAAAGAAGACCTTCGGAAGAAAGGTGCCCGACAACCGCGCATTCAAGGATTTCGTCAGAGACAACATGGGAGTAGTCACGAGCTTTGGCCTGAATGTCGCACAACTTGGCGGGCTCCAACTTGGAAAACCTTCACAACCGATTGAGGACATCCTCTACGATGTTCGCTGTCACGTCGTCCATTCGCTTGAACTGCCCCTAAACATCCAGTTCACTGACAATACGATCGGCGGCGTTGACCCGCTGCTCATCCCGACACCCATAATCAACGGCCTTATTGCTGCCGTAGTTGTCGCCCCAGTGAACTCACGGGAGTATGGCCCATTCCAATAGTTTTGCATCACTCGTTTGGCAGAAAGGGGCGGAGAA
>CAYTJV010000637.1:0-4404 GCA_964438165.1 uncultured Planctomycetaceae bacterium | reverse complement strand
GGATTGTGTCCATTAGTTTGGGGGGGCGAAACCTTTGGGGGGGGTAGGTCGGGGAAGACAATGGACGTCTTTCTGCGCCAGGTGGGCGGTTCCCTGGCCGGCCTGACCGAGGAGCAAATCCGCCGGACGGTGATCGCCTATGAGCCGGTCTGGGCCATCGGGACAGGCAAGAACGCCACTCCGGCCCAGGCCCAGGAGGTCCATCTCGCCCTTCGCAAGATCCTTGCCGACCGCTACAATACTGAGATTGCCCAGGCCGTCTGCATCCAATACGGGGGGAGCGTCAAGGCAAACAACGCCCGCGACCTGCTCTCCCAGCCGGATATCGACGGTGCCCTGGTAGGGGGGGCAAGTCTCAAGGCCGACGAATTTCTGGGAATCGCCGCGGGGGCATTGGTTTAGCGCGAAGCCCTTGTCGGCTTTGCACCTTTGCGTGACAAGAGAGATCCTCACGCAAAGGCGCAAAGACGCCAAGGCGGAAAACGGAGAACACTCTAATCATTAGCTCAAAGCCCTTGGCGGCTTTGCGCCTTTGCATGACAAGAGAGATCCTCATGCAAAGGCGCAAAGACGCCAAGGCGGAAAACGGAGAACCCTCTAATCATTAGCTCAAAGCCCTTGGCGGCTTTGCACCTTTGCGTGACAAGAGAGATCCTCATGCAAAGGCGCAAAGACGCCAAGGCGGAAAACGGAGAACACTCTGATCATGGGATTCTTGGAATACCTGCTGATGATCGTCCTGTTTCTGTTGGCGATCTTCCTGATCGTGCTGGTGCTCATTCAGCGGGGGAAAGGCGGCGGATTGGCGGGCGCCTTGGGCGGCATGGGAGGCCAAAGCGCGTTCGGCACGAAGGCCGGCGACTTGTTCACCAAAATTACCATCGGCGTGGCCGCGGTTTGGATTGTGCTGTGCATCATTAGCGTGAAGGTGTTGAGCGTCTCCGGAGAGCGGCTGGACCTCGGATCGCCGGCTCCTGGAGAACAGCAGTCGCAGTCGGCCGACACCTCGGATCAGGGGGGCTCGCCCGGCGGCGCCGAATCCGGCACGGGAAGCGGCCAGGACGCCACTCCCAATAAGTGAAAACGAATCACGAAAACTCGAAAGAACGAAAGCCCGAAAGAACAGGAAGCAAGGTGAGGGGGCAAGCATTTATCCTTCCCACCCTTTTTTGGGATTTCGTCCTTTCGGGGTTTCGTGATTACGCTCTCTTGCTACGGTCTCGTTTTGGAGAGGATTTCCGTTGCTACTCAGCATGACCGGCTTCGGGGAGGCGCACTGCCAGCGGGACGGCCTGGCGCTCTCGGTGGAAGTGCGGACGATCAACAGCCGCTATTTGAAGCTCACCACGCGCACCTCCGAGGGCTACGCGGCCTTGGAGCCGCACATCGAAGCCCTCGTTCGCAAGCGAATCCGCCGAGGCACGGTGCAGGTGACGGTCCGCGTGGATCGGGTCCGGTCGGGCGACGAGTACCGCCTCAACGTCGACGTGCTCGCCGGCTATCGCCGGCAGATCGAGACCCTCCGCGATCAATGGCAGCCCGACCGGCCCGTGCCCCTGGAGAACCTCTTGCTCCTGCCCGGCGTGATCGCGGAGAACGTGGCCGCCGCGCACGATGCTTCCGAAGATTGGTCGGCGATCAGCGAAACGCTCCAGGGGGCCATCGACCAGATGGAACGCATGCGCTCGGAAGAAGGCCGGGCGATGGCCGCGGACCTCCGGGCCAACGGGCTGGCGGCGGCGGCCAGTCTGCAGGAGATCGAGCGGCGCAGCCCGTTGGTGATCGAAGCCTATCGCACACGCCTGGCGGAGCGCGTGCAGAAGGCCATCGCCGAATTCCAGGTCACGCTCGATCCGGCCGATTTGCTCCGCGAGGTGAGCCTGTTTGCCGACCGCAGCGACGTTTCCGAGGAAGTCGTCCGCCTGCGAAGCCACCTGGACCAGTTCGACAAGCTCTTGGAGGCCCCGGAAAGCCCCGGCCGGAAACTTGATTTCCTGACCCAGGAGATGCTCCGCGAGGCGAACACCATCGGCTCGAAGGCCAACGACGTGGACATTGCCCGGCACGTGATCGACATCAAGACGGCCATCGAGCGAATTCGCGAGATGATCCAGAACGTCGAGTAGCCATGGTGCAGCCTCCGCGCGGCAAACTCGTGGTCATGTCGGGCCCCTCGGGAGTCGGAAAAACGACCGTGCTGAGGCGGCTCCTGGCCACCTGCTCGCTGCCGCTTCAAGCGAGTGTCTCGGCCACCACGCGTCCGTCGCGCCGAGGCGAGGTGGACGGCGTAGACTACCATTTCCTCAGCGAAGAGGAATTTCACCGCCGCCGCGAACGAGGCGAGTTCCTCGAATGCTACGAGGTGTATAGCTCGGGGTGGTGGTACGGAACCCCAAATAGCGAAGTAACCCCTGGTCTGGAAGCCGGGAAGTGGGTAGTCTTGGGGATAGATGTCCACGGCGCGTTTTCCGTGGTCAATCAGTACCCTGATGCGATCACCATCTTTCTCCGGCCCAGCTCGCTCGAGGAGTTGGAAAAACGCCTTCGCGGCCGGGGAACGGAGGATGAAGAAACCCTCCAGCGGCGCCTGGAGCAGGCGAGGAACGAACTGGGCCTGGCCGACTGGTACCGCTACCAGGTGATCAACGACGATCTCGACCGGGCCGTGCGCGAAATTTGCCAGATTCTTGTTTGCAGTGGAGAGACTCGGTATGTATGACGAATTCCGGGAAGAGGAAATCGTGAGGAAAGTAGGCGGACGGTTCAAACTTTCGACGCTGATCCAAAAGCGCTTGGTGGCTCTTAACAAGGGCGCCGCTCCGCTGGTGCGCCTCGACACCCACGATAAGATGAAGGTCGTGATCCAGGAGATCCTGCAAGACAAGATCTACCTCGACAGCGAATCGAATGTCCGCGTCAGCGGGGCCGAGCCGAGGCGCGGCGGACCGCCCGAATTCGATCTGGCGAGCCTATGAAAGGCCGGGAGCTGCTCATCGGCGTGACCGGCGGGATCGCCGCCTACAAGACCGCGGCCCTGGTGAGCCAGTTGGTCCAGGCGGGGGCCGGGGTGACGGTCGTCATGACCGAGTGCGCCACCAAGCTCGTCGGCCCGAAGACCTTTGAGGCCCTCACCAACCGGCCGGTGCCGATCGGCACTTTCGGCCCCGGCGCGCATCCTCACATCGAAGTCGCGGAGAATGCCGAGGTCCTGTGCGTTGCCCCGGCCACGGCCAACCTCTTGGCAAAGGCCGCCTGCGGGCTGGCCGACGACCTGTTGAGCACCGTGCTGTTGTCGTTCGCCGGCCCGATGATCTTGGTCCCCGCCATGAATGCCGAAATGTGGCGCAAGCCCGCGGTCCAGCGGAACGTGGCCCAACTGGCGGCCGACGGCTTCACCATCATCGACCCGGAAGAAGGCTACCTGAGCTGCGGCACGGTCGGGCCAGGCCGCATGGCGTCGCCGGAGAAGATCTTCCAGGCCATCGCAGCGGCGTTGGGAAGAGTAGGCAGTAGGGTTTGAGGAGAAAACGAATACGGAATAGTGAATACGGAATACGGAATGACGAATAAGTCCCGACGAATAAGTCGCGCTGCCTGTTGATTCTGACTTCCGTATTCTTCATTCAGTATTCCGTATTCGTTCCTGATTATGGCGAGAATCCTCATCACCTCCGGCCCAACGCGGCAGTACCTCGACCCGGTCCGCTACCTGACCAACGCCTCCAGCGGCCGCATGGGCAGCGCGTTGGGCGCCGCGGCGTTGGAGGCGGGCCACGACGTGGTGATCGTCAGTGGGCCGGTGGACGTCGACTACCCGAGCGGCGCCGAAGTCGTCTACGTGGTCTCGACCGAAGAGATGCTTCGCGCCTGCCAGGAAGTGTTCCCGCGGTGCCACGGACTGATCGCGGCCGCCGCCCCCTGCGACTACCGGCCCGTGCAGGTCGCCCGGCACAAGCTCAGCAAGAGCGGCGGGCCGCTCCGCATGGAACTGATCGAGACTCCCGACATCGTGGCCACGCTCGCCAAGTCGAAGGGCTCGCGGTGGATGGTCGCCTTTGCCCTGGAGACCGAGGACAAGCGCATGCGGGCCCTCCAGAAGCTCGAACGCAAAAAGTGCGACCTGATCGTGCTCAATGGCCCCAGCTCCATTCACGGCCCGAACACCGAGGCCGAGATCATCGACCCCACGGGCCAAGTTCTCGCCACCCTCTGCGGCGGCAAAGACGAGGTGGCGAGACAAATCCTCGGCGTCCTCGACGCGCATCTGATCCGACGCTCCCAGGAATCGCCGCTCCCGGACGCTTGACTCGATCCCGTCTTGCCGTTCGCGGTGGATTCCCCCCTCTTTGGAGTGCGGCGACTCGTCGCCGCTTTCTTTTTCTTTGGGCGGCGGCCGCTCGTAAT
>CAYTJV010000636.1:0-4418 GCA_964438165.1 uncultured Planctomycetaceae bacterium | reverse complement strand
GCGAGCCGCTTCGATCTGGGCCAGAAGCGGGAGGATGTCTTCGTTGCGAAAGGGCTTGGTCACGAAGTCGTAGGCCCCCAGCTTGCCGGCCTCGACCGCCAGCGGAATGCTGCCGTAGGCCGTCATGAGGATCACTTCCGTATCGGCCGCAGGGTCGCGCTTGATCTGCTTCAACAGCTCGATCCCGTCGAGCTTGGGCATCTTCAGATCCGTGATCACCACGTCGAACCGCCTGGCTTCGATCTGCTCGAGCGCTTCGATGCCGTCGGCGGCGGTGGCCACCTCGTGCCCTTGGGCCACAAGGTCCTGGGCCAGGGTGACTCGCTTCATTTTCTCGTCGTCGGCGACCAGGATTCTCATGGTTTGCGGACCGAGGGTGCCTTGGCAAGATTGAGGATGACTCGGAAGACCGTTCCGCGCCCCACGACGCTCTGAACTTCCATGCGCCCGCCCATTTCGCTCACCAACATACGGCACAATCCCAAACCGAGCCCCGTGCCGCCGCTATCGGCGCGCGTCGTGAAGAACGGCTCGAAGACCTTCTCCAGGTGAACTCGCGGAATGCCGACACCGGTATCCGCGACCTCGATGGCCACGGACTCCATGGCATCGTCGTCGCCGCGGCCCAGCGTTCGCGTGCGCAAGTTGAGCGTGCCCCCTTCAGGCATCGCGGCGAAGGCATTCAAACAAAGGTTGAACAGGACCTCCTGAAGAGTATACGAATCGCCGTCGACAAGCGGCACTAGACCTAGATTAGCGTAGATATTGATCCCCTTATTTTGGGGGCTGCCGAGGAACTGCAACGTCGCGTCCACAACCGCATTCACGTCGGTCGGCTGGACCGTGAGTCCGTGTGGCCGGGCGAACGATTGCACGCGCTTGGCGGTCCGTTCGATGCGGTCCAAGGCGTCGACCATCATGTGTACGTAGTCGGTCAGGTGCGGATCATCCTTGAGGCGTTCCCCGATCTTCTGGAGGCAGTTCTGCAAGCCATCGAGCGGATTGGCGATCTGGTGCGCAATGCCCGCCACTAACTGGCCGATCCCCAGCAACTTCTCCTTCTGGCGGATCTCGGCGTGGGCCCGGTCGACGTAGCGACGGATCGACATCGTGAAGTAGGTCGCCGTCCAGAGCGTGCTGGCGAGGCCTGCAAAGACGGTCGCCAGGTACAATCCGTCGGGCCGCCACTCGCCCACCGGATCCGACTGGAAGTGCAGCGGCGCCGCGCGGACCACCCCCAGCCATTGCAGCAACATGAGGCTCCCAACCATGAGCGTGGCCACCGAGCACACCAGATAGGGCAGGTACCCCCGCAGGTACATGCCGGCGATGATCATGTGGAACACGTAAAACGACAGGAAGGGATTACGCGGCAGATCGGCGAAATACAGGAGCAACGTGAGCGCGGCGAGATCGACAAGAATCTGCAAGAGGATGTTCCTCTCGATGCCCTGGCGGATCTCGGCCCAGTCGCGCTGGCTGAGCCGGAACAGCAGGTTGTAGGCCAGGATCACGGCACCCACCGCGTAAAGCGGCAGGGGGTTGGCGAGAACTCCCAGGGCCCAGGCGAGCGTGGTCACCACGAAGACGGCCCCGCAGGCCCAAAAACGGAGCGATACCAGCCAGCGTGCGCCTTCGGGTGGGAGCTTCATGTCAGTACGACGCCATCTCGCGCACGATGTGGTCCGCCAAGGCCGTCCGGGTACGGGGATCCAGCCCGGCCATGCCGCCCACCGCATCCGGCTGCACGGCCAGCGTGGTCACCTTCCCCGCCGCATCCCCCGACTCGATGCCGAAGTCGGGTTTGCTGTGCCGGGCCAGGCTTCCGGGGAGAAGACCACTATCGCGGGCCAGGAGCACCAGCACCCGATCGCAGGCCGCGGCCGTCTTGAGGATGTTCGCCGGCGTGAGGCTCGCCTCGCCCGGCGTGATCACGACCGGGAACATCATCCCCAGCAGTCTCTGGCCGATCTCGCAGCCCAATCCCTCGGTGCGCCACAGAAGCCCCGGCCCGGCCAGCAGCTCGACCTTGTGACCTTGCCGGTTGGTGATCGAGATCGTGCTGATCGGCTCCGAAGGGCCTTTCTGCCGCTCCGGTTTGGCGGGTGGGGTGTCCTGGACGCGGAAGGCAGCCGCCAGGATGTCGGCGATCTCGCTGTCGGCAAACGGCTCCACGGCGTAGTAGAAGATCTTCTTTTTTCGATAGGCGGTCTCCAGGGCCGCCCCGTGCGAAGCGACAACCACAATCCGCAGCCAGGGCGCGCGGCTGTTGACCAGCCCGGCCAACTCCGGGCCCCCATCGCCCAGCGAGGCTGCATCCAGAACGAGCACTCGGCCGTCCGAGTCGTTCAGGGCAGCGGCCAGGGCCTCGCGGTCCGCGACCGGCTGGACCTGGCACCCCAAAGCGGTCAGTTTCTTCGCCTGCTCTTGGGCAGAGCACGGATCGGCGTTGACCAGAAGGACCTGCCGGAGCCGGCAGTTCTTCAACTCCTCTTCATATCGCGTCGTGCAAATACAGGCGATCCAGCCTTCGCCGCACGGATCGCTCGACAACCAGCCGGGATGCTGCGGCAAGGCCTCGTTGACCGCCACGACGACTCCCGAGACCGGTGCGGACACCAACAGGGGAGGGGCATCGGCCACGGTGACGCTCGCCATCGGAAGGCCCTGGTAAACCACTTCGCCGATTCGGGGCAAGCGGATCCCGATCCCGGTCGCCCGGTGCAGTCCGGGTAGCACGCCTCCCAAACAGGCCGATCCGTCGGCCTCCAGGCGGAACCACGACTCGTTCCAGAACAGCGCCTCCTCAGTAGCCCTGACCCCCGCTGGCATCGGCTCGGTCGAGGCCGCCGCCGCATCCCCCCCGCCCGATTCCGGCCGCATGGCCAACACCCGTTGCACGGCCCGGGTAATTTCCTCGGACGTGAACGGCTTGGTCACGTAGTCGCTGGCGCCCAGACGCATGGCCGCGGCCGCGTTGGGGATGCTGGGATAGCCGGTGATGATCAAGACCGGCACGTCGGGCTTTTTTTCGCGAAGCCGCTCCAAGAACTGGATCCCGTCCATGTTGGGCATCTTAATGTCCAAGAGGATGATCTTATAGTCCTTCTGGGTAGCCAACGAGAGACCTTCACGGGCATCCACGTTTGTCTCGACCTGGAATCCTTGGCGGGAAAAAATCCGCCGACAGGCTTGGCAAACCACCTCCTCGTCGTCAACTACGAGCAATCTAGAACTTTCCGCCATGGCTTGTTCTCCCTTCATCGCAAGATGGCCCTTGGATGCCGAAGCAACCTGTCGCCCGGCCAATCCAAGCGCCGGAAGGCCGAGAAGCAACGGGCGTGCCAATCCTGCTGGATCTCTCGGCGGTTGCCTTTGCGCCCCCATAATCTCCGACGAACCGGCGCAAGTCCTTAGCAGACATTGGCCTGACGCGCCGGCCGGCGTCATGATAACCAATCAGGCGAAGCCGTGGAACCCGACGGCACCCAGAGAAACCGCCCGTAAAACGTATGACATCCCATACGGCGTATGAGAAGCTATACACCGGGAGCCGAAGAAGGGAGAGGGGAGGGGGAGAAGTAGTCAGGCTCGGATCGAGCGAAGGGGTCGGGAGTCATTCTCCCCAACGATCAGCCAAGTAGGGTGCTCTGTGAGCTATATTCCGTTGACGCAACCAATAGCAGAACAATAAGTTAGGGAGGCTTGCACGCTCTAAATGCACGGTAAAGACCACAAACTATGCTTGTTGAGGAGGTCTCTACCATGCGAAAGCCGAAGCCGTGGTTCCGCAAGTCCACAAAATCATGGTACGTCCAGATCGACGGGGTGCAAGTCCCGCTAGGCCGCGACAAGGAGGAGGCGCAGCAGAAGTACCATCGGCTGATGGCTGGACGCCCGAACGGTCAAACGGTCGGGCGCGTGGACGCCTTGCTTGACGAGTTCCTCGAATTCGTCCGAAGCAATCAGGCTCCTGAAACCTACAGACTCTATCGGCGGTACTTGCGATCTTTCAATAACAGCGTGCCAGACCGCACGGAGGGCAGCTTGCGACCGGCCGACGTGCAGAAGTGGGTAGATAGCAATGGCTGGGAAAACCGGGGACTGTCCCGAATGGCACTAAAATAGCTGCAAGTCCATGGCCCGCATAGCCTAACGGGGAGTGCTAGCATTGCTAGCATGGTGGACAGAAAAAAACCTCCTGTGAGAATGTGTTGCACGATCAAAGGGGTCAGGACTCATTGATTCGTGTAAGCGCTGAGCAGAACCGTTCTTGACGCGGGGGGTAAGCTGCGGGGGTTGTGTTTTTCCAACCCCTGGCAATGGAGTACCCCTATGGGACGCAAGATTGAGTAGTCAGGGTCAGTCCCGAATGGCACTGCCGCTTGCGGCACAAGGAGTTGCGGCAATCGCTGTGC
>CAYTJV010000635.1:0-4437 GCA_964438165.1 uncultured Planctomycetaceae bacterium | reverse complement strand
AGGGACGATCGGCCATGCGGAATCGCGTGCGGAGGGTCTCCCAGAGCCCGGTGTATACTGCCCGGCCGCGTGGACTGCCAAACGATTCGCCCACGTCGACCCCCGCCATGCCGATCCCCTTGTCCAACCACTGGTGAAGCATCCAGGCATGGCTGGGGTTCGGATGCCCGATCACCGGGGCGTACCAGACCCAGGGCATTGGCGAAGAAGCCGCCTTGCCCTTGGGCCGAATAAGAAACGCAGGGCATCCGTCCACGTCAAAGAAATCCACCGTGCAAGGAAGGGCGTCGGCCAGGGCTTTGACGGACGGGATCGGCTGCCCGGCACACGCGGGACCCAACGAACCAACCAGGACCACCATCGCTGCAATGGCAGTCAGGCGAGAAGGCCGGCGGAAGTAGTGCATGACGGATGTCTCCGCAGAGTGGAGTCGAGGACGCCACGAGTATACCAGCGCGGATCGGTTGCATGGAGCGACCGGCGAGAAAGTTTTGGGATCGCCGGGAATAACTTCCAGGTTGACAGCGTTTCATGCTTTGCGGAGAGTAGGAACAAGCCGCTGACCAGTACGCGGCCGCCACTGGCGTCGCGCCGGGGCCCCTGCTATTCTGCGGGCGGTGGTTTGATCGAAAGGAGCCGATCCGATGTAACTTCCAGACTTCCGAAGTCTCCGAGACTTCGGAAGTCTGTCCGGCGCAAAGGAGCCGATCCGATGCCGAGTCGTGTTGCTCTTGGGGTTGCCGTGTGGTCTTGGGCAATGGCGATCTGCGGCGCGGCCGCCGCGGAGGGATTACCCAGCCCGGCGCCCTTGGCCCCGCTGCGACTCGACCTCGGCGCCGTCGGCGCCGTGATTGTCGTTCCAGGGAGCACGCCGTACCAAGGCATCGCGGCCGAATTGAGGCGCGGCATCGAGCAATCCACGGGGCGGTCCCCGCGAATTGTGCCGGACAGCACGGAGCCAACGAGCCTTGGAGCCGGTCCTATCCTCGTGCTCGGAAACCTGATGGACTCCCGGCTGGCTCGGAGGCTTTATCTCGAAGCCTATGACTTCATGGATTACTCCTGGCCCAGCCCCGGGGGCTGCGCCGTGCGGACGATTCGCGATCCGTTTGGGACGGGCGCCCACGCGATCGTCGTGGGCGGGAGCGATCTCGACGGCGTGAAGCGGGCCGCGGCGGTCTTGATCGAGCGGATCAAGAACCACGGGCCCAACCTGGGCTACTTCCACCAGGTCCGCCTCGGCCGCTTTGCCGCCGAAATCGAAACATGCGCCCGCGAGTTGCTCGACGGCGACGATCGCGTTTGGCACCGCAGCGGCGGATCGGGGAGCTGGGACTACCAGATCCAGATTGCCAAGGCGGCCATCGGCTATCTTCGCACGGGGAACGAAGCGTATCTGCCTGTGTTCAAGCGGGAGCTGCGGTCCTGGTTCGACCGCGACGTGCGACGCCCGAAAGGCGACGCGCCCCAGATGTTGCACGGCTTCCTGCACACGATCCTCGTGCCTTGGGACCTGGTGCGAGATCACCCATCCTTCTCGGATGCCGAGCGGCAGGCGTTCGACGCGGATTTCCTTCGGGTCTTCTTGTCGCCGGAGGGGCCGGGCCGGATCGAGGCGGCCAGCCGCAGGACGGTGGTTCGCGACAACCACGGCACGCGGACCGGATTGGACGCCTTCTTCGGCGGGCGGTACTTCTCGCGACGCTTCGGCCTCAAGGAGGCACAGCGCTGGCTGGAGATCGCCGACCGTTACTTCGCCGCCCAAATGGCCTCCGCCAAGCCGGTGGAGGATTCCTGGGGCCACCAATGGGCCGCCTCGCTCGACAACACCCTGGTCTATGCCATGGCCAAGGGAAAGCAGGAATACTTCCGCTCGGCGGCGTTCCGCTCGGCGGCGGACCGGGCCCTGGTGGCCCATGGCCATGGCAAGACGCCGTTGGGCTACATGGCGGCCTGCGCGGTGGCAGCCGGGGATACGGGCTACCTGAGCGGCCACGGCGACCGAGAGCGCGTGGCCCGTCGCTGCGCGGCGATGTCGGAATCCGGCGACGAATACCTGCGGAGTTTCTCCACGCCGGAGCCGATCGTCCCCCGCCGCGACTTGCTCGGCGTGGCGGTTGCTCCGCTCGATGCCCTCTGGCAAGACACGATCGACGTGGCGGGGTTTAACGTCGGCGGACTGTTCGTGGCCACCGCCGCCCGCGCGGACCGCTTCGACAAGATCTCGCTCCGCGAAGGCTGGGACAACGATTTCTACCTGCTGCTGGACGGCATTTCAGGCGGGCACCACGCCTATCAGGATGGCAATTGCATCGTGGCCTTCGAGGAGGGCGGCGTGGCGTGGAGCGATACCGGGCGCCGCAACGACCAATCCGCCACGGTCCGCTCGCAGAACGGCGTCTTTCTGGCCCTGGACGGCGCGGGCCCGAGCCAACTCCACCGCTTCGCTCGCCGGCTTTACGCGGGTCAATCGGGCGAGTACCTGGCGGCCGCCGTGGCCCTGGAGGGTGTCGGCCCGTGCGATTGGCGGCGGCACGTATTGCGCAAACGCGGCAAGTGGACGCTGGTGATCGACCAGGCCTTGACCAAGCAGCCGGGCGAGCTCCTGGCCGAGCGCCACTGGCGTCTGCGCGGCCGGATCCAAGCACGGCCTGATGGCCTGACGTGTACCCAAAGCGGCGTCTGTCTCCATTTGCAGAGCGCAGGGCTCTCGCCGGATGGGATGCGTGGGACGGAGGACCGCAAAGAAGTGCTCCGGACCTTGGCCGCGCCCGGCCAGCCGATCGAAATCGCCACCCTCTTGCAGGTCAGTCGCACGCCGGATCGCTGGGACGCGCGGCTGGCACAAGCGGGGCCCGGTTGGCGGATCGAATCGCTGCAGCCGACGGAGTTCGTCATGGTGGATCGCGCGGCCGGAACTTGCGTCAGTGTCGTGACCGATCGTGGGGTGACGACCGTCGGTCTCCCCTCCGCCGACAAGCCCCCGACCTATGCCGAATTCCTGGCTACCCGGCCCTCACCGCCGAAGACTCTGCCGCTTTCGTCCCAGAGCGCGCGGGTGGCGATCCCCTGGCGGACACTCAACGTCGGGCAGTCCCCGGTCACGGCGGTCGCCGCGAGCAGCGATGGACGGGTGGCGGCCGGGGATCGGACGGGCACCGTCGCCGTATTTGGACCCGACGGGCAACGGCGCACCGTAGCGAAACTCGCCAGCCCGATCCTCTCGCTCCACTTCATCGACGGCGATCTGCTGGTCGGCGAGGATCGCGGCGCGCTCAGCCGCCTTGACGACCGCGGCCAGCCGCGATGGCAGCTCGTCATCCCATATATCCCGATGGCTTGGCCCTACTGGAGCGAAGAGAAGAGCCGCATCCGCGAGATCGACTCCGCGGACCTGGACGGCGACGGCCGCTCGGAGATCCTTGTTGCGAACGCGGATCGCCGGGTCTATGCGATCACCGCCGACGGGAAGGAGCTTTGGAGGGCCTCGGTCGAATGGGGCGTCTACACGGCGATGACCGTGGGGCAGCTCGACAAAACGCCGGCGCTCCTGGGCGGAACGTCGCGCCCCGCGATGCACGGCTGGTGCATTGCCTTCGGATCGACGGGCAAGCTGTTGCGGCACTACGCGCGCCCGGATCTGGTCTCCTGGTCCATCCCCTGCCAGTTTCGCGACCTGCGGCTTGCGGATCTCGACGGCGACGGCGCGGCCGAAATCATCAACGCCATCGACACCAACTGCCGGCAGCTCATCGCGTACCGTGCCGACGGCAGGCTGCTCTGGGACGCGGATCTCGCCGGGGCCGCCAACGCGCTGGCAGTGATGCCGCCTGAGGGAGGCCGTCCGGCGGTCGTGTGCGCAGCTTCCGACTCCGGGTACGTCGGCGCCTTCGACGGCCCAAACGGCCGGCGCCGCTGGGCGTGCTTCCTCGGGGAGCCGGCGCACTACCTGGCCGTATGGGAATCCCGAAAGCTGCTCGCCGCGACCCCGTCCGGCAAGGTTTTCGTGATCGACGAGAACGGGAATGTCACCGGTCATGAGGACTTCGGGGCCTCCGTGACAGGGCTGCTCCGGCCCGGCGACCACCGTGCCGGCAACCAGGTCCTTCTCGGGACGAGCGACGGCCGCGTACGCGTCCTCCCCGTGCGAGTCAAATGACTCGACTGAAAACGGGCAGCTTGGAAAAGTCCCCACCGACCCCGCGTCGGTGGAAACGGGTTTGGCGACTACTCGACAGAAGACTGCTCCGACGAAGTCCCCACCGACCCCGTGTCGGTGGAAACGGGTTTGGCAACTACTCGACAGAAGACTGCTCCAACGAACTCCCCACCGACCCCGTGTCGGTGGAAACGGGTTTGGCAACTACTCGACAGAAGACTGCTCCAACGAACTCCCCACCGACCCCGTGTCGGTGGAAGCGGGTTTGGCAACTACGC
>CAYTJV010000634.1:0-4441 GCA_964438165.1 uncultured Planctomycetaceae bacterium | reverse complement strand
CATGTCACTGAGACGCATCCGGCGTGTCGTGAATCAAGTTGGCAACGAGCGCGTGACCGTGCCGGAAAAAGATGTCTATCGGCGCTGGGCGGGCTGGATTTGGGGAGGCGAAGTAGGCCGGGTGATCGCGGCGTTGCGCGAGCGTCAACTACAGATCGGCAAGCCGCCCGCCGATGCGAGTCCGACCGATCCGCGCGAGCGTGTCGCTCGTGCGTTGACGTACTACGAGTACCACCGGTTGCGGATGAATTATCCTGAATATCGCCGGTTGGGGCTGCCGTTGACCAGCAGCCATATCGAATCGACGATCAAGCAGATCAACCGTCGCGTGAAGGGAACCGAGAAATTCTGGTCGCGGTCGAGCAGCGAGACGGTTCTGCAACTGCGAGCCGACTACCTCAGCGACAGCGTCCCGCTCGTTTCCTTCTGGCTGCGTCACCAAGCCCGCCAAACCGGAGTCAATGCCTACGCCCAGACTACATGACTGATCTTACAAAGTGCGGAATGCACCCCGGCGTCCTAGCGGGACTTCTCAAAGGCGTCGAGGAACGCATCGCGGCCAATGCCTGCTTGGGTGCAGATCATCCGCAGCGTCGAGCCTTTGATGAGGCGATGTGCTGGCATGGTCAGCGGAGTGAAGGTGCCATCGGGCTCCCGCCGACGCATTTGGACGTGCTCTCGGTCTCGGATCAACTCAAAACCGAGCAGTTCCAATGCGGCAATTACGCGGCGTTTTGGGGCATCATGCGGGAATCTGGGCATCGGGAACTCCTCCGTGGTCGACCGCAGTCGGATGGTGCTGACTGAGAAACGGCTACAGGCGCAAGGCAATCAGCAGTTTTGTCGTCAGGCTCGGCATTCCTAATGGCGTAGTGACTGTTGGGGCCATTGTCAAGGGTAATCTGCGTCTGGCACGTCCTTGAGCGTTTGTCCGGTAGTGTGCAACCCTTGCCACCGATACGGGCAAGAGACGATTTACGCCCGTCTGAGAAGGAGACGCCACGGCGAAGCTGATACCCGGACAGATCAAGACGGCCCGCCCAAGAAACCCTGGCTACACCACTTCGGCCTCG
The DNA here is from genome assembly GCA_964438165.1 of uncultured Planctomycetaceae bacterium. Lineage (GTDB taxonomy): Bacteria > Planctomycetota > Planctomycetia > Pirellulales > Thermoguttaceae > CALFBP01. The sequence continues at coordinate 3,368 of CAYTJV010000634.1, read as the reverse complement.
GCAATAAACGCCTCGGAAGCCGAACTAGCCTCCAGAAGACATTCGGACCCAAACTCGCTCACATGGGCGCGAATCGCGGAGGTTACGTCAGCCAATGCCTCCTGATAGGAGTCGCCTTGGCCAATGACCACGCCCTTCATACCCAATGGGTACGCGATATACCCATCTTCAACGTGTTCGACCACCACTTTGACGCGGTTGGCAGGCAGAACTTGATCGGTGGCCATGACGAGTCTCCGGCAATGCAGGACGGGAACTTTCTTTCTCTAGTCTACGCACCCCCCCTGTTTGCGTCAATGCCGAGTGTGATTGCCCTTGAATCGCCCGCCGTTTTCCGCTACAAGTTCGCGGCTTTTCCATTCGAAATCTTATCGACTACTCATCTCAAACCGTTTCGGCCGGGAGGCATTCCGATGCGCCTGCTTGTCGCCGTGCTCTTGGGCAGCTCCTCGCTGCTTGCGTCCCCAACTAGCGGGGAACTCATATTCCCCTACGAAACCACCGTCGTGTCCGACGACGTGTACGTCCGTAGCGGGCCGGGACAGAACTACTACCCGACCGACAAGCTCAAACGGGGGCAAGAAGTCGAAGTCTACCGCCACGATCCGGGCGGATGGTGCGCCATTCGGCCGGTCGATGGCAGCTTCACGTGGGTTTCGGGCCGCTACCTGAAGCCGACCGAGGACCATCTGGCCATCGCGATCGAGGAGGGCGTGTCGGCTCGTGTCGGCAGCCGCTTCAGCGACATCCGCGACGTGGTTCAGGTGCGATTGCAGAAGGGCGAAGTGGTCGAGATTCTTGAAACTCCGGCGAAGGGAAGCGAAGGGTGGTTCAAGATCGCCCCGCCCTCGGGCGAGTTCCGCTGGGTGTCGGCCAAGTATCTCAGCACCGAGTATCCCAGCGACGGTGTGCGCAAGACGCCGCCGCCCGAAAAAGAACGCCATCATCGCGATCGGCACACCGACGACGTAACGGCCGACGCTCCGAGCGGATCGTCGGCACCGATGATTCCCGCCGCCGCACTGGCCGGCTCTGAGTCCAACGAGGCGGCAGGCGAATCGCTCCGCACCCGGTCGTCCCGTCCGAGGTCGCTCACGGCCGAGGAGTACGAGGCGGAATTGGAGCGTGTCGAACTTGAACTGTCGGTGATGGTGATCGAAGAGCCGGCTGTCTGGTCGTTCGATTCGCTGCGCGAGCGGACGAACCTGTTGCTGGATCAGGCGCAGACGGCGGTCGAACGCGGCCGTGCGCGGCTGCTGGCCAACAAAATCGCACGCTTTGACGACATCAAACAGCGCCAAGACGCCGTGCTGGCGATGCGTTCGGATACCGACCGGAGCAGCCGGCTGTTGACCAAGCTGCGTCCGCCGGACACCGACATCGAGAAGCCTGCGGCCAAGCTCCAGCCCGACAGCCGCTATGACGGGGTGGGCCAGTTGACGCAAGTCGTTTCGCCGAAAGTGGGAGCCCCGCGCTACGCCCTGGTCGACAAGACCTCGGGCGACGTGCAGTGCTACGTCACGCCGGCGCCGGGCGTGCATTTGCACAACTATGTCGGCCGTGAGGTCGGCATCAACGGCACTCGCGGCTACATGCCCGAACAACGCACCAGTCACATCATGGCCCGGCACGTCACGCCGCTGGAAGGGTCGGGGTTGATGCTGAGGTAAGGACTCGCGCAGAAATAGCTTGCGCATTTTGGGTATCATAAAGAAAGTCATCCCGCATTCCTCACCTGGAAGCATGCCGCTAGCACACCGAGAACGAATGGGCACACCACTTGTCTCGCGCCAAGGCGCAAAGACGCGAAGAAACGATTTGAAATCGGCATTCTTCCGGATTCCGAGGTTTGTTGCGTCCCTTTGCGCCTTCTCGCCTTTGTGTGATTATTTCTTGCCCGTGTTATTCTACTGCTGCTCAACGTTCGCGTGGGCGGGCGGCGGGCCTGAGAGCCTGCTCCTGGTGGTCAATCCGCAGAGCCAGGCTTCGTTGACGATCGCCAACCACTATGCCCAGTTGCGCGATATTCCGCCCGACAATCTGATCTATCTTCCGTGGGACCCAAAGTCACAGACGGCCGACATCGAGACGTTCCGTCGGATGATCCTTCTGCCCGTGCTCCAGACCATCAACAGCCGACGTCTGGCCAATCAGATCGACTACGTGGTCTACTCCAGCGACTATCCTACGACGATCGGGCTGGACGGCGACATTCAGAAGCTTCTGGCGGCGATGCCGAAGCCGGATTCGCCGGCCGGCAAAGCGGAAGCCAAGCCCGAGTGGCCCAAACAGCTCGCGCTGGACGGCTCGCTCAACAGCATGACGTACTTATGGCAGGCGGTGATTGCAGGACGCCCGATTGATCCCCAATTGCACGACAACCGCTACCTGCGGTTGCCCATCCCGGAAGAGCGTGACGTTCCCTCGGTCGGCTTCCGCGGCAATCGACTGTACAATCCCAAAGGCGAAGTAGTCGCCGCGGATGGTCAACGATACTTCCTCTCGACGATGCTGGGCGTAACAGTGGGACGCGGCAATTCGCTCCAAGAGGTGCTTGAGTATCTCAAGCGGAGTGCCGCGGCCGACGGAACACATCCCAAGGGAACCATCTACTTCCTCCGCAATAGCGACATCCGCTCGAAGGTCCGGCAAGATTTCTTTCCGACCGCCGTCGAACAGTTGACCAAGCTGGGCGTTGACGCGAAGATCCTCGAAGGCACCGTGCCGCTGAACCGGAACGACGTGCAAGGCGTTGTGATGGGTACGCCCGCCTTCGACTGGAAGGCCTCGGTCAACGCCATCCTGCCCGGAGCCATCTGCGAACACTTCACCAGCTTTGGCGGCGCGATGATTATCGGCGCCCAACAAACCCCGCTCACCGAATTTCTCCGCTACGGCGCGGCCGGCGCGAGCGGCACCGTGGTCGAGCCGTACGCGATCCTTCAGAAGTTCCCTTTGCCGCTGATTCAGGTTCATTACGCCCGCGGCTGCACCCTGGCCGAAGCGTTTTACCAATCGGTCGCCGCCCCCTACCAGTTGCTGATCGTCGGCGATCCGCTCTGCCGCCCCTGGGCCAATATCCCGAAGGTTTCGGTCACCGGCATCGAGCCGGGAGCCAAGGTGCAGGGCAACCTGACGCTCAAACCGGCCGCCACCGTGGCCAGGGGCGAGCCGGTCGGACTATTCGCCTTGGTCGTCGATGGGCAGCGCACGGCCGAGTGCAAGCCGGGCGAAGCGCTCGCGCTCGACACCACAAAACTGGCCGACGGCTATCACGAGCTGCGGGTTGTGGCCGTCGGGTCCGATCCGATCGAATCGCAAGGCCGGCAAATCATTCCCGTCCAGTTGGAGAACCACGGCCGCACGAT
>CAYTJV010000633.1:0-4444 GCA_964438165.1 uncultured Planctomycetaceae bacterium | reverse complement strand
CGCCGAAGGAAGAGGGACCGCTGGCCAAGCTGCCCCCGATTCTCAGTCCATTGGAGGCGATTAAGCCGAACCTCACCTTACTCAGCGGCCTGACGCTGGATGGAGGGCGGGCCCACCGCGACGCCCCCGGCGATCACGCCCGCTCGGCCGCCTCCTTCCTCACGGGCGCTCACCCCTACAAGACGGACGGCAAGGACATCCGCAACGGCGTTTCGGTCGATCAGGCGGCTGCGGCGAAGATTGGCCAGTTCACGCGATTCCCCTCCCTCGAACTGGGCTGCGAGCCAAGCGCCCAGGCAGGAAACTGTGACTCTGGCTATAGCTGCGCGTACACGTCGAATATCTCCTGGCGCACGCCGAAGTCGCCGATGAGCAAGGAGACTAGTCCACGGGCGGTGTTCGACCGGCTCTTCGGCGCCATCCACGCACCCGCCGAGGACCGCCAGGCGGCCCAAGCAGCAGCGGTATCGTACGAGCGTCCTTGACTTCGTAGCCGAGGATGCCGCCGATCTCCGGCGGAAGCTCGACGGCAGCGATCGCCGCAAGCTGGATGAGTACCTGCACGCCATCCGCGAGATCGAGCGCCGCGTGGAGGCATCCGAGACGGGGTCGCTGAAAGGCGCGTCCTCCGCGTCGGTTGCTCGCCCTGCGGGTGCGCCCAGGGACTTCGCTGAACACGTCCGCCTGATGATGGACATGATCGCGCTCGCGTTCCAGACCGATTCCACGCGGATTGTGACCTTCATGTGTGCCAACGAAGGGAGCAATCGGAGCTACCCGGAGGTCGGCGTGCGGGCAGGGCACCACGAGCTGTCGCATCACGGCAACGATCCGGAGAAGCAGGCCCAGATCAGCAAGATCAACCGCTACCACGTGAGCCTGTTGGCGCACTTGCTCGAGAAACTCGACTCCCTCAAGGAGGGCGAGCACTCCCTCCTGCACAGCTCGATGATTGTGTACGGGAGCGGGCTAAGCGACGGCAATCGGCACAACCACGACGACCTCCCGATCCTGTTGGCCGGGTGCGGCGGAGGCACCGTCCGATCCGGGCGCCATCTCCGCTACCCCAAGGAAACACCGTTGACAAACCTCTATCTAGCCATGCTGGATCGCATCGGCGCGAGGCCGGAGAAGTTCAGCGACAGCACCGGTGGGCTCGACGGGCTGATGTAACCGGATCACCAAGAAACGCTTGACAAGGCAGCCCATTTCTTGACCGTTGATGGGATGAACCGATCTTTGGCCCGTGGCCGGAAAAAGTTGCGAATCCAGACAACTTTGCCCGTTGCACTTCGATAATAGGGTTAGTACGTGCCGATTTCACCGGCGGGCATATCACTGCCCTGGTCGTGCTTGTGGAAACTCGCCTAACGATCGACAGGAGGTATCGCTGATGGCCCAGGACTACAGGAATCGACAGAGTGTTTCTACTCCGCTGGACCAGATTCGCCAGCCGAGCAGTTGCGGGATCGTCGGGGATCTGGTGTTTGAGGAGGGCTTGCTGAAGATGACGCGATATGGCCTGGCTTGGGAGGCGGTTTCCGGGCCGCACGGCAACGGCCCGCTGCCGACCGGCAGATACGAGTGCGCCAATCTCAGGCCCAGGACGAACTCCGCCATGGTTCGCGACGGCGTCGGCTTCAGCGTCGACTTGAATCCGCTCTTCCCGACGAATCGCACGTTGCTGAGGATCCACCCGGACGGAAACGTCCCCGGCACGCTGGGTTGCATCGGCATCACCGACGCGGACGTTGCGGGATGCCACGAGGCGCTGAAACGCCTGTTGCCTACGCGGGACGCGATCGCCTACCTGGACGTCAAATCACCGCTGTGATGACTTGTCGCTGTTGCGCTGCTTTCCTGGGGATCAACAGACGCTCCAGCCCTCGCGGTATTGTTTCCGGATGAACGGATCGGCCTCGGGGCAATTGGCGGCCTTCAGTTGCACCGGGTCCCACTCGAGCCGCTTCTTGACCCGGCACGCCACAATGCTCAAGAGCAGGTTCTCCACCAGCCTGCCGCCGTAGTCGAAGTTGCACAGAGTCGGCGAGCCGGTCTTGCAGGCGGCTAGCCATTCCTGATGATGGCCGGGCGAAGGCGGAATCGACGGTTTCGGCGCCTGGAAGTCCTTGAACTTGTCGGCCGGCAGCAGCACCCGGCGGCCGTAGTCGGCCACGATCGTGCCCTTGTCGCCGACAAACAAGACCCCGATCCCCCAGTCTTTCAGATTCACGCCCGGCGGCGACTCGGGCTTCTTGCCGCCGTCGTGCCAATAGACCGTGATCGGGCCGAATTGCCCGTGCGACGGGTACTCCCAGCGCGCGGTGAGCCACTCGGGATACGACTCCGGGTACCCGCCCTTGGGATTCGAGTCGGCCTCGATCGTCGTCGGATGCTGAAGATCGAGCGCCCAGTGGACCAGGTCGAGGATGTGTACGGCCATGCCGCCGAGCGTGCCGTTGCCGAAGTCCCACCACTTGTCCCACCATAAGCAGCCGCCCGCGAAATACGTGGGATGATACGGCCGCGCCGGCGCAGGGCCGAGCCAGAGGTCCCAGTGCAGGTTGGGCGGGACGGGATGCGCGTCCTTGGGCCGCTCGCGCGGGCCCAGGGGAACGCGGTCGCACCAGCCGTGTGCCTCCTTGATCGTGCCGATCGCCCCCGACTGCACCAATTCCACGACGCGGCGGTAATTGTCGGTGGCGTGGATCTGCGTCCCCTGCTGCGTGGCCACCTTGGCCTGCTTCGAGAGGTCCTGCAACACCCGGGCCTCATGGACCGTATGGGCGATGGGCTTCTCGCAGTAGACGTGCTTGCCCAGGCGGATCGCCGCGGCGCTGATCGGGGCGTGGGTGTGCTCGGTGGTGCCGCACACGACCGCGTCGATGTCTTTCTGTTCGAGCATCTTCCGCCAGTCGTGGTAGGTCTTGGCCTTGGGGAATCTCTTGGCCGCCACGCCGAGGAAGTCGTCGTTGACGTCGCACAAGGCGACGATGTTTTCCCCGGCGACTTCATTCATGTCGCCCCCGCCGCGGCCGGCAACCCCGGCGACCGCAATGTTCAGCTTCTCGTTGGGCGATTTGCCTGCCGCGACATTCTCGGCGCCGGCCGCCCAGAAACCGGCCCCGGCCGCCGCCGCACCTTGAAGGAACTCACGACGACTGTGATGCCGGCTCATGATTGGACCTCTTTGCTGATCGTGTAGAGGAAACGTGCAAAGGACGACCGCCGCCGCTTCACGCGATTAGGCTAGCCAATCCGGAAGGCCGAGTCAAGCAGACGCTTTGGGAGCATGCGGCAAGATGCTCTCGGAGCCACGATCATTCTCGCTCGGCGGTCTCCTGGACGCTGCGGTGTTCCACGACGTATGGCCCGTTCCAATAATATTGCAGCACGCCAATGTGGGGCAGATTGCCAATCTGCCGCGTTTCTGGCAGGTTGGCAACCTGCCCCACGTTGCAGTTTTTCTGGAACGGGCCATAATCGTGGGCACCGGCCCTTATCTGAAAGCCACGTCCATGACCGACGTCACCCGCATCCTATCCGCCATCGAACAAGGCGACCCCTCGGCCGCCGAGCAGCTCCTGCCGCTGGTCTACGACGAGCTTCGCCGGCTCGCGGCCCAGAAGATGGCCCAGGAGGCCCCGGGCCAGACGCTTCAGGCGACAGCCCTGGTCCATGAGGCGTATGTCCGGCTCGTGGACGTTGGCAAGGCCCAACATTGGGACTCGCGGGGGCATTTCTTCGCTGCCGCCGCCGAGGCGATGCGGCGGATTCTAGTGGACAACGCGCGTCGGAAGGGGAGTTCCAAACGGGGAGGGCAGTGCGAGCGCATCGACCTGTCGGATCTCCCCGAGCAGGCCGATGACGACCGGGTGGACCTTCTGGCCCTGGACGAGGCGCTCGGGAAGCTCGAACAACAGCACCCGGAAAAGGCCCAGGTGGTCAAGCTCCGATTCTTCGCCGGTTGCACGCTGGAGGAGACGGCGGAAATCCTTGGCGTCTCGCGCGCAACTGCCCAGCGCACTTGGGCTTACGCTCGCGCCTGGCTGTTCGGGCAGCTCAACGGGCCCTGAGACGGATCGCTTCGCTTCGGCCGAGATTTTCTCGAAAATCCCTGAGCACGCCGCGCGGCGGATTACGCATTGAAGGATAGAGTCCAGTTCACACGGAAACTCACCATGAGCCCTGATCCCAAGAGCCCCGAGACGATCTTCGGCGAGGCGATCGCCATCGAGTCGCCCGAAGACCGCGCCGCCTTCCTGGATCAAGCCTGCCAAAATGCTCCCGACTTGCGGAGCGAACTGGAAAAACTCGTCATGGACCACTTCAGGGCGGGAGATTTCCTGGAAAACCCAGCCGCCCAGATGGGAGCCACCCTCGACCAGTCCATCACCGAAAAGCCCGGCGCCGTCATCGGCCGCTACAAGCTCCTGGAGCAGAT
>CAYTJV010000632.1:0-4444 GCA_964438165.1 uncultured Planctomycetaceae bacterium | reverse complement strand
GACGAAGTAGCCGATCCGCAGCCCTCCCTCGCCCTGAAGGACGCCGGGGGCGAACTTCTCGCGAAATGCGTGGTCGGGAAAACGGTCGACAATCTGCTGGGCGCGGGGAAAGTCGCGGCCGAAGATACTCAACAGCCCAAGCATCGAGGCGAGGCGCGACAAGCCGGTCTTATGGGCCAGCGCCGCAGCCCGGGCAGCCAGCCGAAGGCGCCGAGGGTAGGGGAGCAATCGCCGGAAAAGCAGCCGGTGTACCCGGCTCCGGCCGACGCGGTCGAGGTATTCCGCGCGGGCATCGAGCACCAAATCGGCGGTGGCGACCGCCGGGAAGCAGTTGGCCGTACACGCCCCGCACGACAGGCAATCGAAGAGCGGCTCCCGTAGCCCCTCGTCCCAAGACATGCGGTTCTCGATGAGGGCCTTGAGCAGTGCGACTCGTCCGCGGGCCACGCCGGCCTCGTGCCCGGTGACGCGAAACACGGGACACGCCACCTGGCAGAAGCCGCAGCGGTTGCAGCGGGCGATCTTCTCGTAATGCGATTGGATATCCATTAGTTCTTGCCCGGCATACGGCCCGGCGCGAAAACGTGGCCCGGATCCAGCGCCGCCTTGATCTTGTGCCCGAGTTGCCAATCCGGTCGAGCGAGGCCGAAGACGTCGTGCCGCTGGCGGAATGCCTCCGGCGCCTTATCCAGGATTACCGATCCGCCGGCCGCCAAAGCGGCCTCACCCCAGCGGGTCCACGCGTCGTCGGCCAATTCGGACGTCGAGGCGGTGATCCGGCCGCAGCCGAAATCCGCCAGCAGAGCTGATCCCCGCAGCAGGTCCGCATGGTCCGACAGGAATCCGGCCACGCGATCCAGCGGGAGGTCCGCCCGCAGCACAAACGTCGCTTGGTAGAGAGTGTCGAAGACCTCGCCGAGCGGGCCTTCGCTTGGGCTGTACTCCTGAGACGATTTCTCGCACAAACCGGCTTTGTCCAGCAGCGTCCGGCATCCCTCTGCTTGGGACTGCACGGTAGCTCGAAAACCTTCGAATCCGACCATCAGATCCCACCGACCGAAAACTTCCGAAGTCTTCGAGACTTCGGAAGTTTGTGGGACAGCGACCACAAAGCACGGTTCCAGTTTCGACTGGAGCAGCCCAGCGGCAGCGGTGCCGCACTGGGCGAGCGATCCCGAACTTGTCAGGGCCAGGCAACACTCCGGCAGCGAGAGCACCCGAAAGGTCAATTCCGTGAGGAACCCCAGTGTGCCTGCGGAGCCAGCCAGGAGCCGGGTCACGTCGTAGCCGGCCACGTTTTTCACCACGCGCCCCCCTGCGCAAATCAATCGCCCGGTGCCGGAGATGAACTTCAGCCCGAGCAACAGATCGCGCGGCGCCCCGTACCGGAGCCGCTCCGGCCCGCAAGCGCCGAGGGCGACGATCCCGCCGACCGTGCGGCGGCTTGCCAGCGGCGGACGCAACGGCAGCCATTGGCCGTGCTGGCCGAGGATCTCTTGGAGCGATACCAGCGACATGCCGGCCCCGACCGCGATGACCTGATTCGCGGGATCGTGCTCCTTGACCGCCGCCAGTGCGGTACTCCGCAGGAGAATCGTCTGACGATCGGAGTAGTTCCCCCAATCGCGCTGGGTCCCGTTGCCGCACGGCAGAATCGATTGGCGGTTGACGTAGGCGCTCCTGATAAGGTCGCACGCCTCATCCACGTCGGCCGGAGAGAACTCGCCTTCGGCTGGCAAGTCACGCGGGGCGGGCACGGCAGCCCGCGGCTCGCCGTCCGGCGAAGGGAAGATCTTGCCGGGGTTGAGCAGCCCGCGCGGCTCCATCGCGTCGCGCAATCGGCGCTGGAAATCCAGGTCGTCCTCGGAGAAGACCAGACGCATGGCGTCCGACTTCTCCCTGCCCACGCCGTGCTCCCCGGTGATCGTGCCTCCCAGGGCCACGCAGGCCTCCATGATCTCGCGTCCGGCCCGATGCACCCGCTCCACTTGCTCCGGGTCCCGCGAGTCGAACAACAACAGCGGATGGAGGTTGCCGTCGCCGGCATGGAACACGTTGCCGTGGGGAAGCCGGAATTTGCCAGAAATCGCCCCGACCCGCGCGAGGGCCTCGGGCAACTGGGTGCGGGGAACTGTGCAATCGGCCACCAGGAAGCTCGGGGCAAGCCGGGCAATTGCGCCAAACGCCCCGCGCCGGCCGGCCCAGAGCAACTCGCGCTCGGCCGCGTCCTTCGCCCTGCGGACCTCCCGGCAACCGTTCTGCAGGCAGAGCTGGCGGATCCGCTCGGCTTGTTCGGCCAGCCCAACCGCCGGGCCGTCGACCTCGGCGATCAGCACGGCCGCGGCATCCCGGGGATAGCCGCACGGCTTGCTGTCCTCAACCGCGCGGATCACCGTGGCATCCATCATTTCCAGGGTGGCCGGCACGATCCCCGCGGCGATGATCGCCGAGACCGAGCGGGCCGCATCGGCCAGGCTGTCGTAAACGGCCAAGAGCGTGAGCACCGACTCGGGCGACGGCAGGATGCGGACCACCAGCTCGGTGACGATGCCGAGCGTCCCTTCGCTGCCGACGAGCACGCCGCGCACATCGTAGCCGGGCGGATCCAGGGCCGGCCCGCCGACGCGCACCACCTCGCCGCCCGACAGGACCACGGTCATTCCCAGGGTGTGGTTCGTGGTAACACCGTACTTCAAGCAGTGTGGCCCGCCGGCATTCTCGGCGACGTTTCCGCCCAAGGTGGCGACCTTCTGGCTGGCCGGATCGGGCGCGTAATAAAACCCCAGGGGCGCCAGGGCGTTCTGCAATTCGAGATTCGTCACGCCCGGCTGCACGACCGCGTACCGACCTTCCGGCCGGATGGCCAGAATGCGGTTGAGTCGCGCCAGCCCGATCACCAGGCCGCCGGCGGCCACGCTGCCGCCCGAGAGGTTCGTGCCGAAGCCCCGCGGCACGTAGGGCACGCCGGCCTGGGTCGCCACGCGGACCACGGCGGCGGTCTCCTGCGTATCGCCGGGCAGAACGACGGCCTCGGGCGCAGAGACGGCCAGCGAGGCGTCGTACGAATAGACCTCAAGGTCCTGAGGCCTCGTGCCCACGTGCTCGTCGCCGACGAGCTGTCGCAGTTCTAACACTATCCGCGTGTCGAGCATGGCTCTTCGTAAATGGCGGCAGCGGCATCGAGCGCGCCCGCTTGGACGGCGACGCCCTCGGCCTTGAGGATCGTTTCCAGCGCCGCCAAGAACAGCATGACGTTCCTTTGGCGGGAGGCGTGTCCCATGAGGCCCACGCGCCACGCCTTGCCGGCGAATTCGCCCAGCCCGCCGCCGATTTCGATCCCGAACGCCAGCAGCAGGGCGGCGCGAACTCGCTTGTCGTCCGCCCCGTCCGGGATGCGAATCGTGTTGAGCATGGGAAGCCGTTCGCCTTCGGGCACGACCATCTTCAGGCCCATGGCCTCGACTCCGGCCACCAGGGCGCGATGGTTGAGCCGGTGCCGGGCGAAACGGGCTTCCAGTCCCTCTTCGGCAATGATCCGCAGCGCCTCGCGCAGGCCGTATAGCATGTTGATCGGCGCCGTGTGATGGTACTTCCGCTCCTGGCCCCAATAGCTGCCCACCAGGCCCATGTCGAGATACCAGCTCACCACCGGGTGCTTGCGGCGCTGGAGCGCCTCGATGGCGGCCGGGCTGAACGAAATGGGCGCCAGCCCGGGCGGGCACGAGAGGCACTTCTGCGTGCCGCTGTACACCGCGTCGATGCCCATCCGGTCCACGGCCACTTCCATCCCGCCCAACGAGGTGACGGTATCGACCAGAAACAGCGCCCCGCACTCCCGGGCAATGGCGGCCAGATCGTCCAGCGGCTGGCAAACGCCCGTCGAGGTCTCGGCGTGGACCACGGCGATGAGTTTCGGCTTTCGACCCTGCACGGCCTTTCGCACCGCTTCAGGATCGATGGCTCGACCCCATGGGGCGTCGACCCGAATCAGGCAGCCGCCGAGCCGACGGACGATGTCGGCCATCCGCGTGCCGAACACGCCGTTGACGCAAACCACCACCTCGTCCCCGGGCTCGACGAGGTTCACAAAACAGGTCTCCATCCCCGCGCTTCCCGTGCCGGAGACAGGAATCGTGAACGGGTGCTCGGTCTGGAACAGGTAGCGCAGCAGTTGCTGCGTCTCGTCCATCATGGCGATGAAGTACGGGTCGAGGTGACCGATGCAGGGGGCCGACATGGCTTGCAGCACGCGTGCCGGCACGTCGCTCGGGCCCGGCCCCATGAGCACGCGGTGGCCCGGATCGATGTCGCGGAACGCTTTGGGATCGATCAGCACCTTCAAATTCCTCCCGGAATGTGACACTTTAGCGGGGAAATCGGGTTTCTCACGACCCCTGCCAGCTCGCGGGCTGTCGGGTTAAGTTTTTGGCGGCTTCATGAAAGA
>CAYTJV010000631.1:0-4464 GCA_964438165.1 uncultured Planctomycetaceae bacterium | reverse complement strand
CCTCCGGGACTACGCACCCTGATCTGCCTTCCAACCCAGCGATGAATCGCTGGGCGATTATCAATCGTCCCTCCGAGACGGGAATAATCAGTCATCTCGTGCCATATTGGTGACCCGAACTACTTTTCGTCAACGCGGTAGCTCCGCAGTTCGCCGGGATACAGGTCGAGGCGCAGGGTCGTGCCGGGCAATTGACGGTGCTCGACCAGGTCGCGGACCGTGCCGCTGGCGGGCAGCCGGACCGTGACGCCGCGACGTTGGCGCATCGACGTGTTGACCACGTAGTAGTAGGCGCCGTGACCGTGCGTGCCAATCTCGCGGACCACGACTTCCGCGTCGTCGGCCGCCTCGTGTACGATCGTCGAGGGGAGCGCCGGCACGGCGAGAAACGCCTGGTTGAACCGCCGCACGTACTCGGGAAAGCCGGTCGAGAATGCCGACGCGCAGAGATATCCAAGGTTGCGCGGATCGCCGTGCGCGACCGCGCGGGCCTCCAGCAAGCGAACGTGCGGACCGGCGCGGTCCACGTCGACGCAGACGTAGCCCACCTGACCGTCAAACGGCAGATTCGACGTCCCCTTCGTGCGGTCGTGGTTGTCTTCGTTGAGCGTGTAGTGGCGCACCACCGTCAGACCGCTGGCCGTGCGGTAGCGGTCCATCAGGTCGGCCCGGGCGACGGTACACAGCCGGCCCACGGGGAACGTGAGCATGACGTGGCGGTTGTCGCGATAGTTCTCAGGGTCGGCGTTGGGCGCCGAATGGAACTGCTCCGCACGCCACGACTGCCGCGGGATCGTCTCACGAAAGGCCAGGCTGTAGCCGTAGTAGGGCAACAGGTCGAGCCCTTCGGCGGCGATGCGCGGCACGGTCCGATCCCAGAGGTCCTTGAGCGGCGGCGTGGCGTTCATCACCCAGTTCTCGTCGCCGCTGGTCCATCCCTGATTGAAGCCGAATTCGAGCAGGTCTTTGGCGAAAGTATTGATGCCCAGCATGCGCGAGAGCTTCGCTTTGTGGAGCAGCCAATCCACGGGATCGACCACGCCGCGGTCTTTGGCCGCAGCGGCTGAGACGACCTGGTCGGCCATTTCTTCGCGAAAGAACACGCGGCGGCGAGGCAGCTCCGGCGGCGGGAACTCGATCTCGGCGTAGAGCGACGCGATGTCGGGAACCTCGCGCAGCCGGATCCGTCCCAAGGCCACGCCCGCCGACCGCGGATCGTTGATGCGCTTCGTCTGAAAGGCCAGCACGTGAAACCCATCACCGGGCGTGAAGGGCCGTCCGCCGGGTTTCGGGTCGCGATCGGCGTACAACCCCTGAAAACGGTCGTTCAGGAAGAAGAGCGTGCGATAGCGCTGCCATTGGCCCGATTGCGGGTACTGGAGCGATTCGACCGACGGCTGCACGTATTGCTGCCGGGCGTCGCCCAGCGCGCTGCCGGTGGCGAAGCCTCGCACCACGTCGCCGCCGCGGTTGGCGAGGAAGACGGTCCGCGGCACGTCATCGGGATACTCGATCTCCAACACATAAGCGCGGCCCGCCTGCAATCCGCGGCCGCGACCGATCATCCAGGCCATCACTTTCGGCCCGTCGCCGAGAGGCAGCGTCCTCGCCTGCCGGCCGAGCACCGTCGCGACCTGCGATGCGCCCTCAGGATACTCATGTACCGGCGGTTGCCGGGCCGTGTCGATTTCGTCGACGATGCGAAACGAGTCGAGCCGGCGGTCGAAATCGTTCGCCGAGGACGACTCCCGAAGCGGCCGGCCGGCTTGCGCTCCATCTTCTTGTCCAAAGGCGCCGGTCGCCTGCCAACCAACGCAGGCCACGGGCCACAACGCCAGGAATATCGCGGTTCGCACGGCGCCTCCTTAGCATAGCTTCAGCAGTGGACACGCGACGCGCAGCGAAATGAAAATGGTGAAGAACCCCAGCACGTCAAAAAAGATCCCGGCCCGCATCATTTTGGAGATGGGCACCAGTCCCGAGCCGTACACGATGGCGTTGGGGGGCGTGGAGACCGGGAGCATGAAACCGAAGCTGGCGCCGAAACAGGCGCCCAGGGCCGGCGGCACGGGGTTGACCTCGGCGGCTTGGGCGAGCGCGATCACCACGGGGATCACCATGTTGGCGGCCGCGGTGTTGGAAGTCGTCTCGCTGACGACGATTCCTATGGCGATGGCGGCTGCCGTCAGCGTCCAAAGCGAGCCCGGACCCGTGAAGCCGGTGATGCCGCGCGCTACGGCGTCGGCCACGCCGGTCTGAAACATCAGCGTTCCCAGGCTCAGCCCGCCGCCGAACAGCAGGATCGCGCCCCAGTCGATTCGGACCGCATCCTCCCAGGTGAGCGTGAACCGTGCTTGGCGGAGGTCGACGGGCAGGAGGAATAAAAGGCCTGCCGCGGCCAGGGCTGCGACGGCTTCCGGTACCCGGGACTCGAAGAACTCCAGCAGGGGATGTCCTTTGGCCAGCGCGATCGACAAGAAGCCGGGCAGGGTCCAAAGCACCACCGCTAGGGCGAAGGCGGCCAGCGTGTTGAATTGCCCCAGCGTCCATTTCCCCAGTGCGGCGCGCTCTTGGGCCAAGTACTGCCTCAGGTCGCCGGAATCGCTCCGGCCGACCGCCCCGGCCGGGTGAAGCACGCGGAGGAGAAGGAAGAGCACCACTCCCATCGCCAGCACCATGGGGACGGCCAGGGCCATCCAGTGGAGGAACGAGATCTCGACCTTGGCCAGGGAGCGGATGAGCCCGATCGCAATCAGGTTGGGCGGCGAGCCCACGGGCGTGCCGATGCCGCCGATCGAGGCGGCGAAGGCAATCATCAGCATCATGCCCGTGGCGTAAGGCCAGGCCCGGAGGCTCTCGTTGCCGGCACCGCCGCGCGTCGGGTGCAAGGCATGGAGGATGCCCAGGCCGATGGGGAGCATCATCGCGGTGGTTGCGGTGTTGCTGACCCACATCGACGCCAGCGCCGTCACAGCCCCCAGGCCCGCCAGCACCCGGCCCGGGTGCCCACCAATCCAACGGAGGGAAAGAAACGCCAAGGCGATCCGCTGATCGAGGCGGTGGAGCATCATGGCGCGGGCGAGAATGAAGCTGCCGATGAACAGGAAGACGATCGGGTCGGCAAAGGGGGCCAGGGCGGTTTTGGCGTCGGCCACCCCCAGCACGACGCACAGCGCGGGACCGAGGATTGCGGTGACCGGCAAGGGAACCAGCTCGGTCATCCAGAGCACGACCACCGCGACCAGCACTGCCGCCAGGTTCCGGCCCGCCGGCTGGAGCGACTGGGCCGTCAGCAGCCAGGTCGCCAGGAAACCCAACGGCGCCAACACGGCTCCACAGAGCTTGCGCCAGCGCTCGGAATCGGCTTCCTTCTCGGAAGGTGCTGGAAGCGTCTGGGCTTCGCGCTCCGGATCGCGCGACATGGGGTTCATGCTTTGCTCCTTAGAGATCTTGCGTGCCGGCCGGTCGTGGTCTTATCATAAATCTGACAACATCCGACGCGCAATCTACTCTCTCTTGGCCCTTGTTTCCATCCTCGATCGGGCCGGACGGCTGAACATCGCCTCGGCGGCTTTGACGATCTCGATCAGGAACAGGCGCCGGATGGCGTCATAGCCGCGATCGCTGGGGTCTTCGAGGTTCGCGCCGTACCAATACGTTGGGTCCTCCGGGCGGTAGTGCTCGCGCCAGAACTGAACACAATGAATGCCGTGCCCCAGGAAGGCGGCGCGGATCGGAACCACGTGAACGCCCGGTCGCCGTGCCGCAACCGTCCGGATGACGTCGTTGTAGCCATTGAGGATCTTCAGGCCGTCGGGCCAATGCGGCAGGCCGGCGCTGGGGGCGTCGCCGACGCCGTCGGTCGGGTCGTAGATGTCGCCCAGAAAAACGTGACACCCGCCTGGAAACCGATCCTCGATCAGAGTGAGCATCCTCTCCAGCCGCTGCTGGAAGGCCTCGATCCACGGTTCGGCCTTCTGGAGCGTCGCGCCGTACATGGCTCCTTCCTTGGGCGGGGTGCGGCCGTAGTTGTGGATCAGGTCGTTCCCGCCGGTGGTCATCACCACGATGCCGAAGACCGCTGGATCCTGCTTCTCCAACCGCTTGCTGATGTGCTCGACGTGATCCAAGGAAGTCGAGCCGGAGACGGCCAGGTTCACCGCGCGGAGACTGGGCAGCACGTCCCCGAGACAGATCCCTTTCATCTCCGGCCATTCATCCTTTGGGTTTTCGGCTAATCGGCTGAAGTAGCCGTGGGATTCGCTCACGCCGAATCCGGCCGTGATGCTGTCGCCGATGCCCACCAGCAACACGGGGCGCGTGGTCCAGGGTCGCTCGAAGGCGTCGCGCGGGACTTTCGGTCCGGCCGGCCCTTCGCCCAGCGGCCGCCACAGCCAAAATTCGCAGTAAGCCAGGCCTCCGGCGACCAGGGCCCTCACGGCCGGGTCGCCGGCCGTCGCGTTG
>CAYTJV010000630.1:0-4467 GCA_964438165.1 uncultured Planctomycetaceae bacterium | reverse complement strand
GGTCACGAGGAACGCCACCATCATGCCTTCGCGGCCGGTCTCTTGGAGCACGTGCTCAGCGTCACGCGAACGTGCGTCTGGCTGGCCGAGAAGTACGCGGCCAAGTATCCCGACATGAAGCCGCCGCTGGACCAAGGGCTCGTGGTGGCCGGGGCGATCCTGCACGACATCGGCAAACTCCAGGAGCTCGATCAGCAGCCGACCGACACGCTCTACACGGCCTCCGGAGCCCTCTTGGGCCACCTGCTGTTGGGCCGCGACATGGTCCAGCAGGCGGCCGCCAAGACCGGCCTCGATGCCGACAGCCTGCTCCGCCTGGAACACGTGATCATTGCCCACCAGCGGCTTCCGGAATGGGGCTCCCCCAAGCCGCCGATGACCCCCGAGGCCCTCATCGTGCATTACGCCGACGACCTCGACGCCAAGTTCGACATGATCTACTCGATCCTCCGCGACGACAAAACCCCGGGCCCGCTCACCTCCGACAAGAACCTACTCCGCTACCGACTCTACCGCGGCTTCGGCACGCCGTGAGGTCGGGACGAAGTGGCGGCCTAGCGCTTGATAGTAACATGCGGTCAATAAAGCACTTATGAGTTCCGGCCACGAGACTGGACGCTCCCCCCCGGAACTGGTGGTATAATTCGACTGTTGCATGTGCGGCACTTGGAGCCGAGGCCAGGATTCTGCGGAGCGTTTCGGAATGTCTCTTCAACTTGTGGATTGGGAACATCTGTTTGCGAAGCTCGAAGAGTTCTCGGGGCTCGCCGAGGGATGGGATGGATATTCCGCACCGGCTCCAACTTCCGCAGCACTGGAAATCGTCAGGGAGTTCCTCTCCCTCCTGCGTGCCCACGATCTTCAACCAAACAGACTCAAGCCATCGGTGACAGGTGGTATCGGAGTGACGTTCCGCAAGGAGCAGAGGAAGAGCTACGTTGAGTTCTACAACGACGGCACCGTGTGGGCCCTTTTCTCCGATGCAGAATCCGAGCCGAGAACGCGACGTGTGCAGAGCAGCCGCGGTGACTATGGGGTCCTTGTCCGGGAGATCCAGGAATTCCTGAATGACTGACCTGCCCGCAGGGATGTTGAGGAGCGAACGGCCAACCGATCAGGAGTTCCATCCCCACGAGTATCTCTATCGCCGCGTTCCCCTCGTGCTTTGGGACGATGGTGATTCCACCAAGGGCTCGATCTTCAGAACGTACGCCTGGCGGCAGGGGCGAGTCTGCTCGGTCTGAAGGTGTTGCGGAATCTCCACGACCAGCCCGCGCGCGGAGTCGATATGCCAGGCAAGCGGGCCGGGGACGCCGAGCATGTGGATCGGCGAGCCTTCGCGCGGCTTCACGTGTTTGAGGCACAGCTCGCTTCCCGGCCATTGGAGGCTGATGGCGTAGACGTGCTTGTGGTCCTTGCTGCGAGTGAAGCGGATGGACTCGCCTTCTTTGTAGTGCTTCCAGGGACGCGTGCCGTAGATCGCTTCGCCGTTGACGCGGAGCCAATCGCCGACGTACTCCAACTGCTGGATGGCCGCCGGATGGAAGCGGCCGGTGGCGTCGGGGCCGATGCTGGGCATGAAGTTGCCCCCCTTGGCCACGATGTCGATCAGGTTCGAGAGGATCCAGGAGCCCGGCTTGTAGCGAGAGCCTTCGGGATTGTAGGCGAACTGGCCCGAGAGGGTGTAGATGACCATCCACGGCCGATCGACCCGCTTGTCGGTTTGGCCCTCGGAGGCCGGGATCCAGTTCTCCGGCGTGGTGTAATCGCCGTAGGCCCCGATGCCGCGCTCGCGCATCAGTACGTCGGGCTGGAGTTGCCGGGCCATGAGGACCGTTTCCTTGATGTCCGGCCAGCAGAAATCGGGCAGGGCCATGTCGAGGCAGAGCATGTCCACCCGCCCATAGTTGCTCAGAATCTCGCGGATCTGCTCGCGGTGCCGCCGGGCGAACCGGGCATACCCTTCCGGGTCGGTCTGGGGCGTGTAGGTCTTGTCGCGCAACGGATTCCACTGGTCCATGCGGAAATCGGCGTCGAACCAGTCGATGTGCGAAAAGTACAGGTCCGCGGCAATGGCGTGCTTGTGGGCCGCATCGAGCAGTTCTTTGACGGCGTCGTGTTTGAAGGGCGTTTCCCTAATGCCGTAGGCCAGGTCGCATGCCTCGATCTTCGGCCCGCCGGGGGCTGCCCAGTTCACGCGGCGCGCGACCCGGGTCTTGGTATCCCACATCGAGAAGCCGTCGTGGTGCTTCGTGGTGAAGGCGAAGCATTTCAGGCCGCAGCGATCGAAGAGCCGCATCCACTCCTCGGCGTCGAACTGCGTGGGGTTGAACCGCTTGTAGGAGTCGAAGTACTCCTGCTTCTGCTGGTTCGACATTTTGAGGACCGGCCAAGAGGCCTCAGAGCCATACTGGCTGTAAATCCCCCAGTGAATCCGCAAGCCGTACTTCAGATCCCGCCAGCGCTCGTACGCCGCAGGCGAGGCGTGCTGGTAGCGAGGATCGAGAACGTTCGGGCCATCGGCGCGAGCCATATTGGGGAGGAGAGCGACAAGCGTACCCAGCAGCATGAGGTCGATCAAAGATCGGCGATCCATGTGAAGCTTCCTCCCGTGTTAACAGGCTTTGCACGTTTCGATCCCTCAACGCTTCACCGACCGGCCGGGCACAGAGAAACGCCCGCCACGCCCTTCGCACATCCCTCTGGGACGTGCCACCCGACCCGCGACCTGCATCGCGACACGTACTGAGTCTATCAAAAGCGTGGGCCACATGATAAGCTGACAACCGCGTTTTGTCACGGCAACCGTAATCTTCGGAGGGCAGAACGGTGGCGATTTGGGTCGTTCGGGCAGGCAAGAAAGGGGCGGAGGAACCGACTGCCCTTGACAACAACCTGGTGACGCACCACTGGAGCGAACTTTCCGACCTCTCCGGGGTCGATAGCAGAGACGATTTGGCGAAGCTGTACCGGAAGGCTAATCCCGACGAAACCCGTCCTAATGCCATCGGCGCCGGAGTCGGCCAAGTCTGGGCGTTCGGTTCCGACATTCAAAAGGGCGACCTGGCGATCATCCCCCTGAAAACGCGGGCCGCCTTGGCCATTGGCGAAGTGACCGGCCCCTACGCCTACCGAACGGACTTGGGCGAAGAGGTGCGTCATACACGTCCTGTGAAATGGCTCAGCACCGACCTGCTCCGAACGACGCTAAGAGACGACCTTTTGCGCGAGCTTGGCCGTCGGCCGACAGTCTACCGGATCAAGCTGGACAACGCTGAAGAGCGATTTCGAGCGGTTCTACGTGGGGAGAGGGAAGCTCTGCTTCGCGCGTCGGGAAGCAGAGCTTCCAGAAAGTGCGTTCCGAAGCGGAGCTTCGGAACGAGGCAAACTCCTCCCTAGCTTGCCCAGTCAACTCCCCAACTTTGTCTGAACTTGACACGGGCGATTCAGAGGCATGCCGGTCCTCACCCTTTTCCATGCTCACGACTTGACGGCTTTGCTGGTCCTGGCAATCGAGCGCTGCAATCTTCCACTGCTTCGACTGCTTTCGCCGTTTCCGCCTGTCCAGCCAGTTGCTCACGGGCCAGGCGAATGGCATCGTGGAGTTTCCGCTGGAGCAACTCTCGCGGCGGCAGTTCCGTCAGGTACTCGGCCACCCGGATACCCGCCGCTTCGAGTCGCAACAGCCGGACTTGTTCCTCCGAGTTCCCGGCGCATAGGATCAGACCGATCGGGGGTTCTTCGTCCGGGTGGGTCTCGTGTTCCTGGAGCCACCGGAGGTAGAGTTCCATCTGCCCCTTGTCGGCAGCCTTGAACCGCCCCAGCTTCAGGTCGATGGCCACGAGTCGCCGCAGCCGCCGATGATAGAACAACAAATCGAGGTAATAGTCCTCGTAATCGACGGAGATTCGCTTCTGACGCGCGACGAACGTGAAGTCCGTGCCAAGTTCCAGGAGGAACGCCTCAAGCTCTCGCAAGATCGCCTGTTCCAGGTCGCGCTCGCGGTATCGCTGGGGCAGACCGAGAAAGTCGAGGAAGTACGGGTCGCGGAACACGAGGTCCGGCGTCAGGCGGTCTTCTTCCCGCAGGGCAGTGATCTCGGCACGGATGACCTCGTCCGGCTTCTTGCTCAGTGCGGTGCGTTCGTAAACCATCCTTCTGATCTGGTCTTGAAGGGTCCGGGTGCTCCACCGCTCTGCCCGGCACATTTCGGCGTAGAAATCACGTTTCAGGGGATCGTCGATGGCGATCAGTTCCCGGAAGTGCGTCCACGTCAATTGTGTCCGCAGTGCGGACACAATCTTCTCATCCGGGAAGACTTCCGCAAATCGGATCATCCGAAAGAGACTTCGACGGTTGAACCCCCGGCCATACTCGGCGGTCAATTGTGTACTCAGTGAGTTTACAATCTGCTCGCCATAGGCCGCCCGCTGCTGGCCCAGAATCTCCTGGCGGATGCGCGTGCCG
>CAYTJV010000629.1:0-4475 GCA_964438165.1 uncultured Planctomycetaceae bacterium | reverse complement strand
ACATGGAACCCATCGAATCGAAGAAGAGCGAGCAGCCGCCGCGGCAAACGAAGCCCATGCCGCGGGCCCGGATCCGCCGCCGTTTGCCCCCTGCCCGCGCGCTGGCGCGGCGTACGCCGCCTCAGCGCACACCGAGTGCGAGTCGTAGGGTGGACTGAGCCGAGCGACGCCCGCCAGACCCGCTCATAGACGGCGGGCCTCACTTCATTCGGTCCGCCCTACGCTGACTCTTCATCGTTCGTCGGGTCAGTCGAGCGTCAATTGCTTGTTCACGTAGTCAACGTGGAGGACATGTTTCTCAAGCAGCCCTGTTCCAAGCAGCGGCAGTCTGCCAGCGTTGGCGATGACCTGGAGCGGAATGACGTGTCCAAACCAATCGAGATAGCAGACGAATGTCTCCAACGTGACTGTCCGGCCGTCGGCGAGGATCGCCTCGGTATCCACCAAAGATTCGAGTTTGAGTTCTTCGACCAACGACATAGGGAACACCAAGTGTCCGTCGAATGCCGTGTCAATCCACGCCGTCACACTGGCTCCCCGCGAGTTCCGCGTTCGCCGCACCTCAAGGTCAATGAGGGCCCGGTTCCGGTCGTCGACTTTTCCGATCAAGACACGGCCTCTCCAATGTGAAATGCAGCTTCATGGCCGACACGAATGACGAACGACTTTCGATCCGGATAGGCGTTCTTGGCTGCCATTGCCGCATCAATGAATTCGTCGCCCAGAAAATAGGATTCCGATTCCGGCTCGATCGCCACGAACTGGTTGCGGTGCTTCGCTTCCAGTTCCGCCTTCAGTCGTAACTCGTAGAAACGTTTCGCCTGCTCGGCAACTGACATGGCTGGTCCCTTTCACGTTCCCTTACAACGGAACGATGCCGCAGTGCATCCCCCATTGACCTAATGGTATCATCCGGTTGAATCCACGACAATGTCGCCATCGAGGAACGACGATCCGTTGCTCAGCTTGACGATCGGTGGTTCGTGAATTGCAGCAGTCGTTGGATTTCGTCGAGGATTCTGTCCGGCTGCGCGGCCCCCTGGTCCAGCGGCAGATACGCACTCCGATCATCCGCCACCCGGAGCCCCCCGCGGCGTTCGGCCGCCAATTGTCTAATCAATTGGGCCGACGTGAAGCCAAAGACCACGTAGCGGTCCTCCAGCCGGATCGACTCGATCAGCCACCGCTGGGCAGCGATGCGAACAGCGTTCAGGGCCAGCAGACGTTCCACCACGGACGGGATCGGGCCGAAGCGGTCTTTGAGCTCGGCGGCGAAGTCGGCCAGTTCCTCGTCAGTCGTGGCCCGGGCGAGGCGACGGTAAAGGTCAATCTTCTCCCTCATGCCTGGAACGTAGGTGCGGGGGATGTAGGCCTCGCCCGGAAGGTCGATATCCACCTCGAACGACCTCTTCGGCGGACGATGCTTCAGCTTGGCGACCGCCTGCTCCAAGAGCTGACAGTAAAGCTCGTACCCCACCATGGCAATGTGGCCGCTCTGCTGAGTGCCGAGGAGGTTACCTGCGCCGCGGATCTCCAAGTCGCGCATGGCCACGGCGAAACCTGCGCCCAACTCGCTGAATTCCTCGATCGCGCGCAGGCGCCGGGCGGCATTGGGCGCGATGTGCTTGTTCGGGTCCACCAACAGATAGCAGTGTGCCCGGTGCTTGTACCGGCCCACGCGCCCGCGAAGCTGGTGCAGGTCGGCCAGCCCGTAGCGGTCGGCCTCGTCGATGAACATCGTGTTCGCGTTCGGGATGTCCAGCCCGCTTTCCACGATCGTGGTGCTCAAGAGGATGTCGTAACGGCGATCGAGGAAGTCGACCATCACGCGCTCGAGTTGCTCGTCGGGCATCTGGGCGTGGCCCACCGCCAAGCGGGCCTCGGGGACGATCTGCCGCAGCCGCGTGGCCAGTGCCTCGATGTCGCACACTCGGTTGTGGACAAAAAACACCTGCCCGTCGCGGTTCAGCTCCCGCAGCACGGCGTGGCGGATCAGCTCCGGATCGAAGCGGCTCACCCGGGTCTCGACGGCCAGGCGATCCTCCGGCGGGGTTTGTAGATTCGAGATGTCGCGCAGCCCCAGCAGGGCCATGTGCAGCGTGCGGGGGATCGGCGTGGCCGTCATCGTGAGCACGTCGACCGACTGTCGCAGGGCCTTCAGCCGCTCCTTGATCTCCACGCCGAACCGCTGCTCTTCGTCGATCACCACCAGCCCGAGGTTGCGGAAGCGAACGTCGCTTTGGGCCAGCCGGTGCGTGCCGATCACAATGTCGATCGAGCCGGCAGCCAGTCGCTCGATGATCTCCGCCTGTTGCTTGCGCGTGGCGAAGCGGGAAAGCGTGGCGATCTCGAACGGGAACTCGGCCATTCGCTCGGAAAACGTCCGCGAGTGCTGCTCGGCCAGCACCGTGGTGGGCACCAGCACGGCCACCTGGTACCCGGCATCGACCGCCTTGAACGCCGCACGCATGGCCACCTCGGTCTTGCCGAAGCCCACGTCGCCACAGAGGAGGCGATCCATGGGCCGAGGCTGCGTCATGTCGCTCTTGATCGACTCCAGCGTGACCAGTTGATCGTCGGTTTCCTGGTAGGGGAAGGAGGCGTCGAATTCGCGCTGCCATTCGGTGTCCGGAGGGAAGCCGATCCCCGGCCGCGATGCCCGGGCCGCTTGCAGGTCGAGCATGTCGGCGGCGAGATCCGACACGGCCTCCTCGACCATCCGTTTCTGACGCCCCCAAAGCCGCCCGCCGAGTTTGGCCAGCCGGGGCCGCGCCCGCGTCCCGCCGACGTACTTCTGCACCAGGTAGATCTTCGAGCTCGGCACGTAGAGCTTCACGCCGTCCTGAAACTCCAGCACGAGGTATTCTTCCACCTGCTGCTCTTTTTCGAGCAGCGTCATACCGCGATAGCGGGCAATTCCATGGCCCACGTGGACCACCAGCGAACCCTCGCGGAGCTCGGAAAACGTGTCAATGGGCCGGGTCAGCCGGCGCGGCGCGATCCGCCGCAGGTCGGTCCGGTGGAATAATTCGCCGCTAGAGACCAACACGATCCGCTCGGGTATAAGGCGGAACCCGTGGCCAAGTCGGCCGATGGGAAAATGCAGTCGGCCGTCGCGGGCCACCTGGGTGGTACCGAATAACTCCGATAGCCGATGCACCTCGGCCTCGGTCTGGCAGACCACGAAGACTTCATGGCCGCGTGCTGCTGCATCCAGTTCCTCGCGGACCTTGCCGATATCGCCGCTGAACCGCTCCACCGACTCGATCTTCAGCCGGCAAGCATTTTCCAAAGAGCCCTCGGCCATGGCCGAGGCCGTCACCGACGCGAACCGCGCCACTTGCTCCATGACTGCCGCAAAGCCGTGTACGTCGCTGGGGCGGTCCGAGCGCTCGACGTATCGGCGTGCCTGCTCTTGAAGCTCCTCGGGCTCGATCAGGAAGAACCAGGCCGAGGGCGGCAGGTAGCTCGCCACGTGCCCTCGGCTCGCGAAGGCCCGATCGATCAGGCTCAGGTCCACCGCGTCAAGATGCTCCAGGCTGCGCTGGTTGGAGATCTCGAAACGGCGGATCGACTCGATCGAGTCGCCGAAGAACTCGATGCGCACCGGATCGCGCCAGTCGACGGCGAAGATGTCCAGGATCCCGCCGCGCAGGGCCATCTCGCCCGGAAACTCGATCGCCGTGGTGCTATGAAACCCGTTCTCCGCCAGCCAGTGGGTTAGCTCACGCGGGTCCACCTCAGTCCCGACCCGGAGCGTGCGAGTATTGCGGGCCAGGAAGTCGCGGTCCGGGACCGGTTGGAGCAAGGCCTGAATGCTGGCCACAACCAGCTTGGGTGGCTCCGCGCCCTGGAGCAGCTTCAAGGTCCGCATCCGGTCGCCGGCGATGCCCTCCTGGGCGTTGCTCTCCCCGGGCATGGACTCCCAAGCGGGGAAGATCTCCGGAGCCAGGCGGGTGAACAGACGCAGATCGTCGGAAACCTCGTCCACGTCGTCGACGTGGGGACAGACGATCATCAGCGGACCGGGCGCGTGCTCGGCCAAGGCCGCCGCGGAGAGCGCGCAGGCCGACCCCCAGGCTCCGTCGAGCGTGGCCGCTGCGGCTGCCCGCAGGCTCGCCACCACCTCGCCGAACCCCTCGTGCTCTTGCAGGCGTCCGGGCAACTCCCGGAGTTGCTCGGACGGGCCGGTCACCGTCTCCGTAGGCGCCATGGTACAGACAGTCATTCTACGGAAAATGGCTGAGACGAGGAAGATGAACCCAAGCACGGTTGTAGGACGGCCTTTCCAGGCCGTTCGAGACGGCCTGGAAAGGCCGTCCTACGGCGATGTATACTGGCAGTCCGACCGAAAACAGGAGGACTTGCGATGAATCTGGTTTGCGTTCACATCCGCGTGAAGCCGGAACACCGTGAGGCGTTCATCGAAGCCACGCTCGAAAACGCCCGAAATACGACCCAAGAGCCGGCGAACC
>CAYTJV010000628.1:0-4480 GCA_964438165.1 uncultured Planctomycetaceae bacterium | reverse complement strand
CGCTGATGCACGAGATCATCGACGGCACTCCACCGCCGCTCCGCCAGCTCAACCGCTCGATCCCCCGCGACCTGGAAACGATCGTCTTGAAGGCCCTTGCCACGGATCCGCCGGCCCGCTACGCCACGGCCCGGGCAATGGCCGACGACCTGAAACGGTTTCTGGAGCACAAGCCGATCCGCGCCCGGCGCCCGTCGCTGTTGGACCGGATGACGAAATGGTCGCGGCGGCACCGGCCGATCGTGTGGTCGGCCGCGGCCACGGTCCTGCTGGGCGTTTTGGCCCTGATCGTCAGTACGATCGTCATCGCGCGCGCGTACACGCGGGAAAAAGAGCAGCACGAGTTGGCCGACCAACAGCGGGCCCGCGCCGAAGATCGCGAGGCCCAGCTCCGCCATAATCTCTATGCCGCCGACCTGAAATTGGCTCACCAAGCCTGGAAGAACGCCGAGTTGCCGAGGACCCTGGAGATTCTTTCACGTCATCTTCCCGGGCCGCATGAGACCGACCTGCGGGGCTTCGAGTGGCATTACCTTTGGGCCCTCTGCCAGAAGAATCAGCCGACGCTCGCCGGACACACGGGGGAAGTCTATTGCCTCACGTTCTCTCCCGACGGCAAGACGCTGGCCAGCGCAAGCCAGGACGGGACGGTCAAGCTCTGGGACGTGCCTGCCCAGCAGCTTCGACGCACGCTCAAGGTCCACGCCCTCGAGGTCAATCACGTGGCCTTCTCTCCCGACGGCGCCACCCTGGCCGCAACCGGGGACAACGGCATGGTCAAGCTCTGGGAGGTGGCGACCGGCCGAGAGAAGGCAGTCTTGAAAGGACACGCCAACGACGTGTTCGGCGTCGGCTTCTCTCCCGACGGCCGGCTCTTGGCCACCGCCGGCTGCGACGACGACAAGGCGGTGAAGCTCTGGAACGCCAAGACCCTGCGGGAGGAGGCGATCCTCCGCGGACACACCGGCGACGTCCAGTCGTTGGCGTTCGCTCCCGACGGAAAGACCCTGGCCACCGTCAGCAGCGACGAAAAGGTGAAGCTCTGGGACGTGGCGTCCCGCAAAGAGCGCGCGACCATCGATGGGTACGGCAAACTCACTTACGTCGCGTTTTCCCGCGACGGGCGGAAGATCGCCACGGCCAGCCAAGACCGCACCGTGAGGCTGTGGCGCCTGGCCGACCTCAGCGAGTCGCGCTGCTTCCAAGGGCACACCAACTGGGTCCACTGCGTCGAGTTCTCTCCGGACGGCAACCTGCTGGCCTCGGCCGGCAGGGATGGCAGCGTGCGGATCTGGGGCGCCACGACGGGCGAGCTGCTCAATGTCCTGCGCGGCCACACGGGCCGGGTGTGGTGCGCGGCGTTCTCGCCCGACGGCAAGACGCTGGCCACGGCCGGGGGCGACCGCACGATCAAGCTCTGGGACCCGACGGCCCGCCAGGACTGCCAGAGCGGGCCGACGTTCTCCACTGCGATCGGGGCCATCGCCTTAGGCCAGGACGACACGCTGCTGATTTGCAGTGGCTATCAGCTCGTATCGTGGGATCCGAAGAAGGGGCCCGAGACCAGCAAAGCCAAGGAGTTGAGTGATTCGGCTCCGGGGGCAGTTTTCTCTCCCGATTCTCGCACGGTGGCCACGGGCACGAATGAGGGTCACGTAAAGCTCTGGAACGTGACCGACGGCACTCTTTTGGCCAATCTCGGCCGGCACGAAGTCTCGGGCCGCGTTTCCCATCTGGTTTTTGCTCCCGATGGCCGCACCCTGGCGACCGAGTGCGAGAGTCAGATCAAGGTTTGGGACATTCCTGCCCGTCGCCAGCGCGTGACCGTGCGCATCGGCGCCAACGTCTACGCCTTGGCCTTCGCACCCGACGGCCGGACCTTGGCCGTGGGCTTGGTCAACGGGATCGTCAAGCTCATCGACGCCCAGAGCGGGCAAGAGCTGAGGACGTTGCACGGTGGAGAGGACGAGGGTGTACTCTGCCTGGCCTTCTCCCCGGATGGCACGACCTTGGCCGCCGCCGGCGACGATCGCGTTATCAGACTTTGGGACACGGCGACGGCACGCCAGCGGCAGACCCTCGTGGGTCATAGCGATCACATCCACTCGTTGGCCTTTACTCCGGACGGCAAGACCTTGGCCAGCGGCAGCCGCGACGGGACCCTGCGATTTTGGAGCCCCGTGTCGGGCCACGAGCTCTTGAGCGTCGAGTCGCCCATCGGGGTGCAGCACCTGGTATTCTCGCGGGACGGCAAGCGCCTGGCCGGCGGCGGCAGCCTGGCCGGCAGGGGAGGCGAAGTCTACGTCTGGACCGCCGCCGCCGGGCTTCCCGAGGAACCGCAAGCAGAAAAGGAGAGGGGCGAGAAAGCAAAGTAGAAGATTCACCACGGAGGCACGGAGGACACGGAGGGGCGAGAAGAAGGAAGGTCGGAGAACGAATGTCGAAGAAAATCCGAATACGGCAGCACGAGTTGTCCGAACGCACCTTGCCGACAAGTCCTTTGGGGATTCGGCTTTCGTCATTCCGTCGTCATTTTGATGTCGTCATTCCCCTCCGTGTCCTCCGTGCCTCCGTGGTGAATCCATGACCTGAAAGCGAAAAGCGGCCGGGGAGGTCCAAGGCGCCCGACCCGCGGTGCGGGTGCCCGGTCCCTCCCCGGCCCAACCATCCCCCGTGCGGCTCGGTTCGCGCGCCCGGGGCGATCGCTCTTTGCATTCTACCTTCCGCGAGCCACCAAAGGAAAGGCCGAAAAGCATGGCAGTTGGGACGCTCTTGCCCTTGAGAAAAATGGCTCGTTCTTGGCGTTCGGACAATCCCTGCCTGGCAAGGTTCTCGATCCTGGTCATGGGCCCGCCGGAGATCGACGGGGTCAGCCAGTGCTGCACCGCGGATCTTCACTTTGGGGCACAAATCGAGCCCGACGGAGAAGGCGAGCGGCAACTGGTCGGCGACCTGCAAGCGGGCATGCAGCTCTCTCGGTCCCTGTCGGGCGTGGCCGGAGCGACCGCGGATGGCAACGGGGCTTGGAGGCAATTCCATGCGCGGTACAACCCGTGGATTCGCCGCGCGGTGCGCGCTTACCGCGTCCGGCCGTGCGACCGGGACGACTGCGCTCAGGAGGTGTGGAGCGTCATCCTCCGCAAGCTGGAATCGTTCGATACCCAGCGCGTGCCCTGCCGGTTCCACCGCTGGCTACTGACCTTGATCCAACGCCGGATCGCAGGCTTCTTGCGCCGGCGTCTCGGGAACCATAGCGAGGGCCTCGGCCAACTGGAATCCTACGCCGACCGAGCGGATCTGTCGCCGACAACACTCTACCAGAGGCAGACGACTCGGCGGCTTGTCCGAGAGGTCTTTGCCGAGCTCCGTGAAAGGCTCCCGGCTCTGACCTTCGCCGTGATCGACCTGCGGTGCCTCAAGGAGGAAAGCGTGCCGGACATCGCCGCCAGACTGGGGGTCACCGGTGAGCAAGTCTGGTACCGCGAGTACCGGGCCATGAAGCGACTACGCCAACTGCTCAAGATGCGAGGACTCGACGACTTGGACCGGCCGTAGAACGATTGACGATGGTCAGGAATCCAGATCCTTGGCTTGCCGAAGGGGTCGTTATTTCAATTCTCAAGAATCATTCAAAAAACTTCAAGAATCCGCGCCAGGCGAACGCCGCTCGGCGCGTATAGATATATAGGAGAGTTGTGGTTGCGCGAGCGTTGTCTCGCGTGGCGACAGGAAAAGAATACCATGTAACCGAACACCCACCAAGAAGAGCAGCTCGCGTAGGTTATGCTTCAGCATATCCTCCGAACCTGAGCGTTATGCTACGAGGAAGAAGAAACCGCCGGAAGGAAAAGAGAAGACAGAGAAAGGAAAATGAGCAATTCACCACGGAGGCACGGAGAGCACGGAGGGGGAATCAGCAAGGTTTCCGGCACACCCGTGAGTCAATCTCCGTGTCCTCCGTGCCTCCGTGGTGAATCCATGACCTGAAAGCGAAAAGCGGCCGGGGAGGTCCAAGGCGCCAACCGCGTCCCTCCCCGGCCCAACCATCCCCCGCGCGGCTCGCGTTGCGCGCCCGGGGGGCACTATTGGTATTGTCCTAGATCACGATCGATACATCAACGAGGCACGAGGTCAAGCCATGTCACTCTTCTCGACAAGACGGCGAGAAAACTCCGGCACTTTGAGCGAAGGCGTCCTCCGGCGGGGGCGCGGCAAGGGCCTAGGTGGATCGCCTCATACCCGCCGGCTTGGAATGGAGATGCTGGAGGATCGTTCGCTACTATCGATTAACGTAGCCGTGGTGACTGGGATGGCGGACAACACCGGTTTTGCAGCCATCCAGAGTCAGTTGAACGACCATAGTTACTTCAACTTCAACGCAACGCTGGTCTCGCCTTCACAAGTCGATACCGTTGAGAAACTGAGTGCCTACGACGTGGCGGTGATCGGAAACGGCGGCGGGTCGAATGGCGACGGCTTC
>CAYTJV010000627.1:0-4480 GCA_964438165.1 uncultured Planctomycetaceae bacterium | reverse complement strand
CGAAATGGGGACCGCGCCGGTGCCCGGCTCCGCCGCAGAAAACGGCCGCCATCCGAGCTGGCCTACGCTAGTCTAGCACTTGAAAAACGGGCCGCGGGCGATGCCGTCGCAATCCCGCAAGAAAGCCCTCGCCCATCGCCAAAGCGCCGCTCAAAGAGCGCTGCGACAGCCCTCCCCGATACAACGCGAAGCCGTTATACTGCGAAGTGTGTGCCGGATGGGAAGCCTTTTTGCCTCAGAGAATGTTGATGGAAGACACCGGTTGCGCAAATCGACGAGGTCGAGCGGCAACATTGAAGCGGGCCTGGCCGCTGGCGCTAGGGATCCTTTGGCTCGCGGCGATCGCCGGGTGCCGCGTGCGGCAATCCGAGGCGCCGGCCGAAGAGGAGGCCCGCTCAGCCCCCGACGCCGCGCCGGCCGCCGATCGCGAGATCTGGGAAGTGGCCTCGATTCAAGGGGTCCGCGTGGGCTACGGGCGGACCACCATCCGCCGCACGAATCAGGCAGGGCAAGATCTCGTTCTCATCGAGGGTATGATGCGCTTGGCCATGCGGCGCTTCGGCACGCCGATGACCATGGACATGCGCTTCGCGTCCACCGAGACTCCCGACGGCAAGCTCGTGGCCTGCGAGAGCGTGATCGCGCAGGCAGCGACCACCATGGCCACCCGAGGCCGCCTGTCCGACGGCAAGCTAGAACTAGAGACAACGACCTCCGGGAAGACGACCAAGGCCGCAATCCCGTGGTCGGGCGACGCGGGCGGGTTCTACGCCTTGCAGCAGAGCCTGGCCCAGCGGCCGATGCAGCCCGGCGAGAAGCGGACGGTCCGCGCCCTGGAGCCCGGCACGACGTCGATCTCCACCACCGAGCTCGTGGCCCGTGATCGGGAGTCCATCGCATTGCTCGACAAAACCGCCGAGCTATTACGCATCGACACGACCACGACCCTCGAAAACCAGACCTTCCGGGGCAACCTGTGGACCGACCGCGACGGCGAGATCTGGAAGAGCCGGACCGACATGCTCGACCTCCAGCAGGTCCGCGTGACAAAGGAGGAGGCCCTGCGTGCGTCAGAGCCGGGGGAGCTGGACTTCGCCTGGAACGTGGCGATTGCAGTGAATCGGGCCTTGGAGCGGCCGCACGCGACGAAGCGGGTCCGCTATCGCGTGCGATTGGAGGGGGGCAACCCGGCCGAAGTGTTCGCGTCCGGCCCGTCGCAGCAGGTCCGCTCCGTCGACCCGAACACCGCGGAAGTCACGGTGCTGGCCCTCCGGCCACAAACTTCCGAAGTCTTGGAGACTTCGGAAGTTTTCCGCCCAGACAACAAGGCCGATCTCCCAACCGCCCAAGACCGCGAGCCGAACAACTGGATCCAAAGCGATCACCCCGAGATTCTCGCTGCCGCGAAGGAAGCCGCGGGCGACGTTAAGGACCTCTGGCAAGTGGCCCTGGCCCTGGAGCGTTACGCCCGCAACCGGATTCGCCGCCCCGGCTTCTCGCAGGCCTTCGATACAGCCGTCGACGTACTCCGCGCGGGCGAGGGCGACTGCACCGAACACGCCGTGCTCTTAGCCGCCCTGGCCCGTGCCCGCGGAATCCCCGCCCGCGTGGCGATTGGCCTGGTGTACTACAAGCAGTCGTTCCTCTACCACATGTGGACCGAGATGTGCCTCGACGGCCGCTGGATCCCCATGGACGCCACCCTGGCCCAAGGCGGCATCGGGGCGGCCCACCTCAAGCTCGTCCACAGCAACCTCGCCGGCGCCTCGGCCCTGACCTGCTTCCTCCCCGTCGCCCAGGTGATCGGGCGGCTGAAGATCGAGATCCTCGACGTGGAGTAGACGATCGCTACGCCAGGACCCGCTTGCTGGACTCGCCCACGGTTTCCCGGACGTAGCGCGGCACGGCGTAGCCGGGCAGGAGGGCACGGAGTTGACCCACTAGTTCGATGCCCACCTCCTCGGGCACCTCGAAGTGCGCCGCCCCTGCGACCCGGTCGAGTTGGTGAAGATAGTAGGGCATGACGCGGAGATTGACCAGTCGCTCGCACAACTCGGCGAGCACCTCCACGCGGTCGTTCACTCCGCGCAACAGCACCGACTGACTGAGGAGCGGAATCCCGGCGTCGGCCAGTCGGGCGAGGGCGGCGGCGACCGGCTCGTCGATTTCCGCGGGGTGATTAACGTGCAGCACAACGATCACCGTCAGACGCCGAGGACGGAGCGCGGCGATCAATTCCTCGGTCACCCGTTGCGGAATCATTATCGGGAGCCGGGTGTGAATACGCACCCTCTGGACGTGGGGGATTGTGGCGAGCCTACCAAGCAACTCCGCCAGGGTTGCGTCGTCCAGCGTCAGCGGGTCGCCACCGCTGAGGATCACTTCACGGATCGATTCTTCTAATTCGATCCCCTTCAATATCGTATCCCATTCTCCCCTTGACTGGGGATAAGTCGCATAACGAAAATGCCGCCGAAAGCAGAAGCGGCAATGGACGGCGCAGTTTCGACTTGCTACGATGAGTAACCGACCCGGATACTTCCAGAGCATGCCAGTCGATCTATTGGTTTGGCACTCCCCAACTGGATCGGTGCTGTACCCTGGTTGCTCGGCGAGTTCGACGGGGCGGAGAAGGACTTGCAAGAGCAGAGGGTTGTGCCGATCACCCTTCGGAATGCGGGCCAGATAGGGCTTGGGCACGAGAAGAGGGAAGTCATTGCACTCCCTCTGCGGTTGGGTTGCCAGCTCCTCGGGGAGGTCCAGCAGGCGGCACAGTTGGCCGAGGTCGGTCACGGCATCGGCCATCGCCGATTGCCAGTCCGGCGGGGCGGGATGGGCCGGTTGCGGACGTCCCGTATCGACCCTGGAACCTACTATTACCATAGCCGGTCCATCGTAGCAGAACTGTTTCGTATCAGGAAGCTAAAGACAGGATTCCGAACGTGGCTTCGTACAACACAAGTGAGTTTCGCAAGGGACTGAAGGTCCAGCTCGAAGGCGACCCGTACCTGATGATCGAGTGCAACTTCGTCAAGCCGGGCAAAGGCCAGGCCCTGTACAAGTGCAAGCTCCGGCACCTGCTCCGCGGCACTTTGCTCGATCGGACCTATAAGAGCGGCGACTCGCTGGAGGCCGCCGACGTCGAGGAGATCGAGGCCCAGTTCCTCTACCGCCAGCAGGACCAGTTCGTCTTCATGGACAACAAGACCTACGAGCAGTACGAGCTGGGCAAAGACCTGGTCGAGGACGCTTGGAAATACCTTAAGGAAGGGATGATCTGCAGCATGACGCTGTTCAACGGCAACCCGATCAGCGTGTCGCCGCCCAACCACGTGGTCCTCAAAATCGAATACTGCGAGCCGGGAGTCCGTGGCAATACGGCCACCAACGTCACCAAGCCCTGCCGGGTGGAAACGGGCGCCGACATCCTCTGCCCCTCGTTCGTCGAAATGGGCGAGTCGATCAAGATCGACACCCGCACCGGAGAGTACATCGAGCGGGTGAAGGTATAAGGCGGGGTGAATAGCGAATACCGAATGAATTGCGAATACTGAATACGGAATATGGAATGCAGAATGCATTCGGCCGCACGGTTCCGCGGCAGCTTCATTCTGACTTCCGTGTTCGCTATTCAGTATTCCGTATTCATTCTCTTTTTCGATGATGCCTAATTCCTTGCTACGAGCCGAATTTCTGCCCACCGCCTCCTGGGAGAACCTGCGGCTGAGGGCCCGCTTGCTGCGCAAGGTCCGCCAGTTCTTCGAGGCTCGCGAGTTCCTCGAAGTCGAAACGCCGATCCTCTCGGCCGATGTCGTGGTCGACAGGCACCTCGATCCGTTCGCTGTGCCGTTGGATGACTGCCCGCGCGGCGGATCGGCGCCGCGACGGCTCTGGTTGCAGACCTCGCCCGAGTTCGGCATGAAGCGATTGCTCGTCGCGGGAGCGAAGGCGATTTATCAAGTGACCCGGGCGTTCCGGCAAGGCGAGCAAGGGCCGTTGCACAACCCCGAGTTCACGATGGTCGAATGGTATCGCGTCGGGGACGGCATGACGGAAGGGATGCGGCTTCTGAGCGATCTGTGCGACTGCCTATTGGAGCGCGGACCGGCGGACATGGTTTCCTATCGAGAAGCGTTTGCATCGCACACGGGCATCGATCCGCACACGGCCTCGGCCGCGGAGCTGGCAAGCAGGGTCCGCGTCTTGGGCCTCGCAGCCCCGGGGAGTCTTGCTGCCGAGGATCGCGATGGCTGGCTCGACCTGCTGCTTTCGGAGAAAGTGCAGCCGAACCTTGGACTCAAGCGCCCGGCGATCGTGTACGACTATCCGGCCAGCCAGGCCGCGTTGGCCCGGGTGCGGCCCGGCCCGCCACCGATGGCCGAGCGATTCGAGCTGTACGTGTCGGGGATCGAGCTGGCCAACGGCTACCACGAGCTCGTGGACCCCGCCACGCTCCGCGAGCGCAACCGGGCGAACAACG
>CAYTJV010000626.1:0-4511 GCA_964438165.1 uncultured Planctomycetaceae bacterium | reverse complement strand
ACGCTTAAACCCGCCGAGCCCGTGGTCTCCAGCGTGTAGATGACCAGCTTAGGGGCCTTCTCCGGCGGGTCCTCGGTGGAGATCTGGTCGATCGTGCTCTTGATATCCACGTGCTCGGCCGGCCGGGCCCAAACCACAAGCTGGTCGTTCTCCGTCCCGAGCGTGAATTGGGCCTCAGCGAACATCGTCTTGAGCAAGGAAAGCGTATAGTAGGCCGCCGACGCGTTCGCCGCGCGGATCTTGTAGACGACGATCTTGCGGGCCTTATCGGGCGGCTCCTTCTTGGAAAGCTCGACGACGGCCGCGGCGATCTTCTTCTGGTCCGCCGGCCGTGCCCAGACGACCACCTTGTTCGGCTCGGTTCCGGCAGCGAACTTGGCCTCGGGGAACATCGTGGTAAGGACGCTCATGGCGCCGCTGATGCCGGCCGTGCCCGTCGTCTCTACGGTATACACCACCATGTGATGAGCCTTTTCCGGCGGCTCCTTGCTGGAAAGCTCCTTCACGGCGGCCTCGATTTTCTTATGATCGGCCGGGCGGGCCCAGACCGCGATCTTGTCCGGCTCGCTGCCCGCCGTGAATTTCGCCTCGGCAAACATGGTCGTGAGGATGCTAATTGCCCCGCTCATCCCCGCCGTGCCGGTCGATTCCAACGTGTAGATGACCAGCTTGTGGGCCTTCTCCGGCGGCTCCTCGGTGGAAATCTGGTCAATCGTGCTCTTGATATCGACGTGCTCCGCCGGCCGAGCCCAGACCACGAGTTGATCGTTCTCCGTGCCGACCGTGAATTGGGCGTCGGGGAACATTGTCTTCAGGAGCGACAGCGTGTAGTACGCGGCGCTGGCGTTGGCCGCGCGGATCTTGTACACGACGACCTTGCGGGCCTTGTCGGGCGGCTCCTTCTTGGCCAACTCGTCCAGCGCGGCCTTGATCTTCCTGTGCTCGGCGGGCCGGGCCCACGCCACCAGCTTGTTGGGCTCGGTCCCGGTGTTGAACTTGGAATCAGGAAACAACAGGGTTAGCACGCTGATCGCACTGCTCACCCCGCCCGGGCCAGTCGATTCCAGCGTGTAGACCACCATCCGAGGCGCCGTCTTGGCCGGCTCTTTCTTGGCCAACTCCTCGATGGCGGACTTGATCTTCTCGTGCTCCGCCGGACGCGCCCAAGCGACCAGTTTGTGGGGCTCGGTCCCGGCGGTGAACTTGGACTCGGGGAACATCAGCGAAAGGACACTGATCGCACCGCTCACCCCGCCCGGGCCGGCCGATTCCAGCGCGTAGACGACCATCCGGTGGGCTTTCTCGGGCGGCTCCTTGCTGGAGATCTCGGCCACGGCCGCCTCGATCTTCTTGTGGTCTGCCGGTCGGGCCCAGGCGACCAGCTTCTGCGGCTCGGTCCCTGGCGTGAATTTTGCGTCGGGGAACATGGTCGTGAGGATACCGATTGCCCCGCTCACCCCCGCTGGGCCCGCAGCCTCAAGCGTGTACACCACCAGCTTGTATGCCTTCTCCGGGGGCTCTTCCTTCGAGACCTGCTCGATCGTGCTCTTGATGTCGACGTGCTCGGCGGGCCGGGCCCAAACCACGAGCTGGTCCGGCTCCGTCCCGACCGTGAATTGGGCCTCGGGGAACATCGTGCGCAGGAGCGAGAGGGTGTACGACGCGGCCGCGGCATTGGCCGACCGGATCGCGTACATCACAATCTTCCGGGCCTTCTCGGGCGGCTCCTTCTTGGACAGCTCGTCGATCGTGTTCTTGATCGACGGATGCTCCGCCGGCCGGGCCCAAACGAACAGCCGCGTCGGATCGGAGCCGAAACCGGCACTTGCGTCGGGGAAGAGCGAACGGAGGATAGTCAGCATCCCCGCGTCGCCACCGGGCCCCGCGCGCTCGACGGTGTAGATCACCAGCTTGTGCGCCGTTTCCGGCGGATCCTTCTTGGCCATCTCCTCGACTGCCTTTCGGATCGGCTCCTGGTCGGCCGGCTTGGCCCAGACCACCAGCTTCGTGGGATCGGCCCCGGCGGCGAACGTGGCGTCGGGGAAGATTTGCTTGAGGGTCGGGATCAAGGCGGCCGCACCGCTGGTGCCAAGCGACGGGAGGCTGTGGACGACCATCTCGGGCATCGTGCCCGCCGGCCCCTTCTTTGACACCTGCTCGATGGACGCCCGGATCAACTCGTGGTCTTTGGGCACGGCCGTGGCCATGATGCTGTTGCTCTTCGTCTCCACCACGACCTGGGCCTTCGGCACCAGGGTCTTCAGCACCGTGGACAAGGCCGTGGCATCGCCGCTGGGCAGCGGATAGACCACGAGCGTCTCCTTGTGCTCGGCGTCGGGCTCGACCTTCAACTCCTTGAGCGTGCGGGCGATGATGGCGTGTTCCGTTGTCCGGGCCCAGGCGAGGATCGCCCCCGATTTCGCGTCGGTCGAAAGCTTCACGTCGGGCAGTTGCTCCTGAAGCACCTTGATCGCCGTGGCGGGGTCGATGTCGGGCACCGGGTAGACCATCAGCTTATCCTGCCCTTCGGCCGCCGTGCCCGTGTCGATCTTCTCCAGCGCCGCCTTGATCGCTTCCTGATCGGCCGGGAACGTCCAGACGATCAACCGCCGCGTTCGCGCGTCGAGCACGAACTGGGCGTTCGGGAAGAGCGTCTTCATCACGGTGAGCACGTTCTGCGGGTCAGCGGCCTTGATCGCGTACGCGACCAACAGATACTTCTCCCCGGCAGGCACTTCTCGCTTGAGTTGCTCGAGGATCTCGCCGATAACCGCGTGCTGCGTGGGCTTGGCCCAGACGGCCAACTCATCGGGCTCGCTCTCGGCAACGATCTGCAACCCCGGCAGCTCCGAGGCCAGCGAGGTGGCCACCGATTGGAACCGCTTCTTCTGGCCCGGCGTGACGGCGTACGTGACCAGCTTGTTCTTCTCGTCGAGCACGGCCACGGTTTGGATCTGCTCGATCGCCGCCTTGACAATGATATGATCGGCCGGCGAGGCGACCACGGTGAGCCGCTTCCCGCCCGGCTCCAAGGTGATCTGCGCCTTCGGGGCCAGCCCTTGAAGCACGGTCACGATCGTGGCCGGCAAGGGTTGGGCCAGCGGATAGAACCGCAATTGCGGGGCGTCGGGGGCCGGCTTCTCCGGCTGGAGCTGCTCCAGCACGGGTTTGATCGTCAGGTGATCGGCGGGCACGGCCACGGCAATGAGCGTTTTCGTCTGCGGGTCGACGGAGATCTTGGCGTCGGGCACCAACGTCTGCAAGAGCGGCGTGAGGGTCGTCGGATCGGCCTTGGTGAGCCGGTACACCTCGAGGCGCGGCGCGCTCTCCGGCGTGGTGCTTCGCAAGAGTCGCTCCAGCGCGCCCTTCAGGGCCTCCTGGTCGGCGCCCGTGCCCCAGGCGACGATCCGACCCGACTTCGCGTCGACCGTCAGTTTTGCATTCGGCACGAGGGTTTGGAGTTGGGTCACTAGCGCGCTCGGATCCGCCCCGTGTACTGGGTAGACCTCAAACCGCGTCTGCTGGTCCGGATGGCCGGGGGCCTGGAGTTGCTCCACCGACGCCTTCAAGGAAGCCTGTTCGCTGGGAGTCGCCCAGGCCATCAGCCGGTTACCCTTCGGGTCCATCACGAGCTGCGCCGAGGGGTACAGGCCCTTGAGCATGGTCAGTACGCTCGACGGATCGGCCGCCGTGATTGGATACGTGCGGAGTTCCGGACCCTCGCGCGAGATCTTCTCCGGCTGAAACTGCTGCACCACGCCGCGGACCGTCTGCTGATCGGCCGGAATGGCCACCACGACCAGCGTCTTCGTCGGCGCGTCGACCGACACCGTGGCCTCCGGCACGAGGCTTTGCAGCAGCGGGACGAGCGTGGCGGGATCGACCCGGGTCAAGCGGTAGGTCTCCACCTGCGGCGTGTTTTCGATCGTCGTCGGGCGCCCGAGTTTCTCCATGGCCCCGCGAATGACCTCGTGTTCGGCCGATGTGCCCCACACGACTAGCCGGCCCGCCTTCGTGTCGGTGGTGATCTTGGCGTTGGGAGCAAGTGTCTGCAAATTCGTCACCAGGGCAGTCGGTTCGGCGCCGTGGAGCGAATAGCTCTCGAACCGCGGCAGTTGGCTGGCCGGGACCTGTGCCTGGACTTGCTCCAAGGTCTTCTTGATAGTTTCGTGCTCGGAGGGAAAGGCCCAAACGAGCAGCCGGTTCGTTTTCGGGTCGAGCACGACCTGGAGCGTGGGGAACGTATTCTTGAGCATCGTGGTCACGCTGGTGGGGTCGGCCGTCGTGATCGGGTACATGCGCAGCTCTGGGCCGTCCCGCCCGGACTTGTCGGGCTGGAATTGCTGGACCACGCCCCGAACCGTTTGCTGGTCGGCCGGGATGGCCACCACGATCAGCGTCTTCGTCTGTGCATCGACCGACACCCTGGCCTCCGGCACGAGGCTTTGCAGCAGGGGGACGAGCGTGGGGGGATCGACCCGGGTCAGGCGATAAGTCTCCACCTGCGGCGT
>CAYTJV010000625.1:0-4522 GCA_964438165.1 uncultured Planctomycetaceae bacterium | reverse complement strand
CCGCCCAAAGGTAAAATCAACCCGCCCCGGAAAAAGGCTGATTGATCGCCGCTTTGGATTGTGGCGATCGATATCCTCCGGAAAAAGCGGCGATAAATCGCCGCACTCCAAAGGGGCCAGCACCCAACACTGGAAGAGCCGGGATCAGATTATCGCCCCTCAACGGGCGTCTTGGAGAGGAACGTTCCAGGACGTCGCCGTCGTCGCGCCGCGCAAATCGCCTTCTTCATGGGCGGCCACGTGATCGGGCCAGGTTTGCGGGCCGGAAGGGGCTGGGGCTTCGCTGCCGGGCGCCGGGCCGAGCATGGGGGCGACCCACTGGGCCACCCAGCCGCGGTTGGCCCAGCCGAAATGCCCCCCGGCGTGGCCGGACTCGATCATCTTCAGCTCGTACGCATGTTGGGCGAGGCGGGAGGAATACTGCCGGCGTTGGCTTTCATTGAGTCCATTGGGCCTCTGGAACCCGAACGCGCCGGCGGTGAACGTGTGCTTGCCTTCGGTCGTCCCCAGCGCCATCGCCAGCACCACCATCACCGGCACGTCGATCGCCGAGTGGAAACTGTGAACGCCTTGCTCCGTACGGCTGAGGGCCAATTGCAGGTCGTAGTCTTGCGCCAAGGTGGGCGCCAGCAGAACCGCCTTGGTTACCTTGCGGTCCGGCGGCAGGGCTTCCAAGGTCAGCACCGCCACGGCTGCTCCGCCGGAGTAGCCGACGAGGTATACCGGCCGTCCGGGATAGCGGTCCTGGTAGGCAACGATTCTTGCAGCGATCTTTTGGGCCTCGTTGCGGTTGCGGCTGAGGGCCCGCAGGTTGTAGACGAGCCGAAACGGGCTGGCGGTCCAGTCATACAGCTCGACCGCGGTGGGCACGTCCGCGTCGATAAGCCCCTTGACGATCCCGTGATCGAGCGGGGCGCTTCCCATCACGCCCGGCAAAACGATCGTGTAGCCCTGATCGAGCCGCTCGGGAAAGGCCAGCGTCCCGGGGCCCCCGGGCGCCGCGTCCCAGCCCAGAGGTTGCGGCTTGGCATCGGGCGAGCCGCCCCACCAGCAGCAGCCGGCCGAACCGAGCAGCCAAACGCAGACCATCATCGCGGCGCAGCATCGCAGCCGGGAAGCCCACGTGGGGCGATTGGCTGCAAGTCCTTGCCCGATCGACTGACCAGCACCCATACCCGGCACGTTTGGCAAGTAAGAGGCCCTAAGGTCCGCGATCTTCTCTTCGGCGGGAATAGGAGGAACGGTGAGCCTTTTCGTTACTCCAAGCCTTATTGGCCCAATCGGCAAACTCAACGAAGTCTGCCTATTTTGCCAGGAAGTTCGTAGTACCGGCTTCAGCCGGCAGCCGGCTGAGAAGCCGCCTAAAGGCGGGACTACGAACGACGCCCGTGGCGTTCACAACTCCGACGGACTCACCGCGGGCGCTGAGGCGGGCTCTGGGACGGCTCCGTTGAGTAAGGCGTACCAGCGTCGCACGGCGTCGATAACGATGATCGCCGAAAGGCCCAGCATGATGCTCGCCACCACGCAGGCGAGTTTCGCAAGGAAGAGGTCGGTGGGGTTGGTCTCCGGCTTGTTCCACCACATGGCGATGCTTTGCACGCCGGCGGTGAATACGGTAACCACTGCGAAGACAAAGGGGATCGCGGTACACAGGGCATAGACCCGTTTGGCGGCATACATCAGCAGATAGGTCGTGCCCACGGCCAGGGCGATGGTGGCCAGGAGCTGATTGGCGATGCCCAGCATGCGCCAGAGGGTCTCCAGGTTGCCGATGTACAACAGTCCGCCCCAGAGGCCGCAGACGACGATGCTCATGGTCACATTCAAGCCCCACTTGGGTTGATGCCCGATCGCCGCCTGGGGATTGAACTGGGCCAGCGTCTCCTGGAATACGAACCTCGCGACTCGGGTGCCCGTCTCCAGGAGCGTGAGAATGAACAGAGCCTCGAACATGATCACGAAGTGGTACCAGTAGGCCATCAGGTGTCTCATGCCCGGCAGGCTGGAGAAGACCTTGGCCATGCCCACGGCCAGAGTGACTGCGCCGCCGGTGCGGCCGCGCAACTGCTCCTGCACCCCGGTTTCCAGCTCGTGGAGACTCTTGGGGGCAAGGTCCCACGAGTGCTGGACGGCAGCCGTAGACACGATCTTCTGGTATCGCTGCTGCTCCTCGGCAGTTCTCTGGGGGGCGTTGATGGCGAAGTAGTCGCCCGGATCCAACGCGCAGGCGGCCACCAGGGCGGTCAGGGCGACGAATCCTTCGAGGATCATCGCCCCGTAGCCGATGGTCCGCATGTCGGATTCCTTGTTGATCATCTTCGGCGTGGTGCCGGAAGCGATCAGGGCGTGGAATCCGGAGATGGCCCCGCACATAATCACGATGCACACAAACGGCCACACGGCGCCCGAGACCACCGGCCCGCCGCCGCCCAGAAACGGGGTCGTGGCCGGCATTTCCAACGTCGGCTGGGCCACGAAGATCCCCACGGCTAACACTACGATGACGCCGATCTTCATGTAGGAGCTGAGATAGTCGCGCGGGCACATCAGCACCCAAACCGGGAGGATCGAGGCAATCGCGGCGTACACGGGCAACATGATCGACAGCGCCGACTCGCTGAACACCAGCGTGTGCCCCCAGCTCGAATCGGCGAACGGCTTGCCGAAGATCACGCCGAACATCACGATGGCCACGCCCACGACCGAGGCCTCGCCCACGCGGCCCGGCCGGATCTTGTACATCCACGCTCCCGTCAGCAACGCGGCGGGGATCGTCACGAGGATCGTGAACATGCCCCACGAGCTGTGACTGAGGGCCTTCACCACGACCATCGCCACACTCGCCAGGACGGCAATCACGATGAACAGCGTGGCGGTGGCCGTGGTGGCCCCGCCCACCGGACCAATCATGTTCCGCGCGAGCTTGGGCAGCGTGAGCCCATCGTGCCGCACCGAGGCCACCAGGGTGATGAAGTCGTGCGTCCCGCCGGCCAGGCATGCCCCGATCACGATCCACGCAAAGCCCGGAAAGTATCCCCACTGGGCCGCAAGCACCGGCCCGATCAGCGGTCCCGGGCCGGCAATCGCCGCGAAGTGATGGCCGAACAGCACGATCCGTTTGGTGGGGTGGTAGTCGACGCCGTCACGAAGCCGATGGGCGGGCGTGGGATTGGCGTCGTTGAGCACCGCCACCTTCGCGGCCAGGAAAGCCCCGTAGAACCGGTACGCCACCGCGAACGCGGCCAGCGCTGTGAGCATCAACCAAATTGAATTCACGGAATGACCTCCCCGGGGCTGGAAACCCCTCTGCTATCATATTTTATGCGCGCGCTTGCGACAACATAAGGCGTGGACGACCGCAACAGAGGGGATATACTAGTACGCAGTACGCGGAGGAGCAAATCGCGAAAGGAGCTGGACTGGTGCCGGAAAAAGTGATCCTTATCGGGAGTGGGCCGGCGGCTTGGACCGCGGCCATTTACGCGGCCCGAGCCGCACTCGAACCGCTGGTCTTGGAGGGTGCTGTTACCGAGGAAAACAGGTTGGCAGGGACCCTTCCGTTGGGCCAACTGGCCTTAACCACCGAAGTCGAAAACTACCCCGGCTTTCCGGCCGGCGATCTGGAACACTACTTGGAAACGTCGCTCCCTCCAGATCGACGGGACATGCTGCCGCCTCATTCCAAGGAGGGGGTCACCGGGCCTGAGCTCATGGAACTGATGCGTCAGCAGGCGGTTAATTTCGGCACCCGCATCGTCACTGAAGACATAGGCGACGTTGACTTCAGCACCCATCCCTTCAAGCTTGCGGCCTCCGATGGCAACACGTACCAGGCCCATGCGGTCATCGTGGCCACCGGGGCGCGGGCCAATTACCTCGGGCTGCCGTCGGAGGAGCGGTTCAAGAATCGCGGCGTGAGTGCCTGTGCGGTCTGCGATGGGGCCCTGCCGCGGTTCCGCAACAAGCCGCTGGCGGTAGTAGGCGGGGGCGATTCGGCTGTCGAGGAGGCCGACTACCTGAGCAAGTTCGGCAGCGTGGTCCACATGGTCCATCGCCGCGACCAGCTTCGGGCGTCGAAGATCATGGCCGCTCGGGCACTAGGCAATCCGAAAATCAAGATGCAGTGGAACCGCTCCCTGGCCGAGGTGCTCGGGGACGACAAAAGCGGCGTCACCGGCGTGCGACTGGCGAGCACGGTCGGCGAGCCGGATCTCCTGCTGGACGTCTCCGGCGTGTTCATGGCCATCGGCCACACGCCGAACACGGCCTTCCTAAACGGCAAATTGGAGCTGACGCCCAAAGGGTACATCAAGTGGACCACTCCCTTCCGCACTTACACCAGCGTGGAAGGGGTCTTCGCGGCCGGCGACGTCGGCGACGACTACTATCGCCAAGCCGTGACCGCCGCCGGCAGCGGCTGCATGGCCG
Source organism: uncultured Planctomycetaceae bacterium (assembly GCA_964438165.1). Taxonomy (GTDB): domain Bacteria; phylum Planctomycetota; class Planctomycetia; order Pirellulales; family Thermoguttaceae; genus CALFBP01. The sequence goes on along the minus strand of CAYTJV010000625.1, from coordinate 91 downwards.
CGCTGGACGCCGAGCGCTGGCTGGCGGCGAAGGGAATCTGAGAGGGGGAGTAGAGGAGTGGAGGAGAGGGGGAGTAGAGGAGTGGAGGAGT
>CAYTJV010000624.1:0-4533 GCA_964438165.1 uncultured Planctomycetaceae bacterium | reverse complement strand
TTGAGTTTTTCGGCGAGCGCGAGAATCATGGATTCGAGCGAGATCGGCATTTCGCGACCGTATACTTTTACCGTTTCGATGAGCGGCGCGATGGTCGGCTGGCGCACCGGTTGCACTTTGACCGTCATCGAAGGATGCGAGCCGGCGAATTCCCAGCGCTCGAGATTCGTCAAGTCGGGGAAGATGTAATCGGCGTACATCGAAGTCTCGCCCACGACAATGTCGCTCGTGACAAAGAGCGGGATTTTGTTCGGGTCGACGAGAATGTCAATGTTCGTGTTGCCCGCCGGCAGTGAGTATACGGGCGAGCCCATGTAGAGGAACAACGCCTTGATTGGATACGGATACGCGTCGCCCATCGAGGGAACGAGTTCCTGATAGATATCCGACGCGAGCGGATACCAATTGCGTTTCGCCGGATACCCCTCGAAGAGGGTGGACTCGTCGTACTTGGCGTCGTGGCGGATGATGGAGAGACCGAACGGCGCGGCTTTGTTTGGCGTCAACTTGCCGAGGTCGAACGGTCCGCCGGCTTTGCTGCCGCCCGTGTCGTACGTCGCGAGCTTGACCATGCCGCCCTTCCAATCGTAATTGCCGAGCAGCAAGTTCAAGTTGAACCAGCCGAGCACGTTGTAGAAACCGTTGGTGTGCTGCGACACGCCGCGGTGAATGTCCGCCGCAGCTTTTTTGCCATGCGACACAAACTCCGCCGCGACTTGTTCGAGGTCGCGCGCATTCAAGCCGGCGATCTCCGCCCACTTTTCAAACGTGTTCGCGTTCGCCGATTCGGTGAGGATGACGAAACCGGTTTTGACTTTGAATCCACTAACGGTTGCGTCCACGACAAGGTCGCCCACGACGGCAGTCCTTTCATCGTTCGGGTCGAGCGCGACCGGCTTGTCGTCCACAAGCGCGACGAGCGGGTCGAACGTGAACTCTTTGCCGTCGCTGGTCTTCCAAACGTCAATGTCCTTGCCGTCCTTGTCCTTGCCTTTATCTTTCGTCGCGATGCCGGCTTCAGTGCCGCGAAAGAAGACGGTCGGCGCGCCCTTATCATCCAACTTCACGAGCCACGTCGCGTTGCTCCACGACGCTTCTTTCGCCGCCGTCGCCGCGGCTTTGTTCGCCGCGCGCAGGAATTTTTCGTCGTACTTTTTGTTCGCGATGACGTACTGAATCAGCGCGAGCGCAATCGCGCCTTCGGTGCCGGGCTTGTTCGGCATCCACTTCCACGCTTTGGCGGCGACTTTGGAGAGGCGCGGGTCAATCACGACGTACTTGAGTTTGCCTTCAACCAGCCGATTCGTGATGCGCGGCACGCGGTTCGACGGACCATAGTTGCCTTCGAACGGCGACGCGCCGACGAAAATCACAAACTCGCTGTTCTCGGTATCGGCTTGCCAGTAGAACTTGTCGCCGCCGGTGAAACTGCCCGCGCTAAACTGCTCGCTCATCGCCTTGCCGGAAAAGTACAGCGACCCTTGGCAGACGGTCGTGTGACCGTGCGCGTTGGTCGAGCCGAACCCGTCGCGCGTAAAGCGGTTGATGAAATCACTCCGTCCGCCCTTCAAGCGACCCCACGAGAAATTCAACTGATTGTTCTTGGGACCGAGATCGGGATGATCGGGGTCAATCAGTTTGTCGAGGTCGCTCTTGAATTTTTCTTTGAACGCGGCGATCGCGGCTTTTTTCTTGTCCTTGTCTTTTTCGGCAAGAATCTTTTTCACCTCATCGTCCATCGCCTTCGCGACTTTCGGGTCTTTGAGCGCGTACAACTCTTTGAGACCCGTCACGACGCGATTCTCTTCGCCGGGAACGTTCGCGAACAATTTGCCGCCCTCGACGATTTCGGTGATCGCTTTGTCGAAATCAATCGCCGCCCACTTGTTCTCGCCGCGTTTGCCGGCGCGTTTCAACACTTTGACGAGCCGATACGGATCGTACGTCGTTTGAATCGCCGCGTGCGCCTTGGGGCAAACCGCGCCGTCAATCGTCGCGGCTTCCGTCATTGCCGTTTTGTACGGAATGTGCGGATTCAGCGTGAACGGGTTGAACGGGTTGCCGTCAATCTTGGAGATGACGCCGTTGACCAGTTTGACTTTGATGCCGCAGTTGGTGTTGCACTGCTGGCAAACGCTGTAAATGATGTTCGCCGGATTCGCGAGCGGATAGCCCTGCGTTTCCGCGGCGGCTTCTACATCACTCGTCATCGTATCCCACGCGAGATTCAGCGTGCCAGCGAACGCCGCCGATCCGCCGAGGAACGCGGAGATTTTCAAGAAATCGCGGCGCGTCACCTGTGAGTGAGTCAAGGTTTCATTTTTGTCATATTCGTTCATTGTATCATCTCCTAAAGATCGGTACTTAGTAATTGGTAATTACTCTGCACTTACTTCTGCTCCCACCTGCTCGCGCACAATCGGCAGGACGCGCCGGCCGGCCAGGAAGATCAGCGCAGCCAGCCCGATTGCCCAGACGAACAGCAGCCACTCGCTGAGACTCGGCAAATACTGCGCCGTCAGCCCAGGGCCGGTGAAAGCGGCCTCCAGGCCGGCAAGCTCCGGAATCGCCAAGCCAGGGACAACGATATTCAGACGCACCGTCAGGAAGGTGACGGCGATCAGCGCGCCAGCTAACGCCACGGCCCACATCTTGCGCCGCAGGACGGTCAGCAGGATGGCCGGCACGATCACGCCGAGGCCCACGTGGACGACCCAGAAGACCCACCAGTATTGCCCGAACAGCACCAGTCGGATGCTGGCCGACTCGCCCGGGCTGCTGCTCCAGAGGCCGATGGAGAACTCGGCCCACTCCAGGAGCACGTCGAGCGCCAGCAGGCCCAGCACGATCTGGCCCAGGAAGCCCATGAGATTGCGGTGCGAGGCGCTGCCAGGCTCTGGCCCCCAAATGGCGGTGACAAACGTGAGCAGCGCGCCGCCGGAGAGAAGCGCGCCGGCCAGGAAGATGATCGGCGTGAGGGCCGAGTTCCAATAGGGACGGGCTGCAACGACCCCGAAGATCGCACCGACCGAGCCGTGGAACGCGATCGCCAGCACAACGCCCACGCTGCCCAGGATGCGCAGCAGGCGGCGGTCAGCGGCCAGGGCCGTCGGCGACACATCGCGGCGGCCGAAGGTCAGGAAGCGTGCCAGTGCGCTCTTATCACTTCGAGCCACCAGGTCTGCGCGCATCGCCAGCCACAGCTCGACCAGCAGCAGGATGAAGTACGCCGAATAGAACCAGATCATCCAGCCCATAACCGAACGGAAGCTGGTCTGGAAGAGCAGCTTCCAGGCGCGCAGCGGGTGACCCAGGTCGAGCCAGATGAGAACCACCGCGCCCACCAGGGTGACCAGCGCGGTGAAGAGGGCCAGCTTGCCCACCTGTTCGAGCCGCTCCCGCTCAAAAGCCGCGCCATCGGCCATACCCACAGCCGGCGCAGCCACGGTGCCCTCGCCGCTCACGCGGCGGATGTTGAAGACATAGACCAGGGTCGAGAAAAGGAATGCGCCGGCCGAGAGGCCGACCAGGTAGATGTAGGCGGCCACCCACAGCCCCCATGGCACGTAGGAGCCGTAGTTGGCCGTCTCCTTTCCAGAGGCGACCCGGCTGTACAACCCGTAGAGACCAACTACAAACGCCACGAGTGCCAGCACCCAGAAGAGGCGGTTCAAGCGCGAGGCATACTTAGCCATTATCATCCTCCCATTAGAGCAGGTAATAGACCCGCGGTTCGGTGCCCATTTCTTCCTTCAGGCGCATCACGTTCGGCTTGGCGATCATCTCGGCCACCAGGCTGTCGGGATCGTTGGCGTCGCCGAACAGGGTGGCGCGGCCGATGCAGGTGGTGACACAGGCAGGCAACATCCCTTCCGCGATGCGATGCGTGCAGAAGTGGCATTTGCGGGCGTTGCCGATGGGCGATTCCCCACTCTTGCGCTCCCAGGCCTTGCCGTACTCGAAGTTGGCGACCCGCTCGTAGTCATCAGCGGCTTCTTGCCCCAGGATACCGAGCATAGCGTGCGGCGTGCCCGCCGTGTAGGTATGGCCAAAGTCCGAGGTGCGCGCGGCATAGGGACAGGCGGTCAGGCAGTAGCGACAGCCGATGCACTGGTTGTAGTTCACCACCACGATGCCATCTTCGTTCTTCCAGGTGGCGTTCACCGGGCAGACCGGCGTGCAGGGCGGCTCATCGCACTGCATGCAAGGCCGCGGGATGAACCGCCGCGTGACGTTGGGGTAGGTGCCGATCTCTTCTTCGAGCACCGGCCGGTAGACCACGCCGGGCGGCAGCTTGTTCTCGGCCACGCAGGCGATGGTGCAGGCGTGGCAGCCGACGCACTTGCGCAGGTCAATCACCATGACCCAGCGGCGCTCCTGCCGGGGCTTCGCCAGCGCGCGTGCCAGCTCGGCGTGCATGCGCCCCAGCGGGTCGGACGTGAGCGGCGCAGCGCTCGCCGCGACCTGGGACCGGGCTTCCGGGGCAGCCAGCGCCGCGGCCTCGGCGGCGGGGCGTCGGCCCAGCGCGCCCAC
>CAYTJV010000623.1:0-4545 GCA_964438165.1 uncultured Planctomycetaceae bacterium | reverse complement strand
GTTCCCACGCAGAGCGTGGGAACGAGAAAAAGAAGACCAATTGGGATAGCATATACTCCGGCAAGCAAAGTCGTATAGTGGTGTGCGTATGGCACTGCTTTCCAACCTCGTTCCCACGCTCTGCGTGGGAACGCAAGCCTCGCCGCTCTGCGGCGCGAGCAAGACGGGACGCTGAGCGTCCCGGCGCTCGTTCCCACGCAGAGCGTGGGAACGAGAAATAGGGGGACGCCCGTGAGTGACCCGATTATCAGCGTTTCCGGACTCCGCGGCATCGTGGGCGATAGCCTGACGCCCGAGGTCGCCATGCGCTATGTGGCAGCGTTTGCGGCGGAGTGCCCCGCCGGGCCGTTTGTGGTGACCCGCGACGGCCGGTTCTCCGGCGAAATGCTGGCCAAGGCGATCCACGCCGGACTCCAGTCCGTGGGCCGCGACACGATCGACGCCGGCATTGCCCCCACGCCGACGCTCGGCATTCTGGTGCGGCACTGCCGGGCGGCCGGCGGCGTGCAGATCTCCGCCAGCCACAACCCGTCGCAGTACAACGGCTTGAAACTCTTCTCGTCGCAAGGCCGGGTCATCCCCGAGGGGCCCGGCCAGAAGGTCCTGGCCCGCTATCGCTCGCGCCCGGTCACATGGGTGCGTCACGATCAGCTCGGCCGATCCGACCTCCTGCCCGACCCGCTCACTCCGCACCTGGAAGCCGTGCTCGCCACCGTCGACGTGGAGCGAATCCGCTCGAAGGCGTTTCGGGTGCTGTTGGACTCCAACCACGGCGCCGGCAGCGACTTGGGACGAAAGCTGCTGGAGGCCCTCGGGTGCCGGGTGGCCGTGTTGGGCGGCGAGCCGGACGGCCGGTTCGACCACACTCCGGAGCCCACCGCCGAAAACCTCGCCGGCGTGCTGGCGGAGGTCGTCAAGGCCGGGGCCGACGTCGGCTTCTGCCAGGATCCCGACGCCGATCGGCTGGCCGTGATCGATGAGTCGGGCCGCTACCTGGGCGAGGAATACACCCTGGCCCTATGCGTCGACCATGTGCTTCGTCGCCGCCGCGGCCCTATTGTCGCCAACTGCGCCACCAGCCACATGTCGGAAGACCTGGCCGAGCGGTACGGCGTGCCGTTTTTCCGTTCGGCGGTCGGCGAGGCGAACGTCGTCGACGCCATGCTCGCCCGGGATGCCGTGTTCGGCGGCGAGGGGAACGGCGGGCCGATCGACCCGCGCGTCGGACTGGTCCGCGACAGCTTCGTCGGCATGGCCCAACTGCTCGACGCCATGGCCGCCCGCGAGGCGAAGATCAGCCAATTGGCCGACGAGTTGCCGCGCTACCACATCGTCAAGACGAAGATCACCCTGGACCCCAACCGGGTGCCCGCCGCGCTGGCGGCACTCGAAACGCGATTTCCGGAAGCCAAGGCCGACCGCCTCGACGGCCTCCGCCTCGACTGGCCCGGCCAATGGCTCTTGGTCCGGGCCAGCAACACCGAGCCGATCGTCCGCGCGATCGCCGAATCCGCCACGCCCGCCGAGGCCCAAGGGCTCTGCGATCGGGCCGCGGAAATCATTGGCGGCGTAGGGTGACGCAAGCCAGCGATGGATTCCTCGTTCCCACGCTCCGCGTGGGAACGGGTGTCGGGCCGCTCTGCGGCGTGGGCGCGAGAAAAAGTCTACAGATGGGCGATTAGATCATCGGGGGTCATCTCACAATCCGCCAAAATCTTGCCCACAAGGCCCGGGCCGATCGTTTCCCCGGCGTGGACCGGCACCACGGTACTCCGTCCGTCATCGTGACGCAGGAAATGGTGGCTTCCCTTTACGCGCACTACGGCAAAGCCGGCCTTCGCCAGGGCGGCGACAAGTTCTCTCCCGGTTGCTCTGGGCAGTCGCGTCATGAGGGCAAGGTGACCTTTTGGACCCCGATGAAGTCGAGAGGCTCAATCTCGCCGCCTTGGACCTCAAGGCACAGTTCGATCGCCTCGCGAACTCGGTGCATCAACTCATCCAGCGATTGTGCCTGGGTATGGCAACCGCGCAGTGCGGGCACTGAAGCAACGTAGAACCCTTCGGCATCGCGTTCGATGATGACGCTGAAGTCTCTGCTCATGAAATGACTCCTTGCGTAGGCCCATAGTCATTCTCTTCGATCCTTGCTGTATCGGCAAGACCGTAGTCGCCGCACTCCAAAGGTCCGGCGCGGCCGAGGGTGTTCATCGGCCGTAGGAGAGGCTACACTTAGGACTGCGGCTATGGAAGAACCAACGCGTTTTGTACCTCGCCGCTTTGATGCGCGAACAGTACTCGACTGGAGGAGAGAATCATGAAACGCAAACCGCTCCTTTCCACAACGCCCGCGAGGGGACGCCTCTTGGCAGGCGTCACGCTCGTGATCGCGACAATGCTCCTTGCCACCGCGTTTCCGGCCACTGCCGCCGAACCGTCGAGTTCGGCGAAGAAGAAAATCGTCTTGATTGCCGGGCGGGCCAGCCACGGGTACTTTGCCCACACCCATTACGCCGGATGCGTACTCCTGGCCAAGGCGCTCAACGAGAACGTGCCGGGCGTGGAGGCGGCGGTTGTGCGCAACGGGTGGCCCAAGGATCCTGCGATTCTTGACAATGCGGCCGCGATCGTGCTCTTCTCCGACGGCGGCGGAGGGCAGCCGATGCTCCCGCACCTGGAACAGCTCCAGCGGTTGATGGACAAAGGGGTTGGGCTGGCCCTGCTCCACTACGCCGTCGAGGTGCCCAAGGAAAAGGCCGGCAAACAACTCCTCGACTGGACCGGAGGGTACTTCGAGGCGTACTGGTCGGTGAACCCCACGTGGAATGCCCGGTTCGACAAGTTCCCCGATCATCCCATTACCCGGGGCGTGAAGCCGTTTGAACTGGTCGACGAGTGGTACTACCACATGCGGTTCCGCGAGAACATGGAAGGCGTGACGCCGATCCTCAGCGCAGTCCCGCCCGAGAGCACGCGCGAGCGCCCCGACGGCCCCCATAGCGGCAACCCCACGGTCCGCGCGCGCAAGGGAATGCCGGAGCACTTGGCTTGGGCCCGCGAGCGTCCCAACGGTGGGCGAGGCTTCGGTTTCACCGGCGGGCATTTTCACTACAACTGGGCCAACGACAGCTTCCGCACGGCCGTGCTCAATGCCATCGTTTGGGTCGCCGGGCTCGACGTGCCGGCCGAGGGCGTGTGCTCGAAAACCCCGACCCTCGAAGAGCTGGAAGCCAACCAGGACTATCCCCAGCCCAATAACTTCAACCGCCGGCACGTGGAAGACATCCTCAAGAAGTGGAAACACCAGGCCGGCGGCCAATGACGGGTATCTCTGTAGGGAACGCCCTCTGTGGCGTTCCGGGCGCTGGGGAAAACGCCTCCCGACGCCCGCCACGGAACGCCACAGAGGGCGTTCCCTACAGACGAAATCGTACACGTTGTTCTTGCGCAGACGCTTGGTCCTTAGTCTCGTGTTACTGTTCAAAAAACAGTTTCTCCCCGCGATCCGGCGGGGGGAGAAGACGCAAACGATCCGGCTCTGGAAGCACCGGCGCATGAAGGCCGGCCAGAGAAGCTACATCCCCGGGGCCGGAGCGATAACGATTACGGCCGTCGAGGAGATCGAGATCGACCAACTCACCGATGCCGATGCCCGGCCGGATGGCTTCGAGACGGCGGACCAATTGCGCCGCGAGATCGCCCGGCTCTACCCCGACCAATCGGCCCTTGGGTACCGAGCGTACCGGGTCGCGTTTGTGCTCCTGTCGGGCCAAGAGTAGAATGGAGGACGTGGAATCGCTCGACTGCTTCGATCGGTTGACTCATCGTCCTCATCGCGGAGTTCTTAAGAAAATGCATCACGCTTTGGGTTGGATCGCCGTGGGGTTGTTGCTCGGGATCGTCACTGCCGGGTGCGGACCGAATGTCTCGCGGAGCGATTTGGGAACCGTCGTGTTCGAGGTGCCGACCGTTGCCGGCGCCGACGAACCGTACGAGTTGCCGGAACTGCCCCCTCCGCCGCCGGGATCGTCGCCTGCGCGGGGTCGAATGCCGATGCTCATGCCCCCTGGCCCACCCCCGGAGGGTGGTAAATGATATCTATCGAATCCCGAACGGATGGGGCGTGTGGCCGATTCCGAGTTTGAGGGTTGTATCTGCCTGGGTTCGGATTAGCCTGGAAAGGTGAGGCCGAACGAATCCCACATTTGAACCAGGCAGATCAGCCATGACGACCTTTCACAAGAAAGCCCCTTTTCGCTCGATCGCGATTCTCGCTTTCGTGATCCTGATTGCTGCCAGCGGCGTGTGCCAGGGTTGGTGGCCGTACGGTGGATCCTGCTCCGGCTGGTTTCCCGGCTGGTTCCCGCGGTCGTCGGATCTGGAGAGGCTTCCCCATTATGCCCTGTTCCCGCCGGTGTACTATAGCCACCCCGTGCCGCGCCCGTATGGCTACAGCCCGTTTGCCAGCCTCCCGGAGCTGAAAACCATTCTGGAGGTCCAAACTGCTGGCCCTCTGGTGGTACACAACCCCTACGTGCGCTCTCCGTC
>CAYTJV010000622.1:0-4568 GCA_964438165.1 uncultured Planctomycetaceae bacterium | reverse complement strand
AGGTCTGAGGCGTGAGGCGGTAGCCATGCCCGAAGCGCCGGATGAAGTACGCGCCGAGTTGGTATCCCCATAGCAGCACGAGCAAGACGAGCACCGTCAGCCACCCGGTGCGGCCCCACGACCGCCAGAAAGCCAGGACGACGATCGCGATACTCGCCAGGCCGCTCAGGGCGAACCAGTCGGATAACCCACGCTGAGCGAGCAAGAGCGGCCGCTCAGGCTTTGGCTGTGCGCCGGGCCAATTCGGGGCGTTTGCGGAGCAACTCCAAGCATACCCGAACCCGTTGTTCCACCAGGGCCGCCAGTTCCTGCTCGCTGCACGACGCGATTTCCTCGGGCAGCAGCGGTGTGCCGTAGTGGACGTATACGTTGCCGAATCGAGGAATTGCGGCGGCGCGGGGCCAAGCGTCGTGGGCGCCGTCGATGGCGGCTGGGATGATCGGCACCTTGGCGCGCCGGGCCACCAAGGCCAGCCCGGGCTTGAAGGTGCCCAGGTTGCCGTCCCGGCTGCGAGTTCCCTCGGGGAAGACCAGAACCATCTCACCGCGTTGGAGTGCTTGCAGCGTGGCCCTGATCCCGGAGAGCGCCGATCGGTCGCGATCAATCGGAATCGCGCCCACCGATTGGAGAATCCAGCCAAAAGGGAAGATGCGGAAAAGCGTTAGTCGGGCCAGGTAACTCATCTGCCTGGGGCAACCCGCGCCTACGATAGGCGGGTCGAGATGGCTTTGGTGGTTGCTCACCAACAGGGCGCCGCCCGTTCTGGGCACGTTGGCGCTGCCGGAATACCGGGCCCGAAACGCGATGGAGGCAAAGATCCGGATGATGGATTTCGCCACCTGATACCAGAGCTTTTGCGCTCGTGAACGTCCTGGCATATTACTTCTGCACCGCTCCTTCGCCCGAAAAAACCGCCTCCACTTGGATCCACTGGCGGGGTTGAATCTCCAGGCTGACTTGGTCTCCCTCGACCGGCAGCTCCGATTGGAGTCCGCCCAGGAAATCCACTTTCCTCGCCGACGCGACGAAACGGAACGTCCGCAGCACCAACTCCGAGTGCCGGCCCTCGGTCTCCAATAGCCGAACCCGGAACCCGGTCGGCAGCCCCTGACTGCACACGGGCTCCCAGTGCGTGGCCATGACGTTGCGGGCATCGAAATGGAAAAGCCAACCCCAAGGAGCCCCTGGTGCGGATGCCGGCCGATAGAACTCAGCCGGCGGCGCCAGGACATCCATTGCGGTGTGCGCCGGATAGCGCACGTCGACCCCGATGCCAAGACGGAATTTGCGGGCCGTCTCGCCGTGGACGACCAGCAGTGTGTCGAGCTTGCGCAGCCCGAATCGCCGATGGTAGGGGAGTCCCGCAGGAAGAACCGTCAGCCGCGTGCGCGGCGAGCGGATGTCGATGAAATGCGGCGATTCGAGGAACTTCCCGTCGCTTGGCTGGCGGCACAGTCCCACGCCTTGGAACACGTCGGCCGTTTCGTCCGACCACGCGAAGCGGACCGCGAAGTACGACTTCCATGGATTGGGGTCCGGCAATCGCTTGAGATCCAACTCAATCTCCAACTCCAGCACCGGGCTCCCGCGCCGCGCGATCGTGGTCTGCACGAACTGGGCGACCCGTTCTCCTTGGCGATCGACCAGACGCCCGCGGCTGACGATCATCCCCACCATGGGATTCAACATCCGCGCCGAGATTTCATCGGCGGCCATGAGAGAGTAGTTCTCTTCGGCCTCGGGGTCCACGTCGTGCTGGAACTCGGGTGGAGGCGGCAGGCGCATGGCGATTTGCTGCGCGAGCCGATTTCCCCGGATGGCATAGCTCTGAAGCGACTGGATTGCCCCCGTTGTTGAACTGATTCGCGCCTGGAAATACTCGTTGCGGAGCTCGTTCTCTTCAATCGCTAACGGCTCGTTGGCGGCGGTTTTCTTGGTTTTGGGCTTCTCTGCCACCGCACCCTGCTCTCCGGAGCCGACCCAGGCGAAGCCCATCGCGGGGGCCTCCACGAGCACTTGCCGTTTCCCGTCGGATTCCAAGGCAGCCAAGACCGGCGGAGCGACCGCGGGCAGGGCATCCAGGCCGGGCACTTCCACGGGCCATCGCAATCTGTGGCTTCTAGGATTGAGTACCAGAAGTCCTTTCGGAGCGCCGGTTTGCGGGCCGGTGATCGAGGCTGACAGTTCGGCGGCCGCTTCTTCCAAGCACGGGAGACCTTCGGTCGAGCTAGCGGCTCGGTCAGGAGACCGGCCACAACCTGCTGAACATTCGCCGCGAATCAGGTCGCTCATCGTGCGCATCGCTTGGGCGTCGCCACCCAGAACGCACTGGCGATGATAGCGCACCCAACGGGAGATCGGATCGGAAGCGTCGGCCGCTATTTCCTGGTTAAGATATGGGGAGCGGTACTTGTCGGCCGAATAGCGCACGCTCTGGCCGCCGTACATGGTGTTTTCGAAGTAGGTTGCCAGGCTGGTGGGTTTTCCCAGCACGGGTCCATACTGGCCCATGCGCCGCAAGTCCTCGAACCATGGGCTGGTTTGGCCCGCCCAATGAGCAAACACGATGGCCCCCCCTTGATCGGCGTCGAGGGTGTTTCCCAATCGGGTTGGCAATCGGAGGAAGTTGTCAGGGCGGTCGACCTCCAAGGGGATTCGGGCCAAGGCCTCGATGTCCGAGCCGTCGATCCCTTCCCAGCGAATCTTGCTCTGATTGCCCGACGGGAAGCGGCCCTCGTCGAGCGTGAAATGCAGGGCCCCGACGAAGCCGAAGTTCTTGAGGATCTGCGGGAGCACGGGCGAGAGTCCGAATCGGCGCCGGCCGAAGATCGTCGGACGATGGCCCAAGTATCGCTCGTAGATTTCCAGCCCGTGCTGAAATTGCTCCACGATGGCCTCGGGGGCCATGAGCGGCAACTCGTTTTCCTCATACTCGCCGCCGATGAGCGTCAGAACCCCTTTCTGCAACCCCTCCTTGAGCAGGGCAAGCGACGACGGTTCCTCCTGAGCCATGCGCTCCACAAGTGCCCCAGAAACGAGCAAGTTGACCGGCCGTTCGAACGCGAGTTCTCGCCGCAGGTCTTCCCCTAAGGTCGTGTCGGCGACCAGGGTCAAGTCGATCAAGTAGGTCTGCACGGGATAGAAGTATTCCCTCGCCTCGGTGAGACGGTCGAACGCGGACCGCAATTGCTCGCGGGCAGCCGATTCGTCGCCTTGGACAAGGTGTTGAAGTGCGTCCAGGGTGTGGCGCTGGAATCGATCGGAATCGAGATTGCTCATGTACCGGAGTTGCCGGGTGACCAATTCGACGACAAAATGGCAGAAACCCAGGGCCAGGAAGTCATCCGAAAGAGGGGTAGTCTCCCATGAGGCGGCTTCTGGAAGCCCCTCCAGTGCGGCAGCAACGATCTTGGTGCGGTCCATTTGCCGCCGGACGATGCGAGCACCCGCTTTCTCCGCCTCGTCGGCCCATCCTGGTGGCAGCGATCCCTCCGCGCATTCAGGGAGGACAACGAGGCTTGAGGCGACGTCCTCCGGCGGCGATTCAGCGCTGGCCCAACGCGGCATTCCCGAGGCTTGGGCTAGGACGGCCGGGTGGTACAGGGCCGTCCACGCGGAAAGCAACTGCTGGGCCTCTGCGGCTTCACGGTCTAGCGACAGGTTCTCCAAACTCTGGCAGGGGAGCAGAACAATGAGGTCTTTGAACGTCATAAGGACGCGCTCACAGACGAATTGTAGCAGGCACACTCCGTGTGCCGTCCGCGCACTTACGGCACACGGAGTGTGCCTACTACAGAGGCGGAGCCTGAAGGCAGAGGCAGAGTTATGTAGCCTACGGCACGCAAGGGACGTTCGCAACCTCCCAATCCTCTCACGGCCCGAACACGCTTTTCCCCAACTCTTGCACCCCAACCCGGAAGAGCCAGGCCCGACGGTCGTGTAACGGCTCGGCAGGATTGAGCGTTGTCTTCATGGGCAGGCTGCTGCGGTGGGCCGGGGGATGCCGGCCGAGCTGCAAACGGGGGGTTTGAATTGACACAAGTGCTTGCGCCACGATAGAGTGGGAAGAGGAAGCGACATTGTTTGGTTTAGTTGAATGCTTTGTCGGCACGTCTTTAGAGCCTGTCCGAAAGCCGCGATGGGCAGTCGCAAACTTCCGAAGTCTTCGAGACTTCGGAAGTTTTTGGAGTCTCTGGGATAGTCTCTTGGGCCCACGTCGTTGCAGATCCATGTCTGGGGAATCGCCCCATCCAGGTAAAGAGGAGTCACGCGATGCCTAAGATCGAGGCGGTCTGGGGGATCGATATTGGCAACTGTTCGTTGAAGGCGCTGCGTCTACGATTGGGATCGGAATTCGATCAGGTCGTTTCCGACGCCTTCGATTACATCGAGTATCCGCAAATCCTCACGCAGCCGGGCGCCGATCAGCCGGCCCAGTTGGTGGCCGACGCGCTGGCGCAGTTCCTTTCCCGCAACGATCTCCGCGGCACGGCGGTGGCGGTCTCCGTTTCGGGCCAGAGCGGCCTGGCCCGATTCATCAAGCCCCCGCCGGTCGGGGCCCGCAAGAA
>CAYTJV010000621.1:0-4572 GCA_964438165.1 uncultured Planctomycetaceae bacterium | reverse complement strand
TGCAGCGTAGGCGGCAGGGGCTCATCGCACGTCGTGGCGTTGAACTCGACGAGCACCTGGCGCCGTTGGGCCTCGTCCAAGAGCGGCATTTGCCGGATGGGCCGGCTCGGGTAGTCGACGGCGGCCTCCAGCAGCCGCACGTAGCAGCCGATCATGCGGTCGATGGTAGCGGCGTCGAACAGGGCCATCTGATATTCGATGGAGCCCAACAGTTGCCCGCCGCGCTCGGAGAAGAACAGGGTGAGATCGTACTTGGCGGTGCCGTTGTCGACGGGCAGCGGCTCGATCCTGAGGCCGGCTGAGGTGGGGATTTCCAGCGGGGCGTTCTGCATCACCATCGCCGCCTGGAAGAGCGGGGCAAAGCCGCGGTGCCGCTGCGGATCGAGCATCTCCACGAGCTTCTCGAAAGGCAACTCCTGATGGCCATGCCCTTCGAGCGTCACCTCGTGCGTGCGCTGCAAGAGGTCGCGAAAGCTCGGATTGCCCGACAGGTCGGTGCGCAGCACCAGCGTATTCGTGAAGAAGCCGATCAGGCCCTCCAGCTCGCGGCGCGTGCGGTTGGCGACGCCGGTGCCCACGGCCACTTCCTCTTGCCGGCAATAGCGGCCCAAGAGCACGTTGTAGACCGCCAGGAGGACTACGAACAACGTCACCTGTTCCTGCCTGGCGAGTTGCCGTAGTCGGGCGGACAACTCGGGGGTGAGGCTGAACGGGCGGATCGCACCATCGAACGAGGGCGCCGAAGGACGCGGCCGATCGGTCGGCAATTCCAGCACGGCGGGCTGTTCGCCCAACTGCTTTTTCCAGTAGCCGAACTCCCGCTCAAGAACACCGCCCGACAGATACTCCCGCTGCCACGCGGCGAAATCGGCGTATTGGATTTCCAGCGGCGGCAGCGCGGGCGTTTGGCCGCGCAAGAGGGCGTCGTAGACGATCGCCAGCTCACGGAGCATGACCGCCATCGACCAGCCGTCGGAAATGACGTGGTGCATAGCCAGGAGCACTACCCATTCCTGCTGGCCGACGCGGAAAAGAACCGGTCTCAGAAGCGGTCCGGTCGCCAGGTGAAACGGCTTGCGGGCCTCTTCGCGTAGCCGCCGCTGGAGTTGGGCTTCGCGATCGGCAACGGGGATGTCGCGGAGGTCCCAGCGATCGATTTGGATCTGGACGCTCGGCGCGATGGCCCGCCGCGGAGAACCGTTGGACGCCGGGAAGCTCGTGCGCAGGGTCTCGTGCCGCGCAACGAGGTACTCGATGCTCCGCACGAACGCCGATTCATCGAACGTGCCCACCAGGCGCGCCGCCATGGGCATATTGTAGAACGGGTTTTGCGGCTGGAGTTGATCCAAGAACCACAGCCGCTGTTCGGCGAAGGAGAGGACCGGTGGCACTTCCGGCGGACGTCGCGGAATGGCCCGCTTCGGCGCCTGTTGCCGCGCCGATTCGACGATCGCCTTTTCCAAGAGCGCACGCTTGGCCGGCGAGAGCTTTTGCAGCCGGTCGAGAATCTCGCTCATCGGAGTTCCCCAAGGGCCTCCGCGGCGCGGTCGGACTCGAGGATCCGGCGGGCCTCTTCGTCCGACATCTGCTCCAGGCGGTCGAGAACGCGGGACATGTCATCAGGCGATTTGCGTGCCACCTCCCCGGCCACGATCAGCTCAGTCAATGCGGCGACGGTCGGGCGCTCGAAGAGGGCCCTCAGCGGCAGCTCCACTTCGCACACGTCGCGCAGGCGGAAGATCATCTGCGTGGCCAGGAGCGAGTGTCCGCCCAGCTCAAAGAAGTTGTCGTGTACCCCGACCCGCTCCACGTGCAGGACCTCAGCCCATAGCGCGGCGATTTCCTCTTCCAGCGGCGTGCGCGGCGCCACGTACTCGGCAGTGGTCGCCAATCGGCCGCACTGCCGCTCCGCGAGCGATTGCCAGTCGACCTTGCCGGCCGAGGTCCGCGGCATCGCTTCCAGCGCGACGAACGCCGAAGGGATCATGTAGTCGGGCAACCGCTGGGCGAGGAACGTTCGCAACGCCTCGGGCACGGGCAGTCTCTCGTTTCTCACGCCGCTGACCTCTTGTGATGCAGGCGTCTCGCCTGCAACTTCGTGCAGCCGGGACGGCCGCACCACAACATTGGCGAGCTGGGAAGAAATGTCCGGCGCTGGAACGAGGTAGGCCACGAGGTGATCTTCGCCGCTGGCGTCGGTCTTGGGGAGCACCGCGGCTTCGGTGACCTCCGGATGGGCGGCCAGCGCCGACTCGATCTCACCCAGCTCCACGCGGAATCCGCGGACCTTGACTTGCCGGTCGGCGCGTCCGAGGAACTCCAGCACGCCGTCCTGCCGCCATCGCACGCGGTCGCCGGTGCGGTAGAGCCGCGACGCGGGCGAGCCGGCGAAGGGGTCGGGCACGAATCGGGCCGCGGTCAGTTCCGGCCGGTTCCAATAGCCGTGGGCGAGTCCTTGTCCGCCGATGTAGAGCTCGCCCGGCACACCCGCCGGCACGGGGAGGCCCTTCTCGTCGAGCACGTAGACTTGGGTGTTCGCAATCGGCCGGCCGATGGGCACGACGGGCTCGCATCGATCGACGCGGTGGATCGTCGACCAAACGGTGGTCTCCGTCGGGCCGTAGACGTTCCACAACTCGACGCCCTCCAAGGCCAGACGCGAGGCCAACTCGCCCGAGAGCGCTTCGCCGCCACAGAGAATCCGCTGCCCCGGCTGCGGACGCCAGCCGGTGGCCAACAGCAACCGGAATGTGGAGGGAGTGGCCTGGATCACGTTGACCCCCTGCTGGCGAATCAGCTCGCCCAGACGCCACCCGTCGGCCGCAAACTCTCGCGGGGCCAGCACGATCCGCGCCCCCACCGTAAGCGGCAGGAGAATCTCGAATACCGCGATGTCGAAGGAAATCGTGGTGATCGCCAGCACCACGTCGCTCGCCGTAAGCCCGGGCTGTTGGGCAAACGAGACCAAAAAATTCACGACCGCGCGGTGCGGAATCATTACTCCCTTGGGCGTGCCGGTCGAGCCGGAGGTATAGATTAGGTACGCCAGGTCCTCCCCCGACGTGCAACCCGGCAACGGATCGAGGCACTGGGCACGGATGGCGTCGCGGGCCAGATCGAGGCGGACGGTCCGGGCCGCATTGCCCGTGACTGGGCAGGCGCAAACTTCCGAAGTCTTGGAGACTTCGGAAGTTTTTGGGAGCGACTCCAAGCCCGTCTCCGAGAGCACGAAACGCAGCCCGCTGTCGGCGATCATGAACGCGAGCCGCTGCGAAGGATAGGCCGGATCCAACGGCACATAGCACCCTCCGGCCTTCAGCACGGCGAGCATTGCCGCGATCATCCGCGGCGAACGCTCCAAGTGAATGCCGACGCGCGTGCCTAATCCGACGCCGAAATCGCGCAAATACCGCGCCAACCGATTCGACTCGCACTCCAGCTCGCGGTACGTCACGCTCTGTCCCTGGAACGCGATGGCCGTGGCGTCGGGCGTCCGGGCCGCCTGGGCTTCGATCAGCTCGTGCACACCGCCAACCTTGGGCACGCTGGAGGCGGTCGCGTTCCAGTCGGTCAGCAGCCGGCGCCGTTCGCTCGGGGCGGGCACGGGAAGTTCCGCTAGTCGCACCGACGCGTTCGCATCAACGGCCTCCAGTACGGCGATCAGCGAATCGAGCATGCGCTCGATGGTCGATTCATCGAACCAGGCCCGATTGTAGGCCAGCGTGGCCGCCACCTCCGACCCGCGCGGCTCGACGATCAACGTCAGGTCCAGCGCGGCCAGCCCCGTATAGTCGACGTGTACCTCCTTGAGCAGCACGCCGTCCATGGCGCCGAGGTCGGCGATCGGGGCTTGGAAAATGAACATCACTTGGACCAGGGGCAGCCGGCCCGCCTGACGCACCGGATCGAGTGCTTCGACCAACTTCTCGAACGGGATCTCGGCATGGACGAAATCCTGGACCACCGTGCCGCGCACGCGCCGCAGTAGCTCTTCAAACGACGGGTCCCCCGACAGGTCGCACCGCAGGGCCACGGTGTTCACGAAGCAGCCGACCAACGGCTCCAACTCGGGCCGCAGCCGATTGGCCACCGGGGTGCCCACGCACAGGTCGTCGCTGCCCGCGTAACGCGACAAGAGGGCATCGAAGGCGGCCAAGAAGACCATGAACGGCGTACACCCTCGCTGGCGGGCCAGGGTTTCCAGGCCGCAGTAGAGCGGGCGGGGAAGTCGCCGCGAACACACGGCCCCCTCGAACGATACCCCGGACGACCGCGGGCGGTCGGTGGGAATCTCCAACACTTTGGGGGCGTCCCCGAGCCGCGCTCGCCAGTAGTCCAATCCGCTCTGGAGCCGCTCGCCCGACATGCGGCGGCGCTGCCAGTGGACATAGTCGACGTACTGGACCGGTAGAGGCGGCAGGCAGGCCACCTTGCCGTGACAGGCTGCCTCGTACAATGCCGCGATCTCGCGCAGGAGCACTTCCAACGACCAACCGTCGCAAACGATGTGGTGCAGCACAAGGAACACCACGTGTTCCTGTTCGGCGGTGCGGGCGCGGGTCACGTGGAACG
>CAYTJV010000620.1:0-4573 GCA_964438165.1 uncultured Planctomycetaceae bacterium | reverse complement strand
AATGCGTGGGTGCCTCGGGCCGGGCTGAGGGCAAAATGGTTGTGCCAGAAGAGGGTCATCTTCTCCAGCAGCGGATGCGGAGTCTCGAACATCCTTCGCAGCCACCACCCGCGCAGCCCGTTGGTCGACTCGGACTCAGGGTCGATGGCCGCCTCATACTCGTCGTACGAGCGGTTGAACGCGGCGACGTCGGCCTGCGGGCGGAGGAGCTTTTCCACCGTGCGCTCGGGACCGTCGCGAAGGGCCTCCTGGAGTTGACTCCAAGCGGCTCCGAAGCCCGCCCGGCGGAACAAGTGCCCCGCGCGGCGGAGATCCCAGGGACGCTTGGCATCGGGCTTGTAGGCCGCCCAGGCCCAATCGGGGTCGAGTTTTGTCCCGCCATCACCCCGGAATACGTCCTTCTTGGTGTCGAAGAGCATTTGGATTTCCTAATAGCGATCAGTCCCTGAAATCAACCAGAATGAATAGCGAATACGGAATACTGAATAGCGAATTAGGAATGATTCGGCGCCGAATCCGCTACATTCGCTATTCAGTATTCATCATTCAGTATTCGCTATTCATTGTCTTACAATCGGCGCTGACTACGGATTGAGTTTCAGCGTTAGTCGGGCCTGGACCTTGTCGTCCCGCTGGCCCAGCGCGATGGTCGTCTTGCCCAGCAATTTGACCGCACTGAGGAGCATGTCGATGGCGGTTTCCGCCTCGCGCTGGGAGCTGCCCTTTTCCATGATGTTCTGCCGCACCAGCGTGGCGCGGTTGGCCGACAGGATCGACGCCACTTGCGTCGCATCGACTTCCACAAGGCTGTTGGTGTCGTGCGCCGGCTTCGGCGGGGCGGAGATTTCTTTCTTGAGAGCGTCGATCAGGTCGCGGGCCAGCCCGTCGGCGGAGCTGATGACCACCGAATCGCCGAGTTTCACCAGGCTCGGCCGGAAATTGTAGCGCATCGCCACCGGGCCTTTCTCCTCACCCCGCGCCTTGCCCGCGTAGGCGACCGTGTAACGGACGTCGGAATGGCTCGGCCGATCCACCACGTAGCCCGGAACTCCCTTCTGGCCGCTCGTGAAGCTGACCAGTCCGACGGCCTTCTGGAATGCCTCTTCCATCAGATCGGCCGCCTCCTTCGGGTGGAAGACCTTCAGGATCAGGGCGAACGCGGGAATCTGGATCTGGGGGATGCCGAACTCCGGGTCATATTTCTGCTCGGCGATGACGAAGCGGACCTCCGGCCGGAACTCGGCGAGCACTTCTTCGGTCAGATCCCGGCCGCTGAAGAAGATCCCCATCATGTTCTCGAAGAAAATGAGCCCGGACGTGCGCTCCGGGAAGAGCTTGTCCTTGGCGGCATAGAACCCGTGCAGGTCGCGATAGAAACTCATCCCCGCGATCATGCGAGGCACGGCCAGGTTGGGGAGGATGCCTTCCGTCGGCTTCTTGGAGCGGGCGAAGCTGGCTAACTCCGACTTGCCCGACGCCTTGCCGTCAAGAGTTGCGGCCAGCGAGAGCGTCTGATCGTCGATTCTCAGTGCCAAGCCGAGCCAGTTCGACTGGCGCAAGGCATCGAGCAACCCGGCAAACAGCAAGGCCCCCATGGGATTGGTGTTCTTGTCGAGGCCCGCCTGCACGCCCGGAGCCTGCTTGACGATCGCCAGGTTGACGTAGGCCCTTGCCGCGGCCTCGTCGCCGACAGCCTTTTTCGCGGCCTGGTAGGCGGGCAAGGAAAGGAGGCTCTGGTTTTCGGTGCCGGCCTTGGTGTCGAGAACGGCCTTCAGCCCCTCCGGTTTGGTAGCAGAGATAAACCGGCCCCCCACAACGGCGTGAACCTGCCCCTCGGCGAGTTCCCAGCAGGTCGCACCTTGATACTCGGTCGATTTGACCCGGTCCGGTTGGTTCTGCTTGGCAAAACCAATGACCATCTCCTGTAGCCGGGCCAGCAGTTTGGCGTCCTCGGCGTCGATGATGACAATCACGACGCCTTTGGACGTGATGGCCGCGGTGACGCCCCCCCCGGTCAGTTTCTTCAGCCCGGTCTTCCAGTCGGTCCCAAGCTGGCCCTCCAGGTAGCTAACCACAGCCCGGAACTGCTGAAACCCCGGCTGGGCCGTGGCGTGCTTGAAAAGCGGGTGGGCGGTCACGGTCTCGGTGAGCTTGGATTCCAGGGCCAGACTCAGGACTTCCTTGGGCCGAGTGATTTCCAAGGCCGCCACCGTATCGCGGGGGATCCATCGGGCGGCAGACGGGGTTTGGTCGGCGGAAGCCGCGGGGCTGACGGCCCCGGCCACCACCAAGAGTCCGATCACGACAAATACTCTACGGAGCATGAAGCACCTCCAAACAACAAAGGGCTCAGGGTTTCAAAGCTCCCCTCGCCCACTCACGGGTGAGGGGCAGGGGGGTGAGAGGGTCGAGTACGCCATTATACCAAATCGCGCCGCTTTCCAATCGGGTCGGGCGCGTCGAATCATTGTCGCCAAAATTTTCGGCCCGCTTGGTATTCGCCCGCCGAGGGAGAATCTTGACACTGACCGCGAGAATAATTCCACAAGTCCCCACGGTGGCGCCCGGCACCGTCCCTTCGTCACTTGGTGCGACCGTTGTGCGTGCCGGTTACACCCTGTCGTAGGGCAAGCTGCCAGCTTGCCAGTTGCGCCCATGGGCAAGCTGACAGCTTGCCCTACGAAGGTCCTTTCCGGCTTTCGCCCGGCATCGAGCCAAGATACAATAAACTCTCGTTGGGGAACCCTTTCTGGTGGGAACATGGGTTATCAAAGCCTGCTGGAGGAGCATGTTGTGATGAATCGAGCCAAGCGAGCGATGAGCATCCGGACGGTTCTGGCCGCGGCCGTGGTGACAGCCTGGTCCGCGACCGCAGGCCAGGCAGCCAAGCCGGAGGCCGACACCAAAGCTGCGTCCAAACCGGCAGCGGGCTTCCATAGCGGACCCATGCTCAAACGATTCCTCGAGGGGCCAATTAGAGGAGTCGATGAAATCGTCTTCGCGGTTCGAATCCCCGGACGCGATCATTGGTACGTCACTTTCGGCAACTACGCCGATCACTCGGAGTATGCCCGGAACTTGGGCCGGAAGTTTGAAGAAGGGGTCTACTGGGGATACGGCGAGGGGGCGCGGTTATGCCGGCTGAATCTCCGCACCGGGCAACTCCGTGTAATCCTGGAAGACCCCAAGGGAGGGGTGCGCGATCCGCAGGTCCATTACAACGGCAAGACGATTCTCTTTGCCTACCGCAAAGGAGGCACCCACCCGTATCACCTCTATGAGATCAACGTCGATGGCAGCGGCCTGCGGCAACTGACCGACGGGCCGGACGACGACATCGAGCCCACCTACTGCCCCGACGGGAGCATCGTGTTCTGCTCGTCGCGGTGCCGGCGGTTCGTCAATTGCTGGTACACTCGGGTGGCGAGCCTCTACCGCTGCGATGGCGACGGGCGCAACGTGCGCATGCTCTCCAGCAACAACGACCACGACAACACGCCCTGGGTGCTGCCCGACGGCCGCGTGCTCTACATGCGGTGGGAGTACGTGGACCGCAGCCAGGTCCATTTCCATCACCTTTGGACCATGAACCCGGACGGCACCAACCAGCAGATCTACTTCGGCAACGAGTTCGGCAACATCGCCATGCTCGACGCCAAGCCGATTCCGGGCACCATCAAAGTCGTGTCGATCTTTTCGCCGGGGCACGGCATGCCGGAGCATCTCGGGCCGGTCACGATCGTCGACCCCAGCCGCGGGCCCGACATCCTGCCGTCGGCCAAGTCCGTCTGCAAAGAGCGGGAATGGGCCGCGCCGTGGAAGGACCCCTGGGCGTTTAGCGAAGACTGCTTCCTCGTGGCCAGCGCACGAGGGCTATCGATCATGGACGGCCAGGGCAATACGGAGTTGATCTATGAGCTGCCGGCCAACGACCGCGCGATGCAGTGCCACGAGCCGCGTCCCTTGACGACACGGCTGCGCGAGGCGATTCGCGCCAATCGGGTCGATTTGTCCAAACCCACCGCCCGCGTGGTCCTCTCGAACCTCTATGAGGGCCGCAACATGGCCGGCGTCAAGCGGGGCGAGATCAAGAAGCTCCTGGTGCTCCAGCAATTGCCCAAGCCGGTGAATTTTTCCGGCGGCATGGAGCCCTTGACGATCGGGGGTTCGTTCACCATGGCCGGGATCGTTGGCACGGTGCCGGTAGAGCCCGACGGATCGGCGTTTATGGAGCTGCCCGCCCTGCGATCTCTGTTCTTCGTTGCCCTGGACGAGAACGACATTGCCGTCAAGCGGATGCACAGTTTCGCGATCCTCCAGCCGGGGGAGACGATCGGCTGCGTCGGCTGCCACGAGCAGCGGAGCCACGTGCCCGAGGTCATTCCCAACCAGATGGCCTTCCGCCGCCGGCCCAGTCCCGTTGAACCGATCGCCGACGTGCCCGAGGTGCTCGACTTCCCTCGCGACATCCAGCCGATCCTCGACCGCCATTGCGTGAAGTGCCACTGCCCGGAGCGGTACGACGGCCGGGTCGACCTGACACGCGGGTTCCTGGACCGGAGGGCGCAGGGCG
>CAYTJV010000619.1:0-4577 GCA_964438165.1 uncultured Planctomycetaceae bacterium | reverse complement strand
TCACCCCCACGCTGGACGAATGCGCTGGCGACCATCATCCGGTTCGGCATCTCGAGGATGCCCGGGAGGTAACAGGCCAGCAATTCACAAAACGACGCGTCATTTTCCTTCGGACTACCCTGTTTCAAGAAGCCGACGAAAACTTAACCCGACAACCCGCGAGCTGGCAGGGGTCCGAGGACGCGATATCGTGCCGCGCCGACGACCGAGAGACGTTCCACAGAGGTTGCACAACGCGGACCAACCTGGGAAACACCGTCATCCGGCGCGGGCACGGAGTTGTTGCGGGACTTCGTCGGGCTGGGTGGTAATGCGGATCGTGGCCCCGGGCGGCGGGCGGCGCTCGCAGAGGATTCCTCGCGTGGTGGTGGAGAGGAATTGATGGAAAAGCGCAGCCAGGCCGTCGGTGTATTCCTCGCGGAGCTTGGCGAGGATCTCGTTCCAGGCGAGCCCGCTGCGGTAAATCACCCGATAGGCCTCCTTGAGCCGGCGGACCTCGGCGGCGCTATGGCCGGCGCGGCGGAGCCCGATCTGGTTGAGCCCCACGACCAGGCTGCTCAGCCCGTCGACGGTGACAAACGGCGGCACGTCCTTGACGACGTGGGCCTGCCCGCCCACTATGGCCAATGAGCCGATGCGGCAGAACTGGTGCACCCCAGCCGCCCCCGACACGTAGGCCCGGTCGCCCACCGTCACGTGTCCGGCGAGCATGGCATTGTTGGCGAAGATGGTGAAATCGCCCAACCGGCAGTCGTGGGCGATGTGCGCGTTGACCATCAGGAGGTTGTTGTCGCCCAGCACGGTCGCCTCGTCGGCCTCCAGGGCGCGGTGGATGGTCACGTTTTCGCGGAAGGTATTGCCGGCGCCGATCAGCACCCGGCCCGGGCTTTCCGGCACGTGAACGTGTTGCGGAAGGCCGCCGATGGTCGCGCCCTCGAAGAGATGATTGTTCGGGCCGAGCGTTGTTCCGCTCTTGACGACGACCCGGCTCTCGAGGACGCACCCTTCGCCGATGGTCACGCCGGGCTCGATCACCGAGAACGGCCCGATCTGGACGTCGGGGCCGATATTCGCCTCGGGACTCACAACGGCCCAAGGACTGATTTTTCCGGATTTTGGCGCAAACGCAAACCTGCTGTCCGATGGTCTCCGCACAAGATTTCCCCCTCGATGGAAATGCGCTTCGTGAAGGCGGGTGTCGTTAGCCCGCCCGGCTGTGTTCTAAATAGCCTCGCGCGGCAAGTTGTATCGGTTATCAGGCGTGCGCTAATTCAGAGTGAAACACCACTTTTGCGGCCTCTTGGGCCTGCATCGGCCCTTTGGGAAGATGTGGCGGATAGGGGGGACTGAAGTCCGCCCTACGTTGCTCCGTGGCCCCCCTGGCCCCCTGCATCCGCCGCGCTGTGCGCGGGTCTCCTGACCCCGCACTGGCTTCGACCGAAGGTCTCCAATGGCGCGGGAGACCTGCGGTCGCGTTTCCGGCGGGGTCGGGAGACCCGCGCCGAGCGCGGCCCTTTGGGAAGATGTGGCGGATAGGGGGGACTGAAGTCCGCCCTACGTTGCTCCGTGGCCCCCCTGGCCCCCTGCATCCGTCCGGCATAGACTTGGCAGAGTTGCGTGATCCACGCAGAGCGGGGGCGAAGTACGGTTTCTTCCCACGAAAGATAACTCTTAAGAGGGGAAAGTATTCGTATGCCGGCCAGCGAAACTCTTTACGATGAGGCGATCGAAATCCAGCAGCAGGGCGACCTGGAGGGGGCGGTCGGCAAGCTCCACGAACTGCTGGCGCAGGATGCCAACTACGCCTTGGCTCATGCCGCCTTGAGCGTCTTCTACAGCAAGTTGGAGCAATACGACGCGGCCATCGAGCACGCCGACAAGGTGTGCGAACTGGAGCCGAACGACTCCTTCAGCTTCATCGCCAAGAGCCTGGTGTGCCAGAAGGCGGGGAGGATCGCGGAGGCGGAGCGGGCAATGATGGAGGCCCGCCGGGCGCAGGCCGCTGTCCGTTTTGGGTAGTTGCGATCGGCGCCGTGGCCATTTACCATGGTAGGATGGCTCTCCAGACCCGCGAGCGGACGGCTCTGGAGAGCCATCCTACGAGTAGTAGGCCACGTTCCCGGTGAGTCCGTCCCATGCAAGTGAAAATTCTGGTCGCTCGGGGCAAAGCGAAGAAGAAGCAGGTCGTGCTCGAGCTTCCGGTGATTGTGGGCCGGAGCGAGGATGTGGATCTAACCATTCCCCACCCCGCGGTGAGCCGGCAACACTGTGAGCTCTTCGAGGCCGGCGGACGTGTGCGCGTGCGCGATCTCGGCTCGACGAACGGCACGCGCGTGGCCGGCAAGAAGGTACCCGAGGCCGTGCTCCGTCCGCACGACCGGTTCACGATCGGTCCGTTCACCCTGGTCGTCGATTACCAGGACGTCCGCGACGCGGCGACATTGGAGATGGAGGATCATGTTGCCAACGGTCGGGCGGCAGCTTCCAGCCGCTAGCAACCTCCTGCCGTGAAGCAACCTCCTGCCGCGGTGGAACCGTTGCCGGACTGGGAAGAGTCCGACAACGCCGCCGGACTGTGGGACGAGCCGGGCTTGCCCGGCGAAGCCAAAATCCCACCCCAGCCGGAGGCGAAGCCGAGCGACACCTCGCGCGCGGAAGCGGCCGCTGGCCCGCCGGCGGGCGATTCCCCGCGGGTGAAGAAGCCGCCTCAAAAGATCTCCAGCACCACGACGACGACTGCCGCGACAGGACCCGACCCGGAGCTGGGACTGGACCTCGACGAACTGCTCGAAGGGCTGGAAGGGCTGGACCTGAACGACTTCCTCAAGGGGATCGAGTAGTTGCCCTGTCTGGTGTGCCCGCTTTCCGTTCGACCGTGGTCTGCGGCGCGCCGGCCTTGCGATCGGCGGGCGGTTGGGAGGCGCGGGGCTGGGAGGTTGCCTCCGGGGGCGGCGCCACTCGATCCAGCAGCGATCCCACCGCGTCCTCGCTCGTCACGCCCGCGTCGGACGACGACACGAACGCGTGCAACACGTCGCACCACCCGCACAGGTACGAGCGGATGGCCGATCTGGAGCCCCTTTGAGAGACCGCATCGAGGCCGAGCGGCTTGAGGGCGTCCATTTCCCGCAATGGCGTGAGCGAGAGCGCAAACGTCACGAAACTCGATACCAGGAACCCCCCTAGAAAGCCAAGCAAGCCTGCGGCGAGGTTGTCGAACACCTTGGGAAACTCGATGCGCAGCCGGCCCGACAAACAGGCATAGCAGATCCCGTAGGCCGTGACCAACGTTGCGATGGCGACGGTCAAGAGAACCAGGGCGTAGCCGTACGGCGTGTCGGTGGTCGCGGGGATGCCGTCGAGAATCATCGGGCCGAGGAAGATCGCCAGGTAGGCGGATAGGACGAGGTTGAAGAGCATGATGCAGCTCGCATAGAAGCCGACCTGCACGGCGCCCCAGGCGAACAACCCACCGACAAGCACGGCGATCCAGAAAACCATAGACTTCTATCCTCACGCGGGGCACGTTTTCAAGGGTGCCCGAAACCTCAAGGCACGTTGGAAACGTGCCCCACAACCCTGCTATCCCACGACCCTCTTGAGTTCTTCCAGACTTGTGATTCCGGTGACGACCCTGGCCACGGCCTCCAACCGCATGTTGGACCGGCCGCTCTTCTCGCCTTCGGTTCGGAGCTTGTTGGCGATTTGCTCGTTATGGGCGATCTCGGCCCGCAAGTCGTCGGTGATGGCCAGGATGTCGCAAATCGCCGTGCGGCCGAAGTAGCCGGTCCAACCGCACTGGTCGCATCCGCCGGCCTCGAAAATGTTGTTCGCGTCGACGCCCTTCTGGCGGAATTTCTGGACGATCCGCGGGCTGAGCTGGGCCGGCTTCCGGCACGACTTGCAGAGCCTGCGCATCAGCCGCTGGGAGACCACCAGGTTCAATCCCGTGGACATGAGGATCGGCGAGACGCCCAAATCCAAGAGCCGGATCAGCGCGGTCGCGTTGCTGTCGCAGTGGATGGTGGCCAGCACCAGGTGGCCGGTCTGGGCCGCGCGGAGGGCGATTTCCGCCGTCTCTTCGTCGCGGATCTCGCCCACGACGATCACGTCCGGGTCCTGCCGCAGGATGCTCCGCAGGGCCTTGGCGAACGTGATGTCGGCCTTGGCGTTGATCTCAAGCTGGCTGGCCTCGGGCAGATGGGCCTCGATCGGGTCCTCGACCGTGATCACGTTGTGCGTGCGGCGATCGATCTGATTCAGCATGGAGTACAGCGTAGTGGTTTTGCCGCTCCCCGTCGGGCCGCAGACCAGGACCATGCCCGACGGCTTGTTGACGGCTGATACGATCACCGAGCGTTGGCGATCGGGGATCCCGGCATCGCCCAGGGTGAATTTGTCGGCATTCCGGTTGAGCACTCGAATCGACAACTTCTCGCCGTTGAGCGCTCCGGCGCTGGCCACGCGGAAGGAGAAACGGGTCTCGCCCTTCATGGCGGTGAAGGCGCCGTCCTGCGGCCGGCGCCGCTCCGCAATGTCCATGTTGGAACCGGCCTTGACGCGTTTGATTACCGCCC
>CAYTJV010000618.1:0-4583 GCA_964438165.1 uncultured Planctomycetaceae bacterium | reverse complement strand
CACGCGCACCGCTACAGTATACACCGGAGTGGACCAGCACACGGTCGTACACGAGGACGGCCTCCTCTCCGGCGGGGACGTACTGCCGGGATTCGAATTGCGCCTGCGGGACCTGTTCGCCGATCTCGAGGGAAAACCGGCGAGCTAAGCAAGCTCACGGAGGGTGCCCCGCGTCATCGCGGTGGCGATGGGGCAGCCTGCTTCTCCGCGGGCGCCGGAGCCAGTCCCGGGCCCCGCATCAGGTATTTCAGCAGATCCGAATCGCCGGAGAGGAGCACGGTCGTCTTGTCGTCGAGGATTTTCTTGTAGGCTTCGAGGGTCCGCGAGAGCTCGAAGAAGGCCGGGTCCTTCTGGTGGGCCGCCGAATAGGTCCGAGTCGCCTCCGCCTCGGCCCGGCCGCGGATCCGCTCTGCGTCGGCCTCGGCCTTGGCCAGCGTGACGGTCCGCTCCTTGTCGGCCTGCGCGCGGATCTTCATGGCTTCGGCCTGGCCTTCGGAGCGGTATTTCTCCGCCATCCGCGCCCGTTCTTTGCGCATCCGCTCGAAGACGCTGTCGCGGACCTGGGACGGCAAGCCGATCCGCTTGATCTGAATGTCCACGATCTCGATGCCGTAATCCTCGCCGGCTCGCTGGGCACACCGCTTCATCACACCCGAGACCAGCTCTTCCAGGCGATGAGCGCTCGCCTCGACGGTCACCAATGCCTCCAGGGGCGTGCGGCCCACCTGGGCCGCCAGCTCCGACCAGACGATGTCGTGCAACCGCGACTCGGCGCCGGGCAGGTCATTGACGGTCTCCAGAAAATGCTGCGGCTCCTGCACGCGCCAGCACACGAAAACGTCCAGGTTGAGGTTCTTCTTCTCGGCGGCGAGGAATTCCGACGGACGCGGATTGTAGACCTGAAGCCGGCGGTCGATGCGCAGCGCCGACTGGTAGGGAAGTTTGAACGAGAGCCCCGCCTCGCGCAGAGTCGCGACAGGACGCCCGAATTGGGTGACAATGACAAACTCCGTTTCGTCGACGAACAGGACGCTGCGCCAGACCGCGATCCCCGCGATCCCCGCCAGCACCAACAGCATCAACAGCAGCCATTTCGTTTTCATGGTTTCGGTGCTTCTTGGGTGGGGTGGCGAGAAATCGCCCATTCAGAGGTGCTGCCTGCCGCTTGGTTTTGTTCGATGCGAGTTAGCGTCGAGCGGCCTTCCCCAGCCCCGAAGGGGCGTAATACGATAGCCCAGGGCAACGCCCTGGGGAGAGCGGGGGGCAATGAGCGACAAAGCCCTGAAGGGGCGAAATCCGCCGTCTTTCCGGGGCTCCTATGTCGCCCTTTCAGGGCTCCCCATTTCGTGCTCAACGCTTCCCCAGGGCGTTGCCCTGGGCTGTCGTATTCCGCCCCTTCGGGGCTGAAGGCGTCCGAAATCAACGCCCCTACTGCGGCACGCAAAGCGTGCCGAGGACGGAGAGAGCGTGCCGAGGACGAAACTGAGGAACTCATTTTTCGGTTGCTCCTTGGGGCTGATTTTTCTCCGTGGGCGGCTCCGGCGGAGGCGGCATCCAGGCCCGCTTCTGCCCGAGATACAGGAGCCGGCGGGCCCCGGCCGGGACGGCATCGAGGATGATTTTGCGCCGGCCCGCCAGAACTTCTTCGACCGTCTGGAGGTAGAGTCTCAGTCGGGTCACCTGCGGGGCCTCGGCGCTGGCCGCGGCCACCTGCGCGAATCGATCGGCGGCGCCCTCGGCCTTCTTCACCCGGTCTTCTTCCAGTCCCTCGGCCGAGAGGATCTGCTCGGCCGCCTTGCCGCGGGCGAGGGTCTCGGTCTTGTAGCGATATGCCTGGGCCTCGTTGATCGAGGACTCCTTTTCTTCGGCCGCACTGGCCACGTCGCGAAACGCGGGCACGACTTCCACCGGCGGATGGACGTCGCCCAGGCAGACCTCTTCAACCGAAAACGCCTCGGCGTACCGCCGCAGCACTTGCTCCATGCGCGATCGCACGGCCTCGGCGATCGGCCGGCGGTCGGCGTGCAAGAGGGCCTCGGCCGGCTGCCGCGACGTCTCCGCACGCAACGAGGCTTCGGCCACGGCTCGGAGCAGAGCGTCCCACTTGTCGGCGCCGTCGTCCAGCCGCGCTCCGATCTGAAACAGCGCGGCCTCGGGCGTCCGCACGCGGTAATGGACGACCAGGTTCACGTCCACCAGGTTCTCGTCCCCGGCCCAGACAGCCCCTTCTTCCGCCTGACGCTCGTACCGTCCGCCGCGGTGCTGCACGTTCCATTCGTAGGCGGGCGGCTCGGCAAAGGACCCGGGCGCGTTGCGGAAGCCGACTTCCACCCGGCGGACTTCGTCGGGCCGCACGATCCAGTGCCATCCAAAAGGAACGGGCAGCCGGTAGTACAGTCCCGGCGGCTCGACCGGGGCGATGAACTTGCCGAATCGCTGCACCACGCCCACTTCCCCAATGCCCACGACGTGGACACCACTGAGAACGTAGATCGCCGCGGCAGCCAGCGCCCCGGCCAGCGCCAGCCGTCGCCGGCGTCGAAGCAGGCCGCCCCACGCCTCTTTCGCTCGCGTTCGGAGATCGTCGACGTCGACCAGCAGGCGCAGCGAGTTGAGGACCACCGTCAGCGAGCTGACCTGGTGCAGCACGGCCGCCGCCACCGGCGAGATCCAGCCGAGCGACGCGGCCAGCACCGCCAGGACGTTCACCACCACGGCAAAGGCGAGGATGTTCTGCCAGATAATCCGCAGCGTCCGCCGCCCGCAGGCCACGGCATCGGCCAGTTTCCGCAAGTCGTCGCCGATCAGCACCAGGCCGGCGGAGGCGATGGCCACGTCGGTCCCGATCTCGGCCAGGGCCACGCCCACGTCGGCGGCCACCAGCGAAGGCGCGTCGTTGATGCCGTCGCCGACCATCGCCACCGGGGCCGCTTCTCGCTGGAGGCGGCGCACCTCGTCAACCTTGTCTTGCGGCAACAGCCCGCTTCGCACCTCGTCGATGCCGAGGGCTTCGGCCACGGATCGAGCGGCCGCCTCGTGGTCCCCGGTGAGCATCACGATGCGGCTAATCCCCATGCCGCGGAGCCGGCGGACAGCCTCCGGCGCTTCGGGCCGGATGGTATCGCGAACGGCCACGGCCCCTACGACTTCGTCACCGCGTGCGACGAGCACCACGGTACACCCTTGGCGGCCGAGCTCGGTCACGCGAGCCGCGAGTGGTTCGGGCATACGGGCCCCGACCTGCTCCAGGTAGCGTGGGCTCCCGACCCGCACCGGCAGGCCGCCGATCGCCGCCTCGGCCCCCAGGCCCGGGCAGGCGACGAAACCCGCGATCTCGGGGACTTCCAGACCATCGCTCCGCGCCCGCTCGACCAAAAGCCGGCCGATGGGGTGCTCCGAATCCCGCTCGACCGCCGCCGCCAAGCGCAGGACTTCTGCCTCGTCAAAACCCGGCGCGGCGACGACCGAGTCGATCCGCAGTTTCGCCAAGGTGAGGGTGCCGGTCTTGTCGAAAACCACGGTCCGCAGCCGGCCGAGGCTTTCCAGCACCGCCCCTCCCTTGAGCAGCACGCCGCGGCGCACCAGGGCGCCGATCCCCGCCGCAACGGCCGTGGGCGTGGCCAAGACCAGGGCGCACGGACAGGCGACCACCAGCACCGCCACCGAGCGAACCACGTCGCGAGTGATCAGCCCGGTGAGCAGGGCCGCCAAGATCACCACCGGCACGAACCACGTCGCATAGCGATCGGCCAGCCGCTGCGTGGGCGCCTTGGCCTCCTCGGCCTCTTCCACGAGGTGGATGATCTGTTCCAGCGTGGTGTCGCGGCCGAGTCGCTCGACCGCCAACTCCAGGGAGCCATAGAGGTTGATGGTCCCGGCGAAGACCTCTTCGCCGATCGTCTTGTCGACAGGAAGCGACTCGCCGGTGATTGGGCTCTCGTCGACCGAAGAATTGCCGCGCAGCACCCGGCCATCGATCGGGATGCGGTCGCCCGGCCGGACCAAAACGAGATCGTCGTGGCGGACTTCGTCGGCGTGGATGAGCTGTTCCTGGTTGCCGCGGCGAACGCGGGCGTCGTGGGGCCGCAGGGCCAGCAAGGCGGCGATCCCCGATCGCGTCCGGCCCACGGCGAAATGCTCCAGCGATTCGCCGATGAGCATGATCAGGATCACTTCGGCCGCCACCGCGTACTGGCGGATCATCAGGGCCGCCAGCGCCGCCAGGGTCACGGCCAGATCGGCCGAGATCTTCCGCTCGGCCAGGGCGCGAACCGACTCCAGGTAAATCGGCAACCCGCCGACCAGCGCCACCAGCATCGCCACGTCGAAGCCCAGAACCGAGACCATTGCCCCGGTCAAATAGGCGGCCAACCCCGCCCCCGAAAGCAAGGTCAGTACGAGGTGACGGCGATGAGGATCGCTGAGGAGGTAGTGCATCGACGCGGAATCGTTGTTCCTTCCAGCAGCCTGGTGCGAACCGAAACCTCCAACATAGTCCAGGCCGTTAGCGGGTGCAAATCCTTGCGATCCTCGTTCCCACGCTCTGCGTGGGAACGCACGGTCCGGCCGCTCTGCGGCCCGGG
>CAYTJV010000617.1:0-4599 GCA_964438165.1 uncultured Planctomycetaceae bacterium | reverse complement strand
CCCACAGGAAGGGACCCGGGTGCTCGGCCTGCGGGCCGATCAGGGAGAGAACTCATGGCTGGCCCGCGCCAGGAGCAATCTCGAAGTGCTCTACCGCACCGCGCTGGCGGTCGGGCAGACGCTGGACATCGACCAGTTGCTCCAACGCATTTTGGACCACATTTTCGAGTGGGTGGAGCCCGATCGCGGCTGCATCATGCTCCTGGACAAGGACAAGCGGACCCTGATGCCGAAGGTCCGCCGCACACACAAGGGGAAAAACTCCGAAGACAAAATCACGATCAGCAAGACCATCGTCGACCACGTGCTGGAGCAGAACAAAGGGGTCATCACCAGCGACGCGCGCAAGGATCAGCGATGGAGCCCGGCGGCGAGCATCCTCCAACTCGGGATCCGCGAGGCGATCTGCGTGCCGATGCAAGGACGCTACGACGTGGTGGGGGTGATCTACATCGACACATCGACCTCCCCGCAACACGTCATCCAACACGGCGGAGCGACCAAGTTCAGCGAAGATCACCTGCACTTGATGATGGCGATTGCCCATCAGGCCGCGCTGGCCGTGGAGGATACGCGGAACTACTCCGCCATGGTCCAAGCCGAGCGTCTGGCGGCCATCGGGCAAACCATCGCCACGGTGGCCCATCACATCAAGAACATCCTCCAGGGCATTCGCGGCGGGAGCTACCTGATCGAGATGGGCCTCGCGGAGCACGACGAGCCCCTGGTGAGCAAAGGTTGGAGGATCGTGGATAAGAACCAGAATAAGATCACCAACCTCATGATGGACATGCTCACCTTCAGCAAGGAGCGCGAGCCCGACCTCGTTCCCTCCAACATCAACCGCACTGTGGCCGACGTGATCGAGCTGATGCAATCGCGGGCAGCCGATTCCGACGTGGCCCTCCATTGGCATCCCGCGGAGCGCATGCCCACGCTGGTGTTCGACCCCGAAGGGCTGCACCGGGCGGTGCTCAACGTGGTCACCAACGCCATCGATGCGGCAGCCGAGGTCCACGAGTCAGGCGCAGTGACGGTGCGGACCGAATACTCCCCAGATGGAGGGATTCTCCGCGTCGTGGTGGAGGACAACGGGCCAGGCATCCCGCCGGAGGCCATGGATACCCTGTTCAGCCCGTTCGTCTCAACAAAGAAGAGCCGGGGCACGGGTTTGGGGCTTCCGGTTAGCCAGAAGATCCTCCATGAGCACGGCGGACGGATTCTGGTCGAGAGCACGCCCGAGCGCGGCTCCTCCTTCATCCTGGAACTGCCCGCCGTGGTGGCCAGTGCCACGGAGCAACATACCATCTCGCGCTGAAATGACAAGGTGACAAGGTCACAAGGTGACAAGGTGAAGAGGTGATGAATTGACCCGGAGGCGCGGAGAGAGGCAGAGGCAGGCGTTCACCGGGTCACCTTGTCACCTCTTCACCTTGTCACCTTGTCACCATCCGCAACCATCCGAGGGTGTTCTCCATGGCAAACAGCGTATACAAGAAAATCCAGGTTGTTGGCACTTCCCCGACGTCGTTCGCCGAAGCGACTGCCAATGCCGTCGCCAAGCTGGCCCAAAGTGAGAAGAACCTCAGTTGGTTCGAGGTCGCGGAGTTGCGCGGAGCGATCCGTGAAGGCCGCGTCCACGAATACCAGGCGACCCTGAACATCGGCGTCAAGCTGGAGCAGGGTTCGTAGGCTGACGCCAATTCAAAGCCGCACGGGCTACGGTGAAGGCGGCCTCGGGCTTGGCCAGCCGAAGGGCGTTTTCTTTGAGCCGGGCCAAGTGCGCGGGGTCGGATAGGAGCCAACCCAGTTTGTAAGTCAGCGTCGAGAGGTTGTTGATCTTGACCGCGGCCCCGTTTTCCAGCAGGAAGTCGCTGTTGCGGCTCTCCTGGCCGGGAATCGGGTTCACGACGACCATCGCGGCCCCGCACGCCAGGGTCTCGGAAGTGGTTAATCCGCCCGGCTTGCTGACGACCAAATCCGCCGCTGTCATCAACTCGTCCATGGCCGTCGTGTAGCCGAGCACTTTTGCCCGGTGCCGCTCGGGCACGGCGATTTGCCGCAAACGCGATTGCAGTTCCTCGTTCCGGCCGGCGACGACCACCAGTTCCAGCGGCCGCCTTGCGGCAAGGAGGCTTTGGAAGAGTCTTTCTACAGGCCCGACTCCGAACCCTCCGGCCAGTTGGAGAACGACCGGCCGGTCCCCGACGAGCCCGTGGGCACTCAAGCACTCGGCTCGCGCCTTGCGACGGCTGAACGCCGGATGGATCGGGATGCCGCTGACCGTGATGTCGGCGGCGGGCACGCCCCAGTGCTGCAAATTGACAGCCCCCTCTTCGGTGGCGGTGAAGTAATGGTCGCACGGCTGGTTGACCCAGAGCCGGTGCGTCTCGAAATCGGTGGTGGCCGTGAACTGCGGAAGACCGAATTCGCCTTGGCGCCGCAACGAAGCGATCAGCTCGGCGGGGAGAAAATGAGTGTTCACCACGATGTCCCAGTTCCCTCCGCGCAAGATCCCCAACAATCGCCGCAGATTCAGCTTCTCAACCAGGAGCCGAAACCGATCACGCTTCTGCTCCGGGGAAGGGACGCGGTCCAGCAGGTCGTAGAAGTGGCCGAGCAAGTAAGGCGCCCGATTCACCAGGTCGAGATACAACCGACTGTACAGCCTGCGGAAGGTGGCGTTGGTGAAATTCAGGACATCGAGGTTCTCGACCGACGCATCCGGGGCAAGTTCTCGCAGCGCCAAGGTGACCGCCTCGGCGGCGCGAAGGTGCCCTGCGCCCACGGAGGCCGAGAGAACCAGAATGCGGCTGGGCATGGTATGTCTCCTTGGTGCATCGGCGCGACCAACGGTCGCGGCGTTGGGTTGGGGCGAGCGGCGGGCACGGGTGCGGGCTAGTCGCTCCTTACGAACGGATTGTGCCGCTTTTCGTCGCCCACAGTGGTGGCCGGGCCGTGGCCGCTGTAAAGAATCGTACTGTCGGGCAGGGTGTAAAGCTTCGTGCGGATGCCGGCGGCGAGCGTCTCGAAGTCGCCGTCGGGCAAGTCGGTGCGGCCGATGCTGCCCGAAAAAATCACGTCGCCTACAAACGCGATCTGCGGATCGTGTGCCTTCCATAGGAAGACCACGTGCCCCGCCGAATGGCCCGGGACGCTCAGAACCTCCAGATCGAAACCGGCGGCGGAGTACACGTCGCCCTCATGGACGGTCACGTCGGCTGGCGGACTGGCCAGCGGGAACCCGAAGATCGCCGAGAGGTTCGATCGCGGGTTGACGAGCTTGCCCGCATCCCCCTCTCCGATCACCAGCGGACAGGCGGGCCATCGCTCCTTCAACGCGCCATTGCCCGCAATGTGGTCCATGTGTCCATGGGTATTCAGGATCGCGGCCGGAACCAGCCCATGCCGATCGAGATACTCAAGGATCTTCTGCGGCTCCAGGCCGGGATCGACAACCAAGCAGTCGTCCTTCCCCCGCAAATGGGCCACGTAGCTGTTCTCTTGAAATTCGTCGGAGATAATCGCAGCGACCTGGAATTCGGACTGACTCACAAAATGGTCTCCCAGTGAGTAGTAGGACTGGATAAACTGAAATGGTTACCGGATCGAGTTTGCCCGGTGCGAGAAAGCCGATTAGGCAAGTCGCTCGCGTCGGCGGAAACATTCTATACTGTGTTCACGTAAACGAGCGATAACGTCCCAGTAGGACGGCCTTTCCAGGCCGCCCCGAACGGCATGGAAAGGCCGTCCTACATGGGCGACATTGCCGCAATGGAGTGCGGCCCCACCGCGAGCACCAGGCCCCATCATCGGGGGCCACCATGCGACCCGCATAAAATAACCCGACCGAATGGCTCGCGGTGTGTTTTTTTCTGGCAAGGCGTTCAGGAGGATGTCTCCACGGAGGGAAGGTGAGAAGGAGGTTCCGTCCAGGCAGTCTCCGACCAAACCCTCCGTTTGGGAAGATGGAAAGGAATCATTTCATGGATTATCGGAGTCGGATTCGATGGAGCGTCATGGCCCTTCTGGTGTGCGGGTTCGTCCCGGCGTCGGGGTGGATGGACTCGCGGGCATGGGGCCAAACGGACGGCGGAGCCCCCCAGCCGCCGATCCGCCTAGCCGACCGCTCCAATACGGCCACGGAGGAGCCCCGCCTCGGCGGCGGTCCGGCGCCGGCCCAGGCCAATGAGCACCCGCTCATGCCGGTCTTGCGCTGGGGCCAGAAGAGCACCAAGATCGCGGAAGCCATTCAAGACTACTCCGCCACGATGGTCAAACGGGAACGCATCGACGGCAAAGTCAACGACCCCGAGTACATGTTCATCAAGGTTCGCCACAAGCCGCTGAGCGTCTACATGTACTTCCTCAAGCCCGATCATTTCAAGGGGCAGGAGTGCATTTGGGTTCAAGGCCAGAACAACGGGAAGATGTGGGGACACGGTACCGGCATGCGCAAGGTGTTCGGCACGGTCCCCTTGGATCCCACCGGCCCGGTGGCCATGAAGGGCAACCGCTACCCGATCACCGAAGCCGGCATTTACAACCTCGTGCGCCGGCTGGTCGAAGAGGGCGAGAAGGATACCCAATACGGCGAAT
>CAYTJV010000616.1:0-4600 GCA_964438165.1 uncultured Planctomycetaceae bacterium | reverse complement strand
AGACCAATCTGATGTTCTCGGCCGTGTGCCTGGGCGGGCACTGGAAGCGGGTCGATACGGTCGTGCCGGGCCTCTTCAAAGACGGGAGCTGGCTGAGTGCCAAGCTTGATGATCCCAACTTTGAAAAGAACCGCCGCGACGTGGTGACTCAGTGCATCGAGCGCGGCATCAACTATGTCGATGCCTGCACGATCGAGGAAGGGATCATGTACGCCAAGGCCCTCAAGGGGCGTCGCGACAAGATGTACCTCGGCTTCTCCTACTATCAGAAGGAGACCTGGCCCCTGGACACTCCCTACCAGGAGGCCAGAAAGGCGGGCAAGCCGAAGCCGCCGGGCTGGATCGCCGAGAACAACAAGAAGGCGCTGGACGAGGGGCTCAAGCTCATGGGGATCGATCACGTCGACATCTGGCGGATCACCTGCGGGGCGGGCACCAGCCATTTCACCGCCGAGGAGATGGACGAAACGTGCGAAGCGCTGGCCTGGGCCAAGAAGACCGGCCGGGCCCGCTTCACCGGCATCTCGTCCCACGACCGCCCGCACCTCAAGATGTGGATCCAGCGGAACCCCAAGGAACTGGAGGTCGTCGTGACCCCCTATTCCGCCAAGACGAAGATGAGCGGCGCCAAGATCGGCGCGGCCGAGGAGGGCCGCAGCGCCGACAACCTCTTCCCGGAAAACAAGGACATCGCGTGGGAGAACAGCCTCTGGCACATGATCCAGAAGTGCGACGTGGCTTGGTTCGGCATCAAGCCCTTTGCCAGCACCTCGCTGTTCAAGGGCGACAGCTCGCCGGGCAATCCGCAGGAAAAAGAAGACAGCAAGATCGCCCGGCTGACGATTCGAGCCATCTTGAGCAACCCGGCGATTACCGCCCCGATCCCGGGCCTGATCACGCCCGAGCAAGTCGACAACGTCGCCGTGGCGGTACTCCAGCGCCGCGAGCTGGACGCCAAGGAGCGGGCCGAGTTGGACGCCGGCCTCGAGCGGGCCTTCGCCAATCTCCCGCCTCGCTACCACTGGATGCGCGATTGGGGCTACGTGTGACGATCTTGGAGATATCGTCGAACTATCAAGCCTTGGCTGAATTGCCAATTCGTGACTCGGTGGCGAACTGCGGGACGATGCGCAACAGCGAGGGGCCCGCGATCCCTATCGCCCGGCGCCACTCACCAGCACGATCGGGGCCAGATCGCTCGGACCAGGGGCATGGCTTGCGTCGGCGGAAGACCATGACCCGGCGAAGGGATCGTCCGGCGGCAATGGGTCAACGGTCGGATCGACGATCGGGCCCATGGCCACGAAGGTCACATGGCCGTCCAAGAAGAGAAGGTTCTGGCCGCCAACCGCGTGGCGGAATCCCTGGTGCGGGGCAATGCCTCGACCGAGGCCGGCAAGGGACAGGGGCATCGCACGCGAGGCGGGTTTCGGCGACCTTGCCGTCCGAGCGGAAGTGGGATCAACGAAGATCCCTTCGTGCAGCAACGATCCGTAGGACGGATTGCCAATCCGTCCCACGGTCATTCCCGGGGCGGCCAGGGCATGGGCGAAAGCGGCGGGGCGCGTCTCGTGGAACTGCGCTTCCGTCAGGCCGAGTTGCCGGAGATTGTTCTGACAGGCCACCAACCGCATGTTCATGCGGCTGCTTTGGATCGCCGGGA
Organism: uncultured Planctomycetaceae bacterium; assembly: GCA_964438165.1. Classification (GTDB taxonomy): domain Bacteria; phylum Planctomycetota; class Planctomycetia; order Pirellulales; family Thermoguttaceae; genus CALFBP01. The sequence continues at coordinate 2,937 of CAYTJV010000616.1, read as the reverse complement.
AGATCAGCCCGGCGATGGCGAGAAACACGCTGACGGCCACCAACAAGTCGCTCCAGCCCCAGGCAGCCGTGGAGGTCGGCGGCACGGCGGCAGGGCTCATGGCCCGGGCACGCTCGCGAACCGGACGCCGCGCGGCGCGCGGCTCGCCTCTGCGGCCGGCGAGCGCCTGGGAGTAGGCGAAGACCTTGCGGCAGGTGCGCGCCGCCAGGCCGGGCGTGGGCGCGTGTACCCGCGTTACCGCGCGAAAAGGCTCCAGGCTCTCCTCGACCCGGGCCAACTCGGCCGCCAGGCCGGGATCGCGCGCCAGCCGCTCGTCGATTCGCTCCCGCTCGGCTTCGTCCAGGGCCCCGAGCAGGTAGCCGAGCAATTGCCGTTGTTGCTTCCGATCACCCATGTGCGATAAACTGGCTTAGCGTAAGCGACTCGTTGAGCCTCGCCACTGCCGTGTGCAGGCGGCTCTTGACCGTTCCCACCGGGATCGACAACACGTCGGCCGCCTCGCGGTACTTCAGCCCCTGGAAGTATACCAAGAGAACCACGCGGCGCAGAGACTCGGGAAGCTGATCGATGGCGGCACGCACCGCTTGACTATCCTCCTCAAGGGTGAACTGCTCGGTCGGATCCGTGTCGCGGCTGTCGAGCAGGTTCATCAGCGTGCCTCCGTCCTCGTCGTCGGGTCCGTCCATGCTGCGGCGCCGGTCGAGGCTCACCATGCGGTGCCTCCGGTTCCGGCGCTGGGCATCGATCGCCTGGTTCGTGGCCACCGTGTACAGCCAAGGACGGACCCTTCGGCCCGGCTCGAACTGCTCACATTTCAGGTGGACCTGCAGAAACGTGGCCTGGAAGGCGTCTTCGGCCATTTGGGCGTCGCCCAGGTAGTTCCTCAGGTAACTGTACAGCTCCGTCTCGTACCGCCGCACCAGTTGCTCAAACGCCCCGCGATCTCCATTGGAGCGATACGCCAGCAGCAGATCCTCATCCGTGGGCAGATCGTCCGGTTGGATCTCGTTGGGGGGTGTTTGCGTTTTGCCGAACGTGGTGTTCATTATTGCTACGCTTCCATGAGTCGGGAGGTTCGTTGCGAACTCGGCCCTATTTACCCGAGGCGGACCGCCCCCGCGAAAACCAACCCTTCCACAAACATTTGGTCTACCAGGTTTGACGGCCTGCGCCTCGGGGAATCCTTGACCGTGCCGTTCTTTCCGTGGAACTCGGTATCGCACGGTCCGCACGCACGGGCATCGCCTATAAGCAACTGCTGTGCCCACCTCCGCACAAACCGCAGAATCGGCCCAACCGGACCCCCTCAGGAGAACCGTAAAATCTTTTACCTTCAATACTTACAAAGCGCTCGGAGACGTGGGACAGGACCGTCCCCCAGACCGCCGAGGCGACAGGTCGCTTGAAGGATCTTCCCGAATCTATAAGACGAGGGATTACCCGAACGGGTGTCTACCCAGCCAACTGACCCAGACAATCGAGCATATTCTGAATGCTCTGTTTTGCCAAGCGTTCGACCCCCGGGCTATAGTCAAATACCTCCACAGAGATCCAACCGGAGTAGTCGATCTCCCCCAGGGCTTGGAGGATAGGTCGGAAATCGAGTTGGCCGAAGCCCGGGCCCTGGCGGTTCGGGTCGTTGGCATGGAAATGGGCCAGGAGCTTGCGATGTTGGCGGATCAGCTCAGGGATCGGGGTGCTTTCCGTGGCCATCGCCTTGCAGTCGAGGTGCAGCCGCACTTGGGGCGAGCCGATCCGCTCGACCAGTTCCACCGCCTCCGCGGTGGTGACCAGGAAGTTGGTTTCTTCCGGCCCGAGCGGCTCCAAGGCCACGGTGACGCCGGTCTCCTCCAGCGCGGGCAGCAGCTTGACAAAAACCTCTTCCGCGTAGTGCATTGCTTGTTGCCGATCGACCCCCGGCGGGAGGTTTCGCTGCTGCGGCGAGCCGAACACCATGAGCGTCCCGCCCAATTCGGCACAGCATCGGGCAAGCTCGGCCAGGTAGTCGGCGGTGCGCCGGCGTTGATCGGCGTCGGCGCTGGTGACGTGGAAGCCTTCGGTCTTGGCCAACAGCCAGTGCAGTCCGATGATCTGGAGACCTGCCGCATCGGCTGCCCGGCGGACCTCGGCCCGCTGGTGCGGCGTGATTTCGGTGACGTACTGGGCGAGCGTGAAGGGGGCAATCTCGATCCCCGTGTAGCCGCAGTCGGCGGCAAAGGCACACGCCTTGTCAATCGGCCAGTCCCGGAAGGTCTCGTTGCAGATCGCCAGTTTCATGGGGTCCCTTGGCGCGTCGGGTTTTGCGGTTGGTGGTTTCGGGGGCGCGACCGGCGGTCGCAGATTCTTGGGCGCGACCAGCGGTCGCGGCTTTATGACCGAGTTTCCGCCCGTCGGCGGTGCTGGGAGCGCTGGTGCGCGGATCGGCCACGCCCTCCAGCGGATCCCCGGGCTTGATTCGATCGAGCCGCTCCTGAATCTGTTTGGTGTACTCCGTGGAGAGCTCGAAGCCCAAGAACCGCCGCTTGAGCTTCTTAGCCACGGCCAGCGTGGTGCCGCTCCCGCCAAAGGGGTCGAGCACCAGGTCGCCTTCATTGCTGCACGCCTCGATGATCCGGCCCAACAGCCGCTCCGGCATCTGGCAGCCGTGCCATCCGGCCCGCTCGGCGAACGTGCCGCACACGCGCGGAAAGTACCAGGTATCTTCGTCGGGCTGGAAGCCGTCAGGCAGGTCCTGGGGGCGGAGGATCCACGTGTCGTCGGGCAGACGACCCTTGGGATCGGCACGCCGGTCGGCATAGACCAGTTGCCGCGCCGACGGAACGCGCACGGATTGGGCATCGGCGTTGAAGGTGAAGACCTTCGCGTCCTTGACCATGTAGAACAGGTGGGCGTGCGAACGGCTGACCGTGCCTGCTGAATCATCGAATTGCGGATGCT
>CAYTJV010000615.1:0-4604 GCA_964438165.1 uncultured Planctomycetaceae bacterium | reverse complement strand
GTGCGGGACCCACAGATCGTCGTCAACGGCAAACGCAATTGGCGAAGCGCGGCCGATTACCTGGCCGACGCCACGCGAGGCTACACCGCGCCGGCCGATCGGGCCCGGGCCATCTGGGAATTCCGCCGCCGCCACCGCTTCCATGCCACGACCTGGGACGGCGAGTCCAACGGCGCCCTCAAGTCGCTCCACGTCTACGGCTACACTCTTTGCGGCGACGAAGCGGTGGTGCTCAACGATCTCTGGAAAATCGCCGGACTGACCACGCGGCGCGGCTACCCGGTGGGTCATTGTGTGACCGAGGTTCTGCTGGACGGCACGTACCATCTGCTCGACGGCGACGAGCACGTCCTCTGCCTCAAGCGGGACAACCGGACCATCGCCTCGGAGGGCGACGTGGTGCGCGATCACGATCTCCTCAAGCGCACGCACAGCTACGGCATTCTCAGCGGGGAATCCCGCGAGACCGACGAGTTCGCCGCCTCGCTTTACGGCTATGAGGGCGAACGCACGGGCGACCACGGGATGAGCGCGCGGCATACCATGGACCTCGTGCTCCGGCCGGGCGAGTCGATCGAGTACCGCTGGGACCACGTGGGCAAGCAGTACACGGCCGGGACAGCGCCGGCGCCCGGTCAACCCATTCGCGACGGGATGGGCGATCTCTTGGCCGGATGGGGCCCGACGGCCTACGAAAGGTTCGCCAACGGCCGGATGCGCTATCGGGCCGACCTATCGCGGCCGGATGCGCGCCAAGGCGCGAGCCGGATCGAGAACGCGCTTTTCGACGCGCCGGCCGCCACGATCCGCCCTCAGGATTCCAAGCGTCCGGCTGTGGTAGTCTGGGCCTTGGCGAGCCCCTATGTGATTGTCGGCGGGAAGACAACCGCCGCAGTACGGCTGGCGCCCGGGGCTGCGGCCGAGTGGTCTTTTTCGGCCGACGGGCAGAACTGGCAGAAGGTCGTCGCCGCATCGGAGCCGGGCACACGGGAGTTGACGGCCGGGCTCGATCAGCTTCTGTCGCCCCGCAAACAGCCGATGTACGCTTTCCGCATGCGCCTGATGCTCCACGGCGATGCGGCGGCCGAACGAATAAGCTTCGACAGCGACGTGCAGATGGCGCCCCTCGCCCTGCCGGAGCTCGAAGCGGGAGAAAACCGCATCGAGTATCGCGACGCCACGAGCGGCGATCGCCGTGTGCGGATTGCGCATCGCTGGGTCGAGCGCACGGCCTGGCGCCCTCCCCAAGCGCCAAAGGATGCCGTCAATCCGCCCGACGGGCGAGAAGTGGCCGGTTCGTGGGTCACCTTCCGCTGGAGTCCGGCGAGCGATCCCGACGGCGACCGGATCGACGACTACCACTTCGAGCTTTCCGAGCACGCCGACATGCGTTGGCCGCTATCGCCGAACTTCGAGCGGCTGGTCTCGCTCACGCCCTCGCGAGGAAAAGCCGAATGGACCGTGCCGTACGTGGGACTGCTCGATCCGGGCACGACTTACTACTGGCGCGTCCGGGCCCGCGATGCCACGGGCGTTTGGGGAAACTGGAGCCGCACGTTCTCGTTTCGCGTTGCGGCCCCCGAAGTCCCCTTAGACGTGCGACTCGCGCCGCAAGGCAGCGACGGCTTTGATCTCCAATGGCGTGCCAACCCCGCGGGCGCGCCGCCGATCGCCTACAAGGTCCACGGCAGCGACGAGCGCGGATTCACGGCGAGCGACACGGAGTACGTCGTGCAGCGCGGCAAGGGCTTCGTGCGATCCGCCGCCGAATACCATGCGAGGCCCAACAATGCCCCCGGCACAGGGGCCGTGAAAACTCCAGCTAATCTCATTGCCCGCACCAGCGCGACCTCGCTTGCCGTGGTCGGGCCGGACGTCCGGTTGCCCAGCGCGAACAAGGCCTATTATCGCGTGGTGGCCGTCGACGCAGCCGGCAACGAGAGCGGTCCCTCGGACTACGCCGAAATCCCGCGCCCCTTCGTATTCAGCCGGCCGGACGTCAAGGCCCAAGTCGGCAAGCCCTATCGCTACGAGCCCAAGGTGATCCGCGCCGACGGCGATTTGCGATGCCGGGTGATCAACGACTCGTCGTACAACGCCGCCTTCTGGGACCGCGAAGAGCATCGCTTCACGGCGATTCGCCTTCCCGACGGGTTGTCGCTCGACGCCGCGACCGGAATCGTTTCCGGGACGCTCGTCCGGCCGGGAACGTTCGAGGTTTCATTCAAAATCGAAGACCGGTCCGGCAAGAGCCGGACCGTGTCCTATGCGCTGGCCGTCGGCCCGCGAGCGTAGGGGCAAGCTGCTAGCTTGCCCCAATTCTACCCGCGGGCAAGCTGCCAGCTTGCCCTACGACCGTCGCCTGCCAACTCAATCGGTCAGTTCGAACTTGAAGCTGTTGTCCTCGCCGGCCTTGACTGTGGCCGTCAGGGTAGACGTGTCGGCCGACTTGTACTTTGCGGGCAGGAGGTCCTTGGCCTTCGGGACGGCATCCTCACCTTTGGGCCCGCCGGCCTTTGCGAAGGCCTGGGTGTAGGCGTCGCCGCTGAGGTCAGCCCCCCCCGCCGGCGCGGAGCCTGCGGCCGGGACGTCGGTCTTGGTGATCGAGACCTTGTAGGCCCCGACGATCGCGCCGTCGTCGGGCTCGAAGGTCATGAGCTTGGCCAGCCCATCGGATCCCGTGCGGCCCGAGGCGGGCTTTCCTGCCTTGTCCTCGGAAGAAAGGGTCCGTGGGCGAGAACAATTGGGATGCCATTATCCGCGGGGCTTTTGGCACCGGCGGTAGGACGACGACCTTTGCTGAGATCACCGACGGCACGAGCAACACGATCGCTTTTGGCGAACGCTGCATCGGGGCTGGACCGTGGAACCAGGCTAGCGGCGGCGATGCGAAGGCGCGCGTCTCGGCCCCGTGGGGTTGGGGTGATGCGCCGATCCTTTGCCTCAACCGCAAGGCGGCAGGGAATCAGTTGGGGGCCTTTGCCAGCAATAACATGGCCGGCAGGCGGTGGACCGATGGCCGTTCCTCGATGAGCGGTTTCTGCACCATCCTCGCGCCGAATTCGCCGAGTTGTATGCCGGTAATCGACCAGGATTGGAACTGGGGCTTGTACACCGGGGGGAGCTATCATCCCGGTGGCTGCAACGTGGCGCTGTGCGACGGGTCGGTCCGGTTCATCAGCGAGACGATTGACACGGGCCGCGTTGATCTTTCCCCGCTTGCCAGCAACAGCAACCTTCCCAGCCCATACGGTGTCTGGGGCGCCTTGGGAAGCAAGAACGGCGGGGAATCCCGCTCGAACTTCTAAATCGACTTGCACGCTTCAGGGAATTCCGAGCCGGGCCGTGTCGGCCCGGCGGTGCGCTACGAATGAGGCATTGCGGGATACAAGCCGGGCCGACACGGCCCGGCTCGGAGTTTCCGATCTGTCCTGGACAATTCGGCCGTCAGGCTAGAAAAGCCTGACCTACGTGAGCACGTGATGCGGGCGAAGGTCGCGTGGGCGGCTCTCGCCCGCCCTTTTGCGCAGCCCGACCTTCGGGATTTGACGAATGCCACCGGCTTGTCCGGTGGATGGTTACGCTTGTCGCTACGCACGAAACCGATATCCTTTACCGAATGCCACCGGCTTGCCCGGTGGATCGTTACGTTCCTCGCTCGAAGTTAGGCCAATTCGTGAGCGACGAGCGTGAGCCTCCACCGGGCAAGCCGGTGGCATCCCACCTCCCGACCGGCGGACGCTGTAGCCGCAAGCGTAACCATCCCCGGCACAAGGCCGGGGCATTCCAGCGTCAAGTTTCCAAGTTGTCCAGAGATGCCGGAAAAACCGTTTGGTGCCAGCGCCTCAAGAATGATATGCCAGGGCACTGGACTGAGGGTGTGGCTGAGTGTCGCCGGGGTCGCCGTCCTGGGTCTGATCTTGGGATGGCTCTACTTCCGGCCCACCCCGCCGGAACCGGACGCGGTGCCCTCAGGGCAAGCTCCTCCGGCGGGATCGTCTGCCGATTCCGCGGCGGGGCCATCGTTCGGGCCGCGTCCCGAGGTGGCAGCGCTCATCCGGGAAGCGGCCGGCGCTAGCGATCGCCTCGTGGAGCGGTTTCCCGACAGCGCCGAGTCGCATGACGTGAAGGCATGGATGCTCTTCCGCTTCGGCAATTCGGCCGAAGCGGTCAAGTGCTGGCAGCGGTGCGTGGAGTTCGATTCCACCTTCGGCCCGGCCTACTACTGGATGGGCCGATGCGCGCTGGACAGGGAAGACTATTCGCAGGCGGCCGATTATTTCCGCAAGTCCTTGGAGGTGGAGCCCAGCTCCGCCGTTTATCCCGTCCACCTGGCGAACGCTTTGATGCGGTTGGCCAAGTTCGAGGAGGCCGTGGCGGTGCTCGAACAGGACGTCCGGGCGCATCCCGGCGCCATGCCAAGCTACGTACTCTTGGGCCAGGCCCACCTCCACTTGCAGCAGTACCAAGAGGCCAAACGGAACCTGGAAAAGGCCATCGCCATGGCGCCCGACTACACCAGCGCCTACTATACCCTGGCCACCGCCTGCGAGAGGCTGGGAGAGAAGGAGAAGGCAAAGCAGTATCACGCGACGTTCCGGAGC
>CAYTJV010000614.1:0-4606 GCA_964438165.1 uncultured Planctomycetaceae bacterium | reverse complement strand
CTGACCCCAAGGGGAGAGAAAAACCCGTCCGCTGCCGAATTCCAGCCCCCTGCCCGCGCTGTGCTCGACGCGTCTGCGAAAACCCCGATGCGGCCAAGGGCCCCGTAAACCATGCCGGGCGGTCTTTTGCTCAGAGAGAGTGTGTGTGATGTCGGCGGGGTTCGCGTCAGAACCGATTCTCAAGAGGCCGCCGGGCCGACTGAACCGCGGATTGGCTCAAGCGGCTCGATTCAGCCAACCATCTATGGCCTGGCGCGCCGGTCCGTCCGCGCGCGGACCGTGGGCCCGGGCCCTTCAGGCTCCGGCCGGTGAGGTGTGCATCGCCGCTAAAGGCTCACCGGCCGGATTCCGTTTTTTCCCCCCGAGCGATCGAGATCACCAGTGCGCTGAGTCCCCAGTCAATTATTCCGCCAGCCGAGGGCACTCCCGGGGGCCAGCAACGTCCGGTTGGTCCCATCGGCCGTCGCGCGGAGAATATCGCCCTCCGACGTGCGATAGCTTCCTCGGCCGTAGACCAGATGGGTCCCCGTTGGCGACCAGTGAGCGGTGCCAACGTAGTGGGACGTATCGCTGCTGATGGTCTTGCGTTGGCCGGTCGCCAGCGTGAGGATCGTGATCTGGACGCCGGACCTGCCCCACTCGTTAAATGCCACCTTCGAGCCTTCCGGGGACCACGCGGGCCGATGGATCCCCGCGGTCGATCCGGTAATGACGGGGGTGAACCGCCCGTCTTCAGCGGGCTTCGTGAGGTCCGCAATCCAGAGGGCCGTTGCTCCGCCGCCATCGGACACGGCAAACACCAGCCGGCCGTCGGCACCCCAGTCGTGGTCCTTGGGGAGGCCGAGAAAATCCGCCGCTGAGACCACAAGATGGAACGATCCGGGCACCGTGCCCGTGATTGCCCCTGCCGCGTCGAACGCAACCTGGGCGACAAAGATTCCGACTTCACCGGTTATCAAGTGCCTCCCTTCACACGAGACCCAGCCGTCGTCATTGTGCCGCATCCAATGCGGCAGATTGAGAACCTCGAAATCCGGTTCGTCGATCAGCACGACCCGCGTTCCATCTTCGGCGACGGCGTTCAGACTGCCGTTAAGAAAGTCCAAGAACCACCGCTGAGAGTCGTGCAACTCATGGCTGGCTTCCCACACGAGGGAACCGCGGTACACCTCTACCGGGTTCGAGCCGTCGGCGTTCATGCGATGGACGACGTACTCGGCGGCCGTGTTGTCGTAGGTCTTGGCGTAGATCACGCCGGCGGGCGTACCCCCACCTCCGCCGGCAGGCCCCTTGGCCAGCGACGGCGAGAAAAAGTACAGCCCAGATGCCGCCAGCGCCAGGACCGCAACGGCGTGCCTCACAAATCTTCGCATAACACGATCTCCTTGGGTTGTGGTGGTTCCAGTGTTAAAGCTGCTGATCTCGTTGACCGCGCAGCGGACGTGGGGCTTTCTCGATCACAGGCCAACGGTCACAAAGAACCCGGCATAGCCTCCATAATACGCGTCCTCGCTGAGAGTGTTGGCCGTGTCGCTCAGCCTGAAGAACGTAACGTCCTGAAAGTGAACGACGGGCAAGAATCCATGGGCCGGAAGCAATACGCCTGGCTCCAGCTTGACGTACACGCGGGAGGGCATCCGTCCGCCGTGTTTGGTAACGAGGGTGGCGTCGGTGAGTCTGTAGCTCCCCTCAAATCCCAGAACATCGCAGGATTTCGCGTCGGCGCCGCCGCCCAGATCGTTCCCATCCAGGAGGATGCCTACGGCTTCGTCAGCGAACCACGCCAGGTCGGCGTCCGTGTAACTGCGGTCCATCAATACGAGCACCGTCGCGTACTGTGGCTCTTCGGCAATCGCCGACCGAGCGGAAACCAGGCTCGCCAGCATGGTGAGTACGGCGACCAGGGCACAACAACGATAGAGATGGGGTTGAAACATGACAACAGTCCCTTTCATGGGTCTTGGTCCGCGCGGTACAATCAAAAAGCCGTCTGGACCGGGCGCGCGGACCGTGGGCCCGGGCCTTCAGGCTCCGGCCTCCTGAGGTGTGGTTGCCACTACAGGCTCAGGAGGCCGGGTTTTCTTGTCGAGGTGTCACTCAAACTGTAAATGAAGGGGTGGAATCCCACGGGCTTGCCCCGTGGAAGCTTAGGTTTGCCGCTACAGGCAGACGCACGGGAATCCCGAATGCCACCGGCTTGTCCGGTGGATCCTTACGTTCGCCGCTTCACTGCGTGGAACGTGAGCCTCCACGGGACAAGCCCGTGGCATCGTGGGAGTTGCACCGTTGCGCTCCCGTAGCGGAAACCGTGAATCTCCACGGGGCAAGCCCGTGGCATCAGCTTGTGTTTACAGTCTCAGGTGTCATTCTCTCGCGCCGCTTGGCGGCTTTGGCTTCTTGGGCTGCGGCTTGCCGCCATCGGGCGGAGTTGGGGAAGTTGTTATCCCCAGCAGTTGCTCCGCCTCCTGGCGCAGGTTGCTCAAGCTGTCGCCCGTTGTCTTCTCTTTGGCGATTTCAGTAATTGCCTCGTCGTACGACTTGCGGGCCTCGGCCTTGTCGCCGAGTTGCCAGTGGGTCATCGCCAAGAAGAAGCGATCCTCGGCGGCGATCGGGCGGCGCTGGAGCTTCTCTTTACGGGCATCGAGCGACGTTCTCCAGTCGCCCGCCCGATAGGCCGCCACGCTCAATGTGTTCCAGAACTCCCAAGGCTTCGGGTCGAGCTGAACGGCCTTCCGGGCCAGTTCAATCGCCTCCTTGGGGTTGCGGAGCTTGATGTCGTCCGCCGTCGCGAGGTGCCAGGCAAGGTTATTGTGGGCCCCGCCAGATTTCGGATCGAGTTCGATGGCCTTGCGGTAGCAGGCGATGGCCTCGTCCAGCTTCTTCTGTCGAGCCAGAGCGTGGCCGAGGTTGTTGTGGGCCAGGGTGGATTCTGGGGCGAGTTCGATGACCTTGCGAAAGCAGGCGACGGCCTCGTCCAGCTTCCCCTGGTTGGACAGGGCGCCGCCGAGGTTTGAGTGGGCGAGGGCGAATTTCTCGTCGAGTTCGATGGCCTTGCGGTAGCAGGCGATGGCCTCCTCCAGCTTCCCCTGGTTCAACAGGTCAACGCCGAGGTTGAGGTGGGCGCATGCGGATTTCGGGTCGAGTTCGATCGCCTTGCGGTGGCAGGCGATGGCCTCGTCGAGCTTTCCCTGGTCCTTCAGGACGTTGCCGAGGCCGTTGTGGGCCGAGGCGAATTTGGGGGCGAGTTCGATGGCCTTGCGGTAGCAAGCGATAGCCTCGTCGAGCTTCCCCTGATCCGCGAGGATAACGCCGAGGTTGTAGTGGGGCGGGGCGTCTTTCGGGTCGAGTTCGATGGCCTTGCGGTAGTAGGCGATGGCCTCGTCCGGCCTCTTCTGATAATCCAGGGTAGCGCCGAGGTTGTTGAGCGCGGCGACACTTCGGGGCCGCAGCGCCAGTGCCGCTGTGAGGTGGCGGAACTCCTCATCGCCGCGTGACGGCCGACACGAATGATTGGCCGTGGCCGCGTCAAAGTGGAGCCAGAAGTCGTCGGGATGTTCCCGCAGCGCTCGGCCCAAGACCTCCAACGCGCGCTCCGGTCTCCCGTTCTTCTCCAGCGCCCGCGCGACCAGCCCCACCGTGCTCGGCGCCTGGCGTGCGACGTCCTCCGAGCCGGCCAACTCGTCCAGGGCCTTCTCATTTCTTGCCGCCAGGGCCTCGCGCACGCGACGGCGCCATGCGTCCGCGTCCAGCGCCTGCGCCAACTCGGTCAGAGTTTTGGCCCCGGCCTCGTCCTTCACCGCACGGCGACACAGGGCCCAGTAGTCCAGGGCGACGATTAGCGCGGGGAACACCCCCGCCCGTGACCGTAACCACGCAGCCGCCTCGTCGGCCGGCAACACGTCCACATCGACGCCGTACTGCTGGAACGCCGTCGCGTAGTGCCGGTTGGCACCCTCGTAGTCAAATCCGTCCTCCCTGATTTCACTCGTGAGGAGGCGGATTTCCTCCAAGCGCTGGACCATTTCCAGGTCGGCCACCACCTGCCGGAGGCTGGCTTGCAGGTCTTCCGACGCCTCGCCGGTGCCCAGCACCGCCTCGGCCCGTTTCGCCGCCACGAGCGCCTCCGGCCACTTCTGCTCCTGCTCGAAGCGTCCCACCTCCTCGAGGATCAGCTCGACCTGCTCCGACACTCGCGCCTGCCGTGCCGCGCGATCCCGAACCGTCCAGCCGATGCTACTGCCCAGCAGCACGAGGAAGAACAAGATCAAGCCGGTAACTGAGAGTGCCGCCTTGTTCCGCCGGGCAAACTTCTTGAAGCGGTAAACCGCCGAAGGCGGACACGCCTGCACCGGCTCGTCGCTCAGATAGCGATCGATGTCCTGGGCAAACCCGTTGGCCGTCTCGTACCGCCGCGTGCGGTCCTTCTCCAGGGCCTTCATCACAATCCAGTCCAGCTCGCCGCGCACGAGCGTGCTGAGCTTCTTGGGCTCGATCTGCCGGTTGGCGGCGATCGATGGCAGCGAATGGCTGCTGCTCAGCCGGATGCTGGGCCGCGGCGGCTCTTCCTCGCGAATGATCCGCAGCAGCTCGTCGAACGCGGCCGCGC
>CAYTJV010000613.1:0-4629 GCA_964438165.1 uncultured Planctomycetaceae bacterium | reverse complement strand
CCATCGAAGCACACGACGCAGTACTTCGAGATGTTCGGCAACCGCGCCATCTACCATGACGGCTGGGTGGCCGCCAGTACACCGGGGGTTGCTCCGTGGGACACGACAGCCGAAGTGCAGGGCCGACTGCCTGCCGTCCTCGACTACAAGTGGGAACTCTACAAGGTCAGCGAGGACTTCTCCGAGGCGAACAACCTCGCAGCCCAAGAGCCCGCCAAGCTCAAGGAACTGCAAAACCTCTTCTGGAAGGAAGCCGAGAAATACAATGTGCTGCCGATCGAGAACAGCAGGATTAACCGCTTCGATGTGAACATCCGGCCCAGCCTGACGCGCGGGCGGGACGAGTTCACCTACTACCCCGGCCTTGTGCGCATCCCCGAGGGCGCAGCGCCGGACACGAAGAACAAATCCTGGCAGATCAAAGCCGAGGTGGACATCCCCAAGGGCGGCGCGGAAGGCATGTTGCTCACGCATGGCGGGCGCTTCAGCGGTTGGGGGCTATATCTGCTCAAGGGCAAGCCGGTCTTCTGCTACAACCTCGCTGCTGTCGCCCGCTATTATGTCCAGGGTAAGGACAAACTCTCGCCGGGCGCGCACACCATCGTTTACGACTTCAAGTATGACGGCCCAGGTCTCGGCAAAGGCGGCACAGGCACGATCCAAGTGGACGGCAAGACCGTCGCCACAAGCCGCATCGAGCGCACGCTGGCATTCCGCCTCTCACTTGACGAAACGCTGGACTGCGGCGAGGACACCGGCACACCCGTCACCGAGGATTACCACGTCCCGTTCAAGTTCACCGGCGGGCTCAAGAAGGTCGTCATCGAGCTCGGCAAGAGCGGCCTCACGGCGAGCGATGAGAAAAAGCTCGAAGAAGCCAAGCGGGTCGCCGCACTGCGGGAGTAACCGTGGCTGCATGAGAAGCTGAATCCGTTCAACCGGCTGCGCTCGCCGTCGCAAGGCGGCGGGTGCGGCTGGGTTGCCCTGGACATGCGGCGGGGTTGGAAACTCAGTCGTGGCACAGGAAAGTGAGGGGAACATGGATTTCGGCGAGTGGATCAGCAAGCTGCCGTTGTGGGCCGTGTTCGTGCTCACTTTGGCGATCTGCATAGGCGCGGTTGAAGCGGGAGCCGCCCTGGCGGGAGTCGCACTGCGGCGGAAGAAAGAGAAAGAACCGGAGGCCCCGCTGGGATCCTTAGTGGGGGCCGTGCTGGGGCTGCTCGCGTTCATTCTGGCCTTCACCTTTGGAATGACGGCCTCCCGGTTCGACGCTCGCAGGCAATTGGTGCTGCAGGAGGCAAACGCCATCGGAACCACGTATCTGCGCGCCGCCTTGCTGCCGCAGACTCAAGGTTTGGAAGTCCGGCGACTGCTGCGCGAGTACGCCGACGTCCGCTTGACTGTCACGGTCGAGAGCGTCCAAGAGGCGATGAACAAATCGGAAGAACTTCACGGCCGCCTGTGGTCTCAAGCGAAAGCGCTGGTCCAGACAGACATGGACTCCGAGCTGCGCTGCTTGTTCATCGCCGGGTTGAACGAACTGATTGACCTGCATCAAAGCCGCAAGACGGTCGGATTGCAGTACCGGATTCCCGGGACGGTGTGGTTGGCCGTATATCTGTTGTCGGTGCTGTCGATGCTGGCCGTGGGATATCAAGTCGGCATGTCGGGGACGCGGCGACTGCGAGGCACGCCGCTGCTCGCGGCAGCGTTCTCGCTGGTGATTCTAATGATCGCCGACATCGACCGTCCGGGCGAGGGGCTGATGCGCGTGAGTCAGCAACCGCTCGCCGACGTGCAGCAGATGATGCTTTGCGATTCACCGTAAAAGATAGTGCCATGTACCCATTTCTTCTTTTGTAGACGACTACCAAGAAAACGGAGGGTTGTACCATGGGCAAACTCAAAAAGCCATCCAAGCAGTCCGAACCGCAGCCCTCCACCGAGACAAGCCCGGCCTTCCAGTCGCATCCTTCGCCGGCAGAACTCCGCGAGATGGGCAAGAGCCTGCGAGAAAAATGCCCACGCACGGCGCACGCGGTCTGGGAGGCGCCGCGCGACCGCCCTGATCCTGTTCAGTTGCTTGAAGAATCCAACAAGGGACGCATCCCGGAGCTGATCCCCATTCGCTACGGCCGCATGATGCAGACGCCGTTTACCTTCTATCGAGGAGCGGCGCTGAACATGGCCGCGGACCTGGCCTCTACTCCGGCAACCGGGCTACGAGTGCAGGCGTGCGGCGATGCTCACTTGCTCAACTTCGGTTCGTATGCCACGCCCGAACGGCGCGTGATCTTCGATATCAACGACCTGGACGAGACGCTGCCCGCCCCCTGGGAGTGGGATGTGAAACGCCTGGCCGCCAGCTTTGTGCTGGCTTGCCGCAACAACGGCTTCAGCGAAGATAGCGCCCGCGATGCCGTGCTTACCTGCGTGCGGTCGTATCGTGAACGCATGGCGGAATATAGCGATATGCGGGTCCTGGACGTGTGGTATGCGAGCATTGATGTTGAAAAACTGATCCCGACAATCCAGGACGAAGAAGCCCGCAAGCGTGTCCAGAAGCGCCTGGCGAAAGCCCGCCAGCGCAGCGTACTGGAACATGAGTTTCCGGAACTCGTGACCACCGCCGGCCTTGCCCCGGCAATCAAGGAAAACCCGCCCCTGATCTTTCATCCGCGCGAACAGAGTCGAGAGGCGCATAACGCGAATGTCCAACGGGGATTTGCACGCTATCGGGAAAGCATGCAAGAAGACCGGCGTCTGCTCCTGGACCGTTACAAGGTCATGGACTTTGCGATAAAGGTGGTCGGCGTCGGCAGCGTTGGAACCGCCTGTGCCATCATGCTCCTGATGGCGAGTGAGCATGACCCGCTCTTCCTCCAGGTCAAACAGGCAGGTCCCTCGGTCCTCGAAGCCTACGCGGGCAAGAGCCTGCACTCCAACCACGGTCAGCGAGTCGTGCACGGCTGCCGGATGATGCAATCGGCCAGCGACATCTTTCTCGGCTGGACCGAAGGGGACCTCGGCCGGCAACTCTACGTCCGTCAGCTCAAGGACATGAAGATCAAGCCTCTCGTCGAGGTGTTCACGCCGAGCGTCATGCTCCAGTATGCCGGCTTGTGCGGCTGGACGCTGGCCCACGCGCATGCCCGCTCCGGCGAACCAGCCAAGATCAGCGGCTACCTGGGCAAGAGCGACGCCTTCGACAAGGCCATTGCCGACTTCGCAATCGCCTATGCCGACCAAAGTGAACGCGACCACGAGGTTCTTATGAAGGCCGTGCGCGAGAGCCGGCTGGAAGTCTTCATTGAAGAGGAATGACGGCACTACAACCATGACAGCAGCCCAGTTCATCAATATCCTCGTCCCGATCACGCTCATCGAAATGATGGTCGCCATCGGGCTGGGCGTGAGTTTTGCCGAGTTGGCCGCCGTAGCCAGGAACTGGCGGCTGGCGACGAAGGCCGCGTTGGCAAACTACCTCTGCGTGCCCGCGGTCACGGTGGGCTTGTTGCTCTTGTTTCAACCTGCCGACCCGACGGTCCCGGCTGGGTTTCTCATTCTTGCGGTCTGCCCCGGCGCGCCGTTCGCTCCCGGTTGCACCAAGCTCGCCAAGGGGAATGTGGCCGCCGCCGTGGGTTGGATGGTGATGCTGGCAGGTTCGTCTGCAATTGCCGCGCCGGTTCTTTTGTACCTCCTCTTGCCGCTCATGTCGGGAAGCGAATCGCTGCAAGTCGATGCCGCCAAGATCGTCGTCACGCTGCTGGTGACCCAACTGGCGCCGCTGTGCCTGGGGCTTGGCGTACGCCATTGGTTACCGGGACTAGCCAGTAGACTGCAGAGACCGGCAAACCTCTTTAGCGCGGTCCTTAATCTGGCGACATTCGGCCTCGTTCTCGTCGTCTATTTTCCCCTGTTGGCGGAGATTCGGCTCCGTGGTTACGTCGCGATGTCGGCGTTGCTCGTGGCGAGTTGGGCTGCCGGCTGGCTGCTGGGCGGTCCGGGACATGACAACCGCAGGGCTTTGACGCTCACAACCTCGCTGCGCAACGTCGGCGTCGGCCTGGTGATTGTGACCGGCAACTTCGGCGGCACGGCGGCCGTGACTGCGGTCCTGGCCTATGGGATCTTCGAGATTGTCGGATCGTTGCTGCTTGCCCTGGCGTGGGGCCGCGCTAGAATTGTTACCGGTAAATGATGTCTTTCCCCTAGGAACTACCGACCATGGGAACGACCTGAAATCCAGGGGACTCTACCTGGATGCGCCCGCTTGGCAGACTCAGATCTTTTCCTTGGAGAAGCTTTCCTGAAGCCCGAGACCGCCGTCATGGATCCGGCCACCCTTATCAAAAAGACGGCCCTGTCCACCCCTCCTGCTCAGTGAGCCAAGCAGCGCGCAACTCGTTAGTTGCCACAGTGTTACTTCCGGACACCTTCGCCTTGCGCGGGACCGCTCTTGCCTCTTGGTGTGTCCCCCCTATCCTGGCTTCAGAGAGTGGTCTGTCTTACCATGGTCTTTACAACTCGATCTTAGGGAGAAAGGACATGCGGAGAATTCTGTGGCTCGTCAGTACGGCCGTATCGGCCGCGATCTGGTTGGGCGGCGCCCAGACCACGGTCGCCCAG
>CAYTJV010000612.1:0-4632 GCA_964438165.1 uncultured Planctomycetaceae bacterium | reverse complement strand
AAAAACCGAGGATCGATCTCTGTCAAGATTGGAGGCATCATGCCTGCACATTGCACGGCAGACACGCGTAGGCAAGGTTCTCGGGCTCGGTGGGGCCGCCGTGCTTCTGGCTGATGATATGGTCGACTTCACAGCCGAAGAAAGTGTCGTCTTCGTGAATCAGGCAGTACTCACAGAGCACGTTGGGCCCGATTCTCCACCATACGATTCCGCTCGGGCTGGTGCCCGCCGCAATGAACTCGACGATTTCCTCATAGACGCGCGCTGTACTCATGGGGTATCAACTTATCCCGCCAGTGCTTGAAACCCGCCCATCGTCTCTCCCTAATGCTACCACTGGGCGTATCGCAATCCCAGTCCGTTCAGGCCGCTACCCGTCGCACAGGTGGCACATATGCACTATCGGGATGGGTTGCTTGGGGTTGAAACAATCCCTCTTGCGCGGTTTACTGGGGGTTTCGTTCGGAAACGCCCCGGCGGTACTTGTCCCATGTTCGATCCTGTTGAGAGAGATTTCTCATTCCCGCGGCTGGAGGAGGAGATTCGTCGTTTCTGGAAAGACGAAGCAATCTACGAAAAATCACTGACCGCACGCACGGGGGCACCGGCGTTCGTCTTCTATGAGGGCCCTCCCACGGCGAACGGGATGCCACATCCCGGCCACTGCCTAACCCGGGCCATCAAGGATCTCTTTCCCCGATACCGCACCATGCGCGGCTTCCGTTGCGAGCGCAAGGCCGGCTGGGACACGCATGGCTTGCCGGTGGAAGTCGAGGTCTGCAAGGAGCTGGGGATCCACGCCAAGGCCGAAATCGAGTCGTTCGGGGTCGAACCGTTCATCCACAAGTGCTTGGAAAGCGTTTTCCGTTACGTCAAGGAGTGGGAGCAGCTCACTGAGCGGCTCGGCTTCTGGATTAAGCTCGATGAGGCGTACGTCACCTACCATCAGAGCTACGTGGAGAGCGTCTGGTGGGCCCTGAAGAACCTCTTCGACCGCGGGCTGCTCTACCAGGGGCACAAAATCGTTTGGTGGTGGGCCCAGGGCGGCACGGCGCTCTCCTCAGGGGAAGTGGGACAGGGCTATCGTCAGGTCGCCGACGCCAGCGTGTACGTGCGATTTCCGCTGGTGGATGAGCCGGGGACCGATCTCTTGGTCTGGACGACCACGCCTTGGACGTTGCCGAGCAACCAGTTTGCCGCCGTCAAGCCCGACCTTGAGTACGCCGTCGTAAGCATGCCGGGCGATGAGCGCAAGCTCATTCTGGCATCGGCCCTAGTGGAGACCGTTGCCGCCAAGGCGGGCAAGAAGGCCCACGTCGAGAAGACCGTGCGCGGCGAGGATCTCCTCGGACGCCGCTATGTGCCGCCGTTGGATTGCTATTGGAAAAGCTTGGGCGAGGCCATGGGCCGATTAAGGGCCGGCGGCGAGCAGCACATCGCGTGGCGCGTGGTGGCGGCCGATTTCGTCACTATCGACACGGGAACCGGAGTCGTCCACCAGGCCCCTGCATTCGGCGAGGTCGACTACGACGTGCTCCTCAGCGAGCAGACGCGATTCGTCGATGGGCAAGGGCCGGAGCTGATCTGCGCGGTCGCTCCGGACGGCAAATTCACCGCCGAGGCCCCCGACTATCAGGGCCGCTGGGTCAAGGACGCCGACAGAGACATCATCCGCAAGCTCAAGGCCGACGGGCTCCTGTTCCATCAGGAGCAATATCTCCACGACTACCCGTTCTGTTGGCGCGCCGAAGAGGACCCGCTCATCCAGTATCCGCGCCGCAGTTGGTTCATTCGCACCACGCGGTTCAAGGAGCGGATGCTGGCCAACAATCGCCGGATCCACTGGGTCCCGGAGCACATCCGCAACGGACGGTTCGGCAATTTCCTGGAGACCAACGTCGAT
This sequence comes from uncultured Planctomycetaceae bacterium, assembly GCA_964438165.1. Lineage (GTDB taxonomy): Bacteria > Planctomycetota > Planctomycetia > Pirellulales > Thermoguttaceae > CALFBP01. Next base: position 2,729 of record CAYTJV010000612.1, on the reverse strand, counting down.
TGGGCCCTGTCGCGCGAGCGATTCTGGGGCACCCCGCTGCCGATTTGGGTCTGCGAGAAGACCGGCTACGCCGAGGCCGTGGCCAGCTACGAGGAATTGCTGGCCAAGCCCGGCGTGCAGGGCGTTGAAGTTTGGGAGAACGCAAAGCGGGCACGTCCTGATCTCTCCGACCACTTGAAGGTCCACAAGCCGTACATCGACGCCGTTACCTACGACTCGCCCAAAGCTCCCGCCAGCCGCATGCGCCGCGTGCCGGAGGTGATCGACTGCTGGTTCGATTCCGGGGCCATGCCCTTTGCCCAGTGGGGCTATCCGAACCAGCCCGGCTCGCGCCAGCGGCTGGCCGACCAGTTCCCGGCCGATTTCATCAGCGAGGCCCTCGATCAGACTCGGGGCTGGTTCTACAGCCTACTGGCGATCAGCACGCTCTTGTTCAGCGAAGAGGAGAGTGCGTCGGACACGGCGAAGGCGGGGAACTTTAAGGACTCGCCAACCCCTGCGATTCCGTATCCACACCCCTTCCGCAACTGCATCGTGCTCGGGCTGATGCTCGGCGAAGACGGCGGCAAGATGTCCAAGAGCAAGCGGAACTACCGCGAGCCCCAGGAGATCTTCGACCGCTACGGCGCCGACGCGTTGCGGTGGTACTTCTTCGCCAATCAGCCGCCGTGGACGTCGATCCGCTACAGCGAGACGACGATCAAGGAGAGCGTGCCCGAGTTCCTGCTCCGGCTCTGGAACGTGTACAGCTTCTTCGTCATCTACGGGAATATCGACGGCTTCGACCCGGCAGCTTCGATCGTGGGCGATCCGGGGCAGTTAGCGCCGGCCACGCTGGCCATGGCCGCGGGCTACCGGCCGCTGGGGGATCGCGGGGAGCTCGACCGCTGGATTCTCAGCGAGCTGCACCGCACCACGGCGATCGTGGTGGCGTCGTTGGACGCTTACGACAACTTCGCGGCCTGTGCCCGGCTGAGCGAGTTCGTCGACGCCCTGTCGAACTGGTATGTGCGGCGCAGCCGCGAGCGGTTCTGGAGCCACGGTCCGTCGCAGGAGAAGTCCGACGCGTACTGGACGCTTTACGAGTGCCTCCTCACCACGGCCCGCCTGATCGCCCCCTTCGTCCCTTTCCTGGCCGATGCCTTGTGGCAGAACCTGGCGGTGAAGGCGTTTGCCGGCCGGACGCTCCAGAGTGTCCACCTCTGCGACTATCCGGCCTCGGAGTCTGCCGCGATCGACGAACAGCTCTCCCAGCGCATGGCCCTGGTCCGGGAGATCGTGTCCTTAGGCCGCAGTGCTCGGATGGGGGCGAAGCTCAAGGTCCGCCAGCCGCTTGCCCTGGTGGAGGTCGTGCTGGCCGACGCCGCGCACCAGGCGTGGCTGGAAGAGCACGCCCAGTTGATTGCCGAGGAGCTCAACGTCCAGCGGGTCGAGTTCGCCGCCAAGGCCGACCAGTACATCACCTACAGCGTGCTGCCCGACCTGAAACGCCTCGGTCCGCGGCTCGGTCGACGCCTGCCGAACTTGAGGACGCTCCTGGCCGAGACCGATGCCGCCAGCCTGATGAAGTCCCTGGAGGCGGACGGCAAGATCGCGTTCATGCTCTCCGACGGCCAGGTCACGCTCGACGCCGACGATCTCCAGGTCCGCTTGCAGGCCAAGGAGGGTTGGACGGCTGCCCAGGGTCGTTCGGCCGTGGTGGTGTTGTCGACCGACTTGACCCCCGAACTGATTGCGGAGGGGCTTGCCAGGGAAGTCGTTCACGCCGTCCAGAACCAGCGCAGGGAAATGGGCTGCGAGTACACCGACCGGATCCGCGTGGTGGCGATCACGCCTTCGACGGAACTGCAGGCGGCCCTGGCAACATTCAAGAAGTACGTCGAGCAGGAGACGTTGACGCTCGATTTGAACTGCATCCTGCTGCCCAATAGCGTGCCCAACGACCAGGAACTGGTCCAGTCGCTGACCTCCCTTTTGGACGTGACCACTGGGGCCGTCCGCGCGGAAGTCAAGGCGGCGGGGCACCCGCTGGTGCTGTACGTGAAGGTGGTGGCGGGAGAATAGAGCTTTCAGCAGTCAGCTTCCAGCAATTAACTCACAGCCGACAGGAACCGCCGAGAAGGTCCAACCGCACCGGTGCTCGATACTGAGTACTGGGTACCGAGTACTCAGTTCGACGGCTTGCGAAGGTGCGGCGACATCTTTGCTGATGGCTGACGGCTAAAAGCTGACGGCTGATCGCTGACCGCTCAATCGAATCCAGAGGAATCCACCATGTCGGTCCCAAACTCCAATGCGCGACTGCCGTTGCCGATCGCCGTGCTGATCTCCGGCACCGGCCGATCACTGAGCAACATGATCGAGAGGATCAGGGCCGGCGAGCTCGACTGCCTCGTCCGGCTCGTCGTCTCCAGCACGCCCGACGCCAAGGGGCTCCGCTTCGCTGAGATGGCGGGCATTCCGCTGGCCGTCTTCGAGCGCAAGGACTTCTTGTCCCAGGACGAGTACAGCCGCGCGATCTTCGACCGGGTCCGCGCGTCCGGCGCCGAACTGGTGGTCCTGGCCGGATTCCTCAAGCAGCTTACCATCCCGGACGATTTCACCCACCGCGTGTTGAACATCCATCCGGCGCTGATCTCCTCGTTCTGCGGCGAGGGTTTCTACGGCCACAACGTCCACAAGGAGGCCCTAGCCTTTGGCGTTAAGGTCCACGGTTGCACCGTGAATTT
>CAYTJV010000611.1:0-4642 GCA_964438165.1 uncultured Planctomycetaceae bacterium | reverse complement strand
CCGCCGCCCTCTTGACTCGCTCCGCGGACGGCACACGGAGTGTGCCTGCTACTTTGGAACGGCCGCTCCTTACGTGGCTTCCGAGCGTGCCGCCCATTGGGCTGCCAACTGGTCGGCCTTTTCCAGGTCGCCGGCGGCCTTTTCCTTGTCGCCCAGTTGGTCGTACACGTAGCTTCGGGTGCGGTAGTACTCGGGTTCCCACGGGTCGAGCCGGAGGGCCTCGGAGGCATCGGCGAGGGCCTTCTCGAATTCGCCCTTCAGCCCCAAGACGACGGCCCGCCCATTAAAGGCCTGCGCCATCTTCGGGTCCAAGCGGATCGCCTCGCCGAAGGCGATCAATGCCATTTCCAGCTCCTGGCTATCCAGGTAACCAACCCCGAGCTCGAAAGCCCTATTGGCGTGCATAGACGTCTGCCGGATCGCGGATTGGGAGAGTGCTTAGGAAAGGGAGCCGCGCGGCGGCTTGGCCGCGTCGGTCCCGCCATCGTAGCGCTCTTCTTAAAGTACGCTCGGAAGCCGGGTCCCGTCAACATCCCAATTCCTGTTCGTTTCCAACAACTGCTCTTTGCGAGCGCCGACGACGCAAGCCCTGCCGTCTGGGCCGACCGCGTGGCCTCGCCTGCAAAGAGCGGCCGCCGACGGGCCGCCGGATGGCGCCAACGTACTCTAACGGGTTGTGTCATCATCCAGCGAAAGACGTATCGATCTGCATGTAGCCGAATTCGCCAGGATTCGGGGTACGTGCTTCTCGACTCCCGAATTCTGGCGAATTCGGCTACGGCCCCACGAACGATCCGACCTATAATGCCGGGACGATGGCACGATAGGCTCGCAACGCATGGCTACCGTGACGATTCCCCTCTTGCTCAAGGACGTGACCGGCGGCGCCCGCCGGGCGCAAGTGCCGGGCGGCAACCTGGCCGAGGTCCTTTGCGCGCTGGATCGCGTCCACCCCGGCATTCAAGGACAGATTCTCAGCGGCGGCAAGATTCTCCCCTACGTCACCTTCACGGTCGACGGAGTCATCGCCGCCCAGGGCCTCAACACCCCGGTGCGCCCGGAAAGCGAGGTCTGCATCCTGCCCACGATGGGCGGAGGCTGTTGAGCATCTTTGGAGTGCGGCGACCTGTCGCCGCTTTCTTTTTTCTTTGGGCAAGGGCTTCTGCTACGGCAAAAAGAAAGCGGCGACGAGTCGCCGCACTCCAAAGGCGCGACCAGCGGTCGCGGCCTTAGGCGGCTTCCGTGGTCGTCACCAGTTCGCGGCGGAGGAGGATCGCCGCGGCCACGCCGAGCAAGAATACCGTGTATCCCAGGAGAACCAGCACATTCTCCCAGGGACCGGCGGCGCCGAAGAAGGGCTCCATCCCCCGAGTTCCTTCGTCCCAATGCATCCAGTGTACCAGCAGGCTCTGGAGATGATACTGCACCGTAAGTTGCCTGACCATTGCCGGGATAATACGCACAACGAACTCGATCAGCGTGTAGGCGACGGCGACGATCATGCCGCGGCGAAGAAACACCACTCCCAACAGCGCGAACAGGGCTCCGTAAGCCACCGAGGAAAGCGCCACCAGGCCGGCCAACGTTTTCCAGACCGGCAGTCCGAGGCCGGGAGCCGCCGGCGGGGTCGCTGCGGTCGCGACCGAGGCGTCGGCCCGGGCCTTGTCCTCGGGTTTGAGGGCAGCGTAGAACGCCTCGGCCTCGGCCTGGGTCGCATCGGCGCGGAGCCCCATCGATTCCAAGGACTTCCGCAGCAAAGGATTCATCGCGCCATGGTGTAACGGCCAGAGGAGGACCGCCGCCGCCAACGCCAGGGCCAACCAGCCGGTCACGATGCTCCACAGCACGCCCGCGGCGTATTTTCCCAATAAAATCGGCAACTTGCCGGCCGGCCGCACCGCCAGGTAAGGCCATGTCTTCCCTTCCACCTCGGTTTGTACCAGCGGCGTGATCCAGAGGAGCAGCCCCAGCAGGCAGACGAGCTCGGGCACCAGCACGAACAGGGCGATGGGCCAGGCCTCTTGCCGATCGAGCAGTCCTCCCTCGCGCCGAATGAGCCAGAGGATTGCGGCCGGGAACGAAGCCAGCCCGAGCACCACCAGCCCGCGCCGCCAGCCCATCGCCCGCCGGCACTCGAAGGCAAACACGGTCCCTATGGCACGGATGATCCTCATACGTTCCCCCGATGGATTCGCATCAGCGCGTTGAACAGGGCCTGGAGCGATTCGTCGGTCGAGCGGAGCTCGCGGACCTGGATGCCGGTGCCTTCGATCCACTGCGGGAGCCGGGCGTAGATGGCGGCGGGATTGCGCGTGGCCACCGTGAGGCTCTGGCCGCCGTCGCCGAAGCGGATCGATTCCACCACCTGCTCCTCCACCAGGCGCCGGGCGAGCCGGGGAGCGTCGTTGGTGCGGATGCGGATCTCGTTGGGGATCTCGGCCAGCAGCGTGTGGACCTCCTCGGCCGAGCCGGAGGCCAACAGCCGCCCGCCGCAGATCAGCAAGAACGACTGCGTGACCGCTTCCACTTCGTGCAGCATGTGGCTGGCCAGAAGGAGCCCGCGGCCGCGGCGGATCCAGTCCTGCAATTGCACAGTGACCTCGTGGCGGCCGATTGGGTCCAGGCCGTTGAGCGGCTCGTCGAGGATCAGCAGCTCCGGGTCATGCGCGAAGGCGCCCGCGAGTTTCGTCCGCTGCCGCATCCCGCGCGAGTAACTGCCCATGCGGCGGCCCATGGCGTGGGCCATCCCCATGCGCTGGAGCGACTCTTCCGCCCGCCGCCGCGCCTCGCGGCGGCCGAACCCATGGAGCCGGAGCAGGTAGGCGACCCAATCCAGGCCGCTCACGTCGGCGTACAGCGCGTCGTGCTCCGGACATACCCCCAGGCGCTGGAGCACCGCCGAGTTGTTGCACGGACCGGCGTCGAAGACGCGGACCTTCCCCAACGTCGGCCGCAACTGGCCCGTAATCAGGTTCAAAAGCGTGCTCTTGCCCGATCCGTTCGGCCCGATCAACCCGTACGCGCCCCGCGGAAGCGACAGGGTGATGTCGTTCACGCCGATCACCGCGCCGTAGAGTTTCGTCACGTGCTCCAGTGAAATCATCGCCCTCACCGTAGGGCAAGCAGCTTGCTTGCCCGCACTGCACGCACGACGGGCAAGCAAGCTGCTTGCCCTACGACCATCGGTCCACTCATCTTCTTACAGCTCCTCAGATCCGCATCGGAGACGAAACGCGGCGGAACAGGACCGCCAGCGCCACCAGCGTGATGGCGATCACCTCGACCGCCGCCGGCCAAACCTGCACCTGGGAAGGCACCGGCAAGAAGCTCACCTGCGACGGCAAGGGCAAGACCTGGCCGGCAAGCTCGTGTTTCAGGCCGAAAACCCAATATTGCACCGTCCCAAGGGTATGATACAGCGACACGAAGTCCCATCGATGCGGGTCGGCGCCGCCAGGCATGTTTACTTTCAGGATGGCATACGTCGCCCAGCCGAGCGCCCACAAGGCAAACCAACCGAACGTGGCGTGGCGGGTCTCCGCCGTCAACGACGAAAGAGCCAGCGCCACCGCCGCGGTCGGCGCCATCAGCACGGCCGAGGCGGCCAGGACCCTCAGCGGCAAGTCCCAGGTGGAAAGCACCACGCTCAAGTCCGGCGAGAGCAGCACTCCCAGCACGTACAACAACAGCCCCGGCACGGCGGAGATCAGCATCAGGTAGAACCAGACTACGGCCATCTTCCCCAGCACGTACTCGAACCGCGTCAGTGGGCGGGAGAAGTAGAGCAGGAAGGCCTTGGTCCGCACGTCCTGCGCCACCAGTGCCGGAGCCACTTGCCCCACCACGAAAATCATCACGAAGAGCTGCGGATAGCGAAAGAAAAACCACAACAGGCAGGCCCAAACCTGATGGCGGTTCTCCGAAATCGGAATCTGTTGGAGCCACGGAACAATGGTCTCGCCCGGACGCCCGTGGGGGACCAATACGTGCCCGTGGGCCAGTACCTGCTCGTGGGCAAGCACTTGCTCGTAGGCCAACAGCAAGGCCCCCACGTGGACCACCGGGAGCCATGACAAGAGCAACAGACGCCGCAGCCACAGGTTGCGCCAAGCCAGCCGGATGCCCGTTTGGGCAATGACCCAGAATCGGCCGATTTGCGGAACCAGCGCGCCCTGCCAGGCGCGGTAGCCCAGATCATGAATCGGCATGGTTTCCCTCGCCAACGGCATCCAGGAAGATCTGCTCCAAGGAATTCTGGGCGGGGACCAGGGCGCGGATCCCCACGCCCGCTTCCCTCGCCCACTCCCACACCCGCTGGACCACCGCCCCGTCGGCGGCCGACACGGCCAGCGTGTCGCCCGACTCCGCCTCGACCTCCAACCCTTCCCGGCGCATGCGAGCGGCCAGCTTGCCGGCCTGACCCAGCACGCGCACGTGCCAGATCGGCGAGGTCGGCCGGCGGAGCGTTTCCAGCCGATCCACCACGCGCACCCGGCCTTTGGCCAGAATCACCACCGTATCGCAGATCGCCTGCACGTCGGGGAGGATGTGGGTGGAGATGAGCACCGACTTGCCCATCCTCTCGGCCAGGATCCGCACGCGCCCCAGCATCGCCTCGCGCTCTTCAGGATCCAGCCCCGAG
>CAYTJV010000610.1:0-4652 GCA_964438165.1 uncultured Planctomycetaceae bacterium | reverse complement strand
CTGCGACCGAAGGTCCCCCGATGTGAGCCACTCCCGGTGGCGATCAGTCCGCCCATATGGTAATGCGTCGGGAAGCTATCCACCAGTGTATAGGAAGAGGAGACCTTCGGTCGGGGCGGTGGCACGGTCGGGAGACCGTGCCACAACAAGCAGCTACGATCACCTTTCCATTCCCAGTTGCTTGGGGTTGACTACGGAATCCGCGAGCGTGAGGCGGCGGAAGGTGCGGAATCGGTGGAACGTGAGGTAATTCGCATCGTGGGCGTTGTGGGTAAGCCAGGGTCAGACTTTGAATTTCAACTTTCAGCGGTCGGGTCGGGCAAGGGGATAGTGAGAGGCTGTGCGCCGGGTGGCACGCCCAAGAGTGAAGCGATCGAAGGCTTCCCAAGGTCCGCGGCCGAGCACTTCGGCGAAGAGTAAACCTCAAAGAAACCTTCCGGCCACATCGTACGCTTCACCGGCTCAAGAATCGCCGCATCGCCTTCCCTACGAATCGATACTGCGCCGCTGTCGAAGCGAAACCCCTCCGGAAGCTTCACGGCTTGAATGCCGCCAATATCCACGATTTCAGCAGTGTTCATGATCGTCCTCGATTTCCGAGGCAAAGATCAAGATTTGCGTTTCTTTTCGTCGGGTCGGCGCTCGCGGAGGCGGACGGCTTTGCCGACGCGGTCGCGGAGGTAGTAGAGCTTGGCGCGGTGGACGACGGCCGAGCGCTGCACGACAACCTTAGCAATCCGGGGGGAATGGAGGGGGAACTTCCGCTCGACGCCTTCGCTCTGCACGATGCGACGAACGGTAAAGGTCGCCCGCGTGCCCGATCCGGCGCGGGCAATCACCACGCCGTTGAAGATCTGGATCCGCTCCTTGTCGCCTTCCAGGATCCGGCAGTGGACGTCGACCGTGTCGCCGATGTCGAATTTCGGGGCGTCTTCCTTCATGCTGGTCTTCTCGACCAGCCGCATCAGTTTCTCGCTCATGGCTTGTCCTCTCTCAAAATGAAAAGGAAAGAATGACAGAAAAATGGGAGACAGGAAGATGGGAGACACGGACTACTTGTGCCGCCATCTTTTCATTGTCTCCCTCATTTTTTTTCCTTCATCTTTCTGTCATCCATCTTTCTGTCTTCTTTCTATTCCTGATCGGCGGGCCGATCGCTTTTTCGCTCCAGTAAGTCCGCGCGGCGCTCGCGCGTCCGGCGTCTGCCGGTCTCTTGCCTCCAGCGGGCGATTTCCTCGTGGTTCCCGCTGAGGAGAACCTCGGGCACTTCCAGTCCGCGGAAGACCCGCGGCCGGGTGTACTGCGGGGCTTCCAGGAGCCGCTCTTCGCCCGAAAACGAGTCGCCTACGCTCGATGTCTCATCGCCCAACACCCCCGGCACGAGCCGGATCAGGGCGTCGATCATCACCATGGCGGCCACCTCGCCGCCGTTGAGCACGTAATCTCCAATCGAAATCTCATCCGGCTGGAGGAGCAGCCGGATCCGCTCGTCAAATCCCTCGTATCGGCCGCACACCAGCAGGATCCGCCGATGTTGGGCCAGTTGTTCCACTACGGCCTGCTCCAGGCGCCGCCCTTGCGGCGTGAGCATTACCAGGTGGCCGGGGTCCGCGTCTTGCCGGCGAACCGCCTCGACGCACAGGACCACGGGCTCGACCATGAGCACCATGCCGGGCCCGCCGCCGAACGGCCGATCGTCGATCTTCTTGTGTTTGTTGGTTGTCCACTCCCGGATGTTGTGCAACCGCACCTCGACCAGGCCCCGCTCGATCGCCCGTTTCAACAGACTCTGGCCCAGGTAGCCCGCGAACATCTCGGGAAACAGGCTGAGGACGTCGAAACGCATGGCGATTTGCCAGACCCACGTGGCCCGGTCTTTGGCGAGACCGGGCTCGCGTCTCGGAGAGACGCGACCACGTGAAGGCGGCCCTTTCTTTATTCCTCCGCCGTGTCTTCCGGCTCGGGCTCTTGCTCGGGCTCGGCCGGCGGCATGACCGGCGGAGGCGTGGGCCGCCGGCGCTCCTGCGCCAAGCGGTCCAGGGCCGCCTTCTGTTTTTCCAGGCGGGTGCCGCTGGGACCGTACTTCTTGATCAGGATCTTCACTTTCTCGGTGGGTTGCGCCCCGACGCCCAACCAGTACTGGACCCGCTCGCCGTTCATTACGGCCCGCGCGTCCTCGTAAGGGACCATCGGGTCGTAGGTGCCGAGCTCTTCCAGCACGCGCCCATCGCGCGGGACCCGCGATTCCATGGCGCAAATCCGAAAGTACGGCCGGTGCTTCCGGCCCATCATCTTCATGCGAATGCGAACTGCCACGTAGTGCTCCTCGCTAACGGTTACTGTCCTTGGTTCTTCTTGTCGTCGCGCTTGCGCCGCCGAACCTCGCGATCGCGCATCTTCTTGAGCTTGGTCCGCTCTGCCGACGTCAATCGCTTGCCCGTCCCCTTCTTCTGCTTGGCCAGCATGGCGTTGGGGTTCTTCATGAGCGTCTGGCTGAGCTGCTGGGCCGCCTGGATCCGCCCGCGGAATCCCATGCCCGACATCCGCTTCATCATGTCGGCCATGCCGTCGAACTCTTTGACGAGCTTGTTGACCTCGTGCGGCTCAACGCCGGCCCCGGCGGCGATCCGGCGGCGACGGCTCTGGTCGATGAGCTTGTTGGGGTTGCGGCGTTCCTCGGGCGTCATCGAGTCGACGATTCCGCCCAGCCGGTTCATCTCCGTCGCCGCGTCGGCATCGCCGATCATCTTGGTCACGTCGCCCAGGCCCGGGATCAAGCCCATGACCTTGTCCAAGGGCCCAAGTTTTCGGGTCTGGTCGAGCATCTTGCGGAAATCGTCGAGGGTAAACTCCCCTTTGCTAAGCCGCTCCTGCTGCTTGCGCATCTCCTCCTGGTCGAACTTCTGCTGCGCTTGCTCGACCAGCGTGAGGATATCGCCCATGCCCACGATGCGTCCGGCCATCCGGTCGGGATGGAATTCTTCCAAGGCGTCGAGGTGCTCGCCGGTGCCGACGAACTTGATCGGCACCCCGGTGACCTTCTTGACCGACAGCGCGGCGCCGCCCCGGGCGTCGCCGTCGAGCTTGGTCATGATCACGCCGTCGAGCTCCAGGGCCTCGTTAAAGGCCTTGGCGCTGTGGACCGCGTCCTGGCCGGTCATCGCGTCGACGACCAGGTACACCTGGTCCGGCGACACGCGGCGGTCGATCCGCGAAAGCTGCTCCATGAGCTCCTGGTCGACGTGCAGCCGGCCCGCCGTGTCGAAAATCACCACGTCGGCCCCGTTGTCTCGGGCGTGCTTCACGGCGTTCTGGCACACGGCCACCGGATCGTGGGCCCCCGGCTCCGTGTAGACCGGGATCTCCAACTGCCCGCCGATGACCTGCAACTGCTCGATGGCTGCCGGCCGCTGCAAGTCGGCGGCCACGAGCATCGGCTTGCGACCGCGCTCGCGGATCAAGCGGCCGAGCTTGCCGCAGGTGGTCGTCTTGCCCGAGCCTTGCAGCCCGCACAGCATCAAGAGGCTCACCCCGGGATGGAGGTGGAGCGAATGGTCCACCGGGCCCATCAGGGCCACCAACTCGTCGTACACCACCTTGATGAGCTGATTGGTCGGGTTGAGCGACTTGAGCACCCGCTCGCCCACGGCCTGTTGACTGACCTGGGCGATGAAATCCTTGGCCACCGACAGGCTGACGTCCGCCTCCAGGAGGGCCTGCTCGACAAGCTGGAGCCCCTCGCGCATGTTCGATTCGGTCAGCTTCCCGCGACCGCGGAGCGTCCTTAAAGCAGAAGTGAGGTTCTCCTGGAGGGCTTCAAACATGATTCATCGCAGGGCACGGCGACGGTTAGGCGGGGCTGGCGCAGAAACCATCAAAACGTGTGGTGTAATAGACCGCTTAACGTATTATACAGGGTGAGGCTATACCATGTACGGTACGAAATGACACAAGTTCGTAGTCCCGGCTTCAGCCGGTAAGCCGCCAAGCATACCGCCTAAAGGCGGGACTACGAACGGCCATTCCCGACAGCACGCACAAGTACAGTTGTCGCCCGCAACACCCGGCTCCCCCTACACGGGACGCCCCGTGCGGGGCAAACCGATATCCTAGCCGATCGCGCGGAGCTTTGGCAATGCTCATCGCCGGGAGATTTTCGGCCACGTTCGGGGGAGTATGCCATAATTGCATGGCCGTCCCCCAAGGGAACCGTGTCGTCCAGTTGTGGTTCCCACTGGACTCGTGAGCGCGAACGGGACAGAAACGGGACACCGTAGGGGTATTGCGTTGTCCCCTTGGGGGTGGGCGAAGGCGTCAATAGACGCGACCGCCGTCCCGCCTGCATTGGCTTCGGCTCACCCCTCCAAGGTTGGGTAGTCCGTGTAGCCCTTCGGGCCGGAGCCGTAGAAAGTCGTGGGATCGCCTTCGTTCAGAGGCGCGTCCTCGGCGAAACGGTGGGGCAGGTCGGGATTGGCGATGAACTTGGCCGCAAACGAGACGAGGTCAGCCGTCCCGGCCCGCAACACCGCCTCGCCTCTCTTCTTGTCGTAGCCGCCATTAGTGATGATGGTTCCACGGAAAACCTGGCGCAAGGCCTGCGTCGGATGTTCGATGACCTTCCCCGTCTTCAGATCATCGGGGTTCGGTTCCAT
>CAYTJV010000609.1:0-4661 GCA_964438165.1 uncultured Planctomycetaceae bacterium | reverse complement strand
GCGGTGGAGTCTCGGCGCGGGGTGCCGCACCTCCACACCCACCCAGCTCGTCGGGTGCGGCAATCAGCACGCGGCCCTCTGCGACAAGCAGGTTTCCGCCGCCGATTCCCCGGGCCTTCAGGTCGATGGCCTTCTGAAGGCGTCCGGAGGCATGGTCGAACTGATAAATCTTCTCCCGCGTGGGCCAGAGGACGCAATCCCCCGCCAGGAGGCCACGGCCGTACCCCAGCTTCGCCGCCCCGTCGGGCCAGACGTGTTTCAACTTGCCCTGCTCCGGCTCCTTGAGGTTGATCCAATAGAGTCGGCTCCCGCTGGCGATGAGGCAATCGTGCGAGACGCCCAAGAGGTGGATCGCGTCCTCCAACTCTGGTCCACTCTGCCACAGAATCTGACCGGAGGCGGCGTCGAGGGCGAAGATCGACCGGGCATCGGCCGGTGCCACATAGAGCGTGCCACGGTCGTAAAGACAGGGCGTCAGGTCTCGGCACGCATGGGCCGGAGGTTTTGCCAGGTCGCCCTTCAGGTTGCGCGGGTAAAGGCTCACCCAACGCAACAGCCCATCCCAGGTATTGAGGGCCGCCACAGCCCCCAGGTTGGTGCTCGCATAGAGCGTGTCCCGGTGGAGCGTAAGGAGGTTGTGGGTGATTTCCGGCAGCCCCCCCCTTGCTGGAGTGTCCGCGGCGCAGACAAACTGGCGCCACCGGAGCTGCCCGCTCTGGGCATCGAAGCACGCCACGTAGGCTTGCGGCTGGACTTCGTTGCGGCGCATGGCCACGTACACGTTGGCGGCATCGGCCACCGGGGAGCCCTCGAAGGCCCAGCCCGGCTCGGGCACGATCTTCCACGCCAAGCGGCCTTGACCAGCCAGATCGAGGCAGATTAAGTACCCGTCCTCTGTGGATGGGGAGACGTCGTGCGGCCGGCTGGTAAGCGGCGTGCCCATCCGGGCGTAGAGCCTGTCGCCGGACACGGCAGCAGTACACCGGGCGACGCCGAGAGCCCCAGCGAGGCGGGGATCCTTCGCACGATCGTCTTCCGTCTCCTCCTCAAAGACCGTCGCACTCTTGCCCCACGCCGGACGACCGCTCGCCAGATCCAGGGCGAGGATTTCCTCGTTGCCACGGTTGACGAAGACCTTCCCGCCCGACACGACCGGAAAACAGCTCAGCGGACTCCGCGCATCCTCGGCCACCCGGGCTGGCGGGCCGACTTGCCCCCAGTCGCGTTTGCGGTCGGTCCCAGCCTGGCTCAGCGGCACGCGCCAAGCCGGGCCCGCCACGTCGGCCGGATTCGGGGCGATGGCGTTGCGCGACGGGGAGCCGGCGAAGGTGGGCCAGTCGTCGCGCGGCTTGGGTCGCGGCCAAAGGGCGCTTTCGGCCGCCAAGGCGGATAAGGCATCGGCATAGCTCACTTGTCGACCTCCAAGCCAGCCCCGCGTATCAGGGTGGAGCTTGACGAACCGGGCCAATTCCTCCCCCGCCCGCGATGAGGATCCTTCCAGGATCGACGCCAGCACCAGCCGGGCTCGCACGGCGGCCAAATCCAGATCGGTGTCGGGCACGCCGAGCCACGTCGGCGCTTGCCCGTCGTCCTTCACCGCCGGCACGATGCGCTCCCAGAACGAACGGGCCGCCGCGTGGTCTCCGGACTCCAGCGCCATTTCGCCAAGCGCTTCCAGCGCATTGTCGGCCCAACTGCTGGCCAGATACCGATCGACCACGTCCATCAGTCGCCGCCGGTCGCGTTGGGCCAGGCCCACTTCCAACAGCCGCTTGGCCTCCGGATCGACGCGGCGGCGATACTCGGCGACGGCTTCGCGCGGAAGCGAAACCAGTTGCAGTTGGCAGGCATGGCGCAAAGGGATGAAGCGGCTCGCGGTCGCGCCCACCAGTTTCCCGCCCGAGGTCTCCATCACCTGGAGCAGGATGTTGATCCCTTCGTTGAACTGCTTGTCGGCCAGGTACGCCTTGGCCTGCTCCAGGGCCTTGATCGCGCTAGCGTCGGCCCGGTCGAGCTCGACGGTCCCCGAGAGCTCGTAACGGCGCTCCGGCACAAAGCTCCCCGGCTGGCCGCCGGCAAACGCCGGCAGCCCGAGCAGGGCAAGCACGCCCCAAACCGGCTTCAGCATTCGGCGGCAAGAGAACATCAGTGCGATCGTTCCAGGCAGGCCAAACCGCGAGGCAAGTGTGGCACTCCTTGACCGCTGCCGGAGCGCACGCCTGGCGTGCCGGATGGGCCTTGGACCGGCAGCGGTCAAGCTGAAGTGGCACACTCCCCGAATCATGCTACCTCATTCAGTATACGGCAAACGGTATGAAACACGGAAGGGAGGACGCCGCTTGCCTTTATATTGGGCATGAGGGATAATCCTAGGTAGGCGCAATGCTCTTTGTCGTGCAGTAGCTTGATGGATCCATCCATGGCGCACGCAATCGAATCTCACCTGGACGAATGGACCGCTGCCGACCTGGTCCAGAGGTTCGGGGCCATTCCCCTGCAGCGTGTCCGGCATCACCCACCTCCGGGAATGGCCACAGAAGCCAACGTTATCGAGCTTTCCGAGCACGAAGACCTCCTCTGCGAACTGGTCGACGGCGTGTTGCTGGAGAAGACGATGGGCGTCTACGAAGCGTACCTGGCAGTGCTCCTGGCTCACTTTCTGACCGGGTTCGTCCGAGACCGCGATCTGGGGATTGTCTTGGGCCCCGATGGCATGATGCGGCTAGTGCCGGGCCTGATACGCATTCCCGACGTCGCGTTTCTCTCGTGGGACCGGTTCCCGTCGCGGCGCGTGGCTCGCACCGCGTTCGTTCAGGGCGCGCCCGACCTGGCTATCGAAGTCATCAGCAAGAGCAACACGCCCGAGGAAATGCGGCGGAAACTGGAGGAGTACTTTGCCGCCGGTGCGCGGCTGGTGTGGTACGTTTACCACACGCCTCGCAAAGAGGTTTGGGTCTATACGTCGCCGCAACACGTCACCGTCGTCGCGGAGAATCAAACACTGGACGGCGGCGACGTTCTGCCCGGCTTCCGGCTTGAGCTGTCGGAAGTATTCGCCGAGCCCGACGATGCGGAGACGCCGCACGAGTAACTCGGCCTGTAGGGAACGCCCTCCGTGGCGTTCCGTTGAAGCGGCGATGTCGCGCAATCAGCCCCAAACCGCGCAGACCAGCGCGGCGCAGATCGCCGGCAGGTACACAAGCGACGCCCAAAGCAAGGCTCGGGCCTTCGCGTCCACGGTGCGGCGGTAGAACGCGACTGCGCAGCCGAAGTATGCGAGTCCGAGCAGCAACGCCGTCACCGTGTACCCCCATCCCACTCGGCCGTCGAAACAGGGCGCCACGCTCACCGGCAGCAGGGCCACGGCGCCGGCCAGGGCGAGCCGCGCGGCGATGCGGCCCGACGGATCGACCACTGTGGCCACCTTGAGGTTCGCGGCGGCAAAGTCCGCGCGGTGAAGCCAGGCGATTGCCATCGCGTGAGGGAACTGCCAGAAATAGACGATGCCGAACAGGGCCAGCGGCATCACGCCCGTGGGCGTCACCCCCACCGCAGCCGTGCCCATCAGAATCGGCATCGCCCCGGCGACCGCTCCCAACGGCGTCTGCCACGCCGAGAGGGTCTTGAGCCGCGTGTAGATCCAGACGTAAACGATCCAACTGCCCGCCGTTAGCCACGAGACCGTCGGTGGCGTCAGGAGAACCAGATAAAGCATCCCGGCCGCGCTGGTTGCGATGCCGAATAGCACGGCCTGGCGGCCGGTCAACCGGCCGGAGGGCAAGGGGCGCAGCGCGGTCCGGGTCATCCGTGCGTCGGACGTCCGCTCCAGACGCTGGTTGAGCGCGATCGCCCCGGAAATCACCAGCGCCGCTCCCACCAGCGAGTGCGCGAGTTGGGGCCAATGCGGCCTCTCGGGGTCGGCCACGAGGGCCGCCACGCTCATCGTCACCAGCACCATGGCCACGATTCCCGGCCGCGTCAGGCGGCAGTAGTCGCGCAGCACGGCTAGATAACGTCGCACGATTCCAGGACAGATCGGAGACTCCGAGCCGGGCCGTGACTCCGAGCCGGGCCGTGACTCCGAGCCGGGCCGTGTCGGCCCGGCCTGTATCCCGTAATCCCTCGGTCGCATCGCACCACCGGGCCGACACGGCCCGGCTCCGAATTCATGGCCGCTTGCCTCCGCCTCGCATTCAGGCAGGCGCGAAGACCAGAGCACGAGCGAGATCGCCGTCACGAGGACCAACGACGCCACGGCGACGTGGGCCGTGGTGAGCACCGCCTGCCACGCGCCGCCGGCGACGACGGTGTACTCTAGCGTCCAAACGTACTCGGTGAACCACACCGGCAGGCCGTAGTTCGTTACCCAGGTGGCGGCGCCGAGGATCAATTGCGGGAGCATGAGGCCCGTGAGCAGCCGAGCCCTGCGCACGACCCTCGGTCCGTGGCCCCGGCGGCTTCCCGAGCGGATTGCGATCCAGAGGATTCCGCAAAGCAGCAGCCCCGCAGCGATCACGTGGATCCAGACCCAGAGGGCAAACCAGAACGTCCGCTCCTGGGCCACCAGGTGCCGCAACTGCGCGCCGGCGACGATTTGCAGATAGATTCCCGCGGCAATCGCCAGGGCAGCAACCCCAGGAGCGACAGCACGACAAGGCCGA
>CAYTJV010000608.1:0-4662 GCA_964438165.1 uncultured Planctomycetaceae bacterium | reverse complement strand
GACCGCGGCGGTCCTCGACGCGAACGAGCAGGATCGTTTCATCGCCCATCTGGCACGCGCCGGCATTGAACACCGTATGGGCCGGGTAGGGCCAGTCTTGGGCCGTGAGGATCGGATTGGCGGCATGGCGATGGAACAAGTCAGTGTACAGATTGGGTATTCTTGCTTCTCGATGCATTCGGGTTTCCTATCTTCACTCGGAAGGATGATTAGGCAAATGGCCGCTCAAACAAAGTCAGGCGGCATGGCTCTCCTCAACTAGCTCTTAGGGGCCTATCCCAAAACTTCCGAAGTCCCCAAGACTTCGGAAGTTTGCGACTGCCCACCGCGGTTTTGGGATAGGCCCTTAGTGATTCGCGCTTTTTACGCGCTGGCGGCCGCAGGCTGGCGGTTGTCGCCCAGCGAACCTTGGACTCCATCGTTACTCAATTCCGTCCACAAATAGGCAAGCGTCGATTCCGCTCCCTGGTTCCGGTTCACCCCGGACGCCTGCAGGCCGTCATAGCAGGCCCCGCATTGGACATCCGCAATTGGCTGTCCCAAGCTATTCCGGCCATGGAACCAGCCGTGGGAGCGGCGGAAGGTATCCAGGTATTTCTCATCGCCCGCGAGATCCAACGCGGCGAGGGCGGCGTCGGCCATCGTAACCGCTTCCACCGGCTGCTGGTCGTACAATGCCTTGTCCTCCCCGTAGGGATACCACCCGCTGTTGCCAATCGGCCAGAAGACGCTCTCTCCCTTGCCCCGCCCCTCTTCCCCTCGAGACAAGGGTGAAGGAGCCGTCGTCACGCGGTCAAGGAAGGCGAAAGAGGATTGCGCCACTTCGAGGAACGCCTCCTTCGGCCAGCGTCTTGCCGCGAGGAACAAGGCGTGCGGCAACACGGCGTTGGCATAGGTCATGCGCGACTCGAACCACTGCCAGTCCGATCGCAGGCTGCGCTCGTAGCATTCCACCAGTCGCCGCGCCGCGGACCAGGCGATATTCTCAAGCGGATCAAGCTCCTTCACTCCGGCCGCCCACATATGTCCCCAGGCCAGAATCACGTAGGCCTGCGCGCGCAGGCTCCGCAGATCGGCCAACGTGGGCAAGACCATGCTGATCAACTCGCGGGCCAACGCGCGGTAGTCGTCGGGCAGACTACTGCCGAGGACTTCCGCCAGGGCGCGGACCGCCTGGCCTTGGCAATCCCCGCAACCTTCCGCATCGAGCCACCGGCGGTCGTAGCTGAGGAAGTTGTGGAACCCACCACCGGCGGAGCGAGCATACTCCAGGAAGCCCAGGTACGTCGTCACCCGGCTCAGCATGTGTTCCTCGGGCCGCCGGCACCAAAGGCGGGTGCAAAGGCGCAAGGCCCGGGCATTGTCGTCGGTCGTATAGCCGCTCTCGCGACGCGGGATGCTGTAGATGGCGTGCTGGATCAGCCCCGTCGAATCCGTCATGCGATCCAGGTGATCCAACACAATCGGGTCGCCAACGTGCATTAAATGCCTCCGTGCATCAGTTCTCTGGGCCGGGACTCGCGGTTGGGCGTCGTGAAGATCCTGCGGTAAAGCCTTTCCAGACGTGTCTGGTTCGCGAAAACAATCTGGCTGAAGAGATCCAGGTATTGCCGGCCCACATTCGGCCAGAACATCGCCTTCGCGTACCGGTAGGCTCTGCGGCGGGTCTCCTCCTGGAAAGCCGTGTCCATCAGGAATCGTATCGTGGCATCGGCCATGGCATCGCTTTGAGCAAACGGCACCAACAGGCCCCGCCCGTCGGCCAAGACTTCCGCGGCATAAAGGTACGGAGTGCTCACCACCGCCCCTCCTGCCGCCAGGGCGTATGCCAAGGTGCCGCTGGCAATCTGGTCCTTCCCCGGATACGGGGTGACGTACACGTCGCACGTCTGCAAGTGCGCCAGCAGGTCGTCGAGGCTCAGGTACTGGTTCACGAAACGCAGATGGTCCCCGACCCCCAAAGCCTGCGCCATCTCGACCAAGCTTTCTCGGTAGACCTCCCCTTCCTGGCGTTTGACCTGCGGATGGGTAATGCCCACGATCAGGTACATCGCTTCCGGGCAGGCGGCAACGATCCGGGGCATGGCCTGAATCATGTATTCCAGCCCCTTGCCACGGTTGATCAATCCGAAGGTGCAAATGACCCGGCGTCCCGCCAGTCCCAGCCGTGCCCTGTGGCTGTCATCGCGACGGAAAGGGACCACCGGCACTCCATGAGGAATCACCTTGACGCCCGGGCCCGTCACGCCGTAGACGTTCGCCAAGAGCCGCGCAGCGACCTTGGTCATCACGACGATGCCTTGGCTGCGGGCCGCCAGGTCCTGGATCAATCGACGCGGCAGCGGCTCGGGGTTGCTCAGGAGCGTGTGGAACGTCGTGACGACGGGCTTGCGGCAGGCGCGCACGAATTTCAAGACCTCCGCGCCCCACTCGCCCGGATAGAGGCCGAACTCGTGCTGTAAACTCACCACGTCGCACGGCCCGTCGTTGGCCACTTCCGCGGCAAAGCGGTATGCGCCCGGGCGGCCATTGTCGATCACGTGGACCACGCGCGGATCGTCGTAGGAAAGCGCACACGTCTTCTGGATGGCCGCCGCCGAGGACACCGACTCCCCCGCCGCCAAATCCACGGCGTCGGCGGAATCCCTGGTGAACGTTGCCAGTCCGCACTCCTCCGGCGGATAGGTCGATACAAAAAGGGGCCGAACAGTACTCATAATCGCCTCCTCACCAATTCTTCTTCTTGGGCATCGCTTGGAGTTGGTCGACCACGTTGCGGACCCCCTGCACCCCGCGCGCCGAGTTCAAAACGGACCGCCTCTGCGTCTCATATTGAAGGGTTCCCGACATCGTGACTTGCCCGTTGCGGACGGCTACCGTGATCCGGGATTGGGACCCAAGCCCGGCCCTGCCGAGCCGCTGGGTCACTTTTCGCTCAATGGTCTTGTCCGGCACGCGGTCTTGGTACGATAGCATGATCGAGACTCCCGTCAGAAAGAGGACTGTCACAACAACGACGCGACGTTTGGGAAAACACGGGGCGCGGGCTTCCGTGCCTGCAGCGGCACTACGTAACCGGCGTAGCCGCTTCCATCAGGCTCTCGGGCCGACGGCTTGCGTGGATTCGTTCCCACACCTCGGACCGATGGACGGGAACGCCGGCATCGACCTCGAAGCCCAGCCGTACCCTCCCGCCGGCGATCTCGAGCACCGTGACCTTGAGCAGCCGATGGAAGCCATCGTCCCCCCCGACCACCACCGATTCCCGGTTTTTCCTCGTCAAGACTAACATAGTACCTCCGTGTTTGGAGACTGGTCGCCCGATCCGTTCCCGCTCCAACTGTCCGCGAGCACGCCGCGGGCGAGCAGGAATACTTGCACGATCGTGCCGGTCGTGAACGCCTTCAGCACGATACCGGTCGTCGGCTCGACTTCAGCAGCCGCTTCGCGTACTTCCACCCCTGTGATTCTTTGGATCTCCTGCCGCAGCGAGTCGGAGGAGTCGGCGAACAGTTGCCGGTGGAACTCCTGCACCTGAGCGGCGCCCGCCGGGCTCTTAGCCAGGGCCTTCTCAGCCGGCGACAAGGCCCCGTGCAGCGTGATCACCAGTGTCTCCTCGCTCAGGACCACGGCCACCGATTTCGGCGCGTGGCCCGTTTGTAGCTCCTCGAAATCGCTTGCCGCTTGGGCGATCTGTCGCGCCACGCCCGAATTGGACTTGTTCATCGGATTCCACCCTGGAGCTTGCGAAGATCCCGCGTTAGGAGAAAACAAAAAAAGCCGACGTGGTTGAACGCCCTGAGACGTTCGACCACGTCGGCTTACTCGTCAACAAGCCCCCCGGCTAGGCCGGGTTGCTCTTCATCTAGTCATCCGACGACTTCGAACCCACTTCTTAGCGGAGCCACATTGGAGCTCACTTCAGCTATGAGTATAGGACATGGGACGGGGAACGCAAGGGGACTTTTGCTCTTCTTTCGCGTTTGGTACCATATTACGCGGATTCCCGGTAAAAACGATGATTTATGTTCCGTTGCCAGGTGCGGCCATCCACCCGTGTGGGTCCCAGCTATGGAGGGGGAAGTGTTCGAGGTCCTGATGAAGACCCAGGGAGAAATCGAAGCCGCCATCTGTGAAGGAGTCAGCCGTTTCGAGCAGGACTACATGGGCCGGGGACCCAAGCACATTCACGCCCACCTGCACGACGATCTCCTCGTGGTGCGCCTCCAGGGCGTTCTGACCGCAGCCGAACAGCAACTGGCCAAGTCGCTCCCAGGCGAGAAGGGGAGAGACCTGCTGAAGCAAGTCCGGACCCACCTGATCGAAACGGCGCGGCCGGTCATGGAAGCCATGGTCGAGGAGGTGACCGGCATCAAAGTCTTGAGCCTGCACCATGACATTAGCACCGTAACCGGCGAGGAGGTCGTTCTCTTCACGCTCGCCGAGTCGCCCACTCTCCGCGAAGCGAAGAAGCGCTAGAGTGCTCGGCGGTAGCGGTGGTCTCGACGGCCGAAGACGGGGCGTGGCGCCACGGCTACGGCGGGCGTCGAGGCCAGGGGTTCTTCCACCGGGGGCTCGATCGCGGTCGCCGCCGGCGCGCTCGGCGCGCTCGGCGCGGGTCTCCTGACCCCGCCGATCGTGCGACCGCAGGTCTCCTTTCGC
>CAYTJV010000607.1:0-4680 GCA_964438165.1 uncultured Planctomycetaceae bacterium | reverse complement strand
CTGGCTTTCCAGCAGGAATCGGGCCGTGTCCTTGTCGCGCGCGGTCCGCTCGTTGAACGCATTCCAGAGCGGCCGGAAACCGATCCGCCCTTCGCCGGGGTTGTCGCGCGAGACTTTCTGGCCCTTCCATTGCGCCAGGGCCGCGTCGAGCGATCCGTAGCGATCGACCAGCCAGTCGCCGAATTGCCTCTCCAGGATCCGCAATTGGGGATCCGGAATGTTGTCGCTGGCGAAGGTCCAGAAGAAGTAGGAGTCCTCGTTGATCATCTCCAGCCCGGCCACGGCCGGCTCATCGACCAGCCGCTTGCCGCTGCGTTTGCCGGGCGTGAGCAGGAGGGCGTTCCACCAGCCCACGTACTTCCGCTGGAAGTCCTTGTTGAAGTAAAGGGCCGCAAAGGGGTGCTTGTTGCCGTCGTAGCCGGCCAGCCACGGCGTGCCCGGCTTGGGACGTAGCCAGAGCGGGAAGTAGATCGAAAAATGGCTGTAGATGCCTTCCTGCTTCATGGCCTCGACCACGTCGATGGCGTGCTGGACCTTGGCCGCATCGACTTCGCCGTTTTCGTCGAAGTAGCCGCCGTGGACGCGGACCAGGTTCACGCCGTACTTGGCCAGCAGCCGGGCGAGCGCCCTGAGGGTCTCGGGGTCTTTCAAATCGCCGGGCGGGCCGTTGACGCCCCAGAAGCGGATCGGCCGGCCCGTGTCGCCGAGGACGAACTGCGATCCCTTGGCCGCGATGAACCCGTGCTCGCCCGCCACCTTCTCGTTCAGCCCGCGAAGGTCAAAGCCGCTCTCGGGCCGGAAGCGATCGGGCTTGGGATCGAACGCGAACCAGCCCTTGTTCTGCTCGGCGATCTGCTTGGCGTATTGGGCAAGCTGCTCGGGCTTGAGGATGCCTCGCGGCTGAAACGGCTCGTTGGCCAGCACGAAGCAATCGAGGTAACCGTGGTGGTTGTTCTTGCTGTCCATGCGGAAGTGGACCGCGTTGCGCCCCTTGACCAGGTCCACGGGGCCGACCTTGATCCAGGCGATGAATCGAAGGTCGACGCGGCCGTCGGCAGCGATGTTCGTGCTGCCGCTCTGGTTTTTCTGGACATCCATGGGCGTCCATGGGCCGTCGTTCAGCTTGTACGCAAGGCTGGCCTGCACGGGGTTCGCGCGGACCCAGAATTCGTAGCGACCGCCCTCTTTGGCGTCCAGGGCGTATTCGGCTTCGGCCGACTTGCCCTGGTGGAAGTTGCTGAGGAAGTCGCTGCCGGAGAGCTGATCGCGCTTCACCTGGTCGTACCACGGATGCCGATTCATCGTCGAGCGGACCGGCTTTTCCCCCTCGATCCAAATCGTCTCGGCGATGGCTGCACTCCGGATGACCCCGACGACGAGCACAACGCCGATGGCGAATCCCACTGGCGCTAGCGACCGCGTTCTCGAACAACTGCGGGCAAGCATGGTAACCTCCGGGGGTTCCTGATAGACTCCGCTGCAAAAAGGCGGCTCATGCGACGCCGATTCTACTCTACCTGCTGCCGACGCAGTAGAGGTGCTCTTTTCCGCGGATGTAGATGCGGCCGTCCAGGAAGGCCGGACTGGCAGCGCAGCGCTCGCCCAGGTTGGCCTCGGCGATGGTCTTGCACTCGCTGGCAGCGGGCTCCACGATCCAGGCCTTGCCCTCGTCGCCCAGCAGATAGACGTTCTTTCCCACCAGCGTCGGCGAGGCATTGAAGCCTGAATCGAAGTCTTTTTCCCAGAGCTTCTTGCCGCTCTTGGCGTCGTAGCCGGTGAGCGTGCCCGACGAGGTCAGCAGGAGCACGTACTGCGAGGTGGCCAGCGGGCTGCAGGTATCGGGCAGGCCGTCTTCGGCGGTCCAGAGCGTGTGGCTCTCCGTCACGTCGCCCTTGCCGTCGACGCGGATCGCCGACATCTTCGCGTTGGCGTTTCCTATATAGGCCACGCCGTCAACAAACACCGGCGAAGCGGCCACGTCCTGGGCCAGGCACTTGACGCGCCAGATCTCCTTGCCGTCGGCCGGCTGGTAGGCGATCGCCCAGGGGTCGCCGCCGGTGACGATCTGCTCTTGGCCCTTCCACTCGATGACGGTGGGAGTAGACCACGAATTGGGCACCGGGCGGGGCGTTTCCCAGACCGTGTTGCCCGTGGCCGTATCGAGGGCCAGGAGCTTTGATTTTCCCTCTTTGGCCGTCGCCTGGTCGAATTGGACCAGGAGCAGGTTGCGGACCATGGCCAGCGAGGTCGCATGGCCGTAGGAGTTCTTGGGAATGCCGAGGCTGCGGACCCAAACCAGCTTGCCGGAGAAATCGAAAGCGGCCACGTCGCCGATGGCAAACATCGCGTAGACGCGCTGGCCGTCGGTGGCGGGCGTGCAGGAGGCGTAGCCCGTGTCACCAATCACCTCCGGCGGTTTGGCAGCGGCGGCGGGCGTGGCGGGCATGTCCTTCTGCCAAAGGAGCTTGCCGCTGGTGTCGAAGCAGAACACCTGCCGGACGCGGTCGGTCGCCCCGGTCAGAAAGATGCGATCGTTCCACACCACCGGCGAGCTGTTGCCTTCCACCGGCACGCGAGTCTTCCACACGATGTTCTTGCCCGACGGGCCGTCCCACGTGGTCGGCACGTTGGTGTACGCCGAGATTCCCATCCCGGTCGGACCGCGGAAGCGCGGCCAGTACTTGGCGGTTTCTTCCTTCGTCGGCGACGCCCCTGTCCCCAAAACTTCCGAAGTCTTGGAGACTTCGGAAGTTTGCGCCTGCCGTCGGATGTCGGAACCCGTGGTAGTGGCCGCCCCGGCCTCGCTGCCCGGCGAAACCACCGTCGCAGCGGCGATGGCCGATGGCTCGCCGCCGTCGCGAAGCACGGTGCCAACGCCCAGCGCCAAAGCGAGCCCAGCCAGGGCCAGCAGAACCCCCAGGCCGGCAATTGCCCAGCGGGCCGCGCGCGTGCTGCGGCCCTCCGGATCGGCGGGCATTGGGTGGACCTCGGGCTGCGGCAGTCGGCGTCGAAGGGTCGCCGCCGTGCGCAGGGCGATCAGGAAGACCACCATGCCGCCCAGCAAGACCCAGGCCCCGGCCGACGCAAAGCCGCGCTGCGCGAAATACTGCGAGCGCAGGAGGCGATCCAAATCGCGGACCTGCGCCTTCAGGTTTTCGTCCTGCGGCTGGGCCGCCAGGTCGGCCTTGAGGGCCTTGAACTGGTCGGACTCCAACGGGTCCTTGGCCAGGCGCCGGCTGTAGTCCCACGCCAAAAGCGCGCCCGCCACCGCGACAAACACCGCGGCCACAATGGCGGTCTGAATCGCCACGCGGGCCCAGGCATCCTTGCGCGAGAAGGCCGTCTGGTGGTTCGTAGGCGGGAGGACGGTGTTGGAAGTCATGGCTGGTTTGGCGGGGAGACGACGGGCGGGAGGGTTTGAATGAGTCCGAGACGCAATTGTTCCACCGGGCAGTACCAGAAGCAACGCCCGCAGGAGACGCAGTTGGCTTTGTCAGGTTGATATTCGGTGCGGCGGCGGCGGATCGAAAGGTGGATCAGCTTCACGCCCACCACCAGCCCGACCCAGGCCCCGAACCACGCGCCGGCCACGGCGAACCGGTCGTGCAGGGCCAGGGCCTCGGCGTAAAGTTCCTTGGCCGGGCGGCCGGTGTTGCGGAATGCCTCGCTGGCGTCAATCGTGCCCTCGACCTGGCCGGTCTCTTCCAGGCGAATTCGCTCGGCCAGGGCGGCCCTGGGATGAAGCCGCGAGAGGGGCACTGCCATGGCGTGGCCGATCCACGCCCCGGCCGCCACCAACACCGGAAAAAGCGCGAGCAGCATGGCCAACCGGCGGCGCCCGCGGAGCCGCTCCTGGGCCGTCTGGTCGATGGTTGGCGCCTGGATTGCTCCATAGGGGCAGGCGTCTTCGCAGAGCCGGCACTTGATACACTCTTCCGGCGGAATACGCACGTGCCGCTTCGAGACCTTTGAGCAAAGGCCCAACAGGGCGCCGTAGGGGCACAAGTACCGGCAATACGGCCGGCCCACGAAGAACCCGATCACCAGGAAACACGCCCCGAACACCAACATGCTCGCGCTGGCGCTGAGCCGGAAGAAACCCACGAACGGATCGTAGTTGCAGATGATGAAGGTCGTCCCCGTAGCGGCGAACAACACCGCGCCGCCCAGGTAAACGTAAGGCAGCAGTCCCAGGGCATGGTCGACCCATGCCGGCACCTTCACCGGCCGCACGGATACAAGTTCCTGTACCGCGCCGAGCGGGCACACCGCCGCGCAGAAGGTCCGTCCAAAGAACAGTGCGAATATCAGCGGCAGGCTGAAGAACACCACGACCGAGAACGGGATTGCGTAGGCCGGATCGGCGATCGCCAGAGTCACGTTCTGGATGGCTCCGATCGGGCAAATACACCCGGCGCGCCAGAAGCCCAGCCAGGCCAAGGAGACGAGAGTCAACACGAACAGGCCTCGCCGGGAGCGGCGGACCAAGGCCAAGTACGTCGCCGTGGCGAGGGCCGCGGCAAGCAGTGCCGTATCGAGGTATTCCCACCCCAGCCACGAGGGCTCGGGAGTCGTCGTGGGCGGAAGTTGGTGCGAGGTGAAATCCGGTGGCGGAAAGCGTTCGATGGCCCACGCCGGCGAGACCGCCATGGCCACGCAAAGAAAACATCCGATTACGGT
>CAYTJV010000606.1:0-4685 GCA_964438165.1 uncultured Planctomycetaceae bacterium | reverse complement strand
GGGGGCCAGGGTCCGGCGGAGGAAGGCCGCCTTGGCGTGGGCGGGGGCGGTCCGGACGCAGCAGGCTGCCGACGAGAAACGCTATGCCGAGCTTCTGAAGAGAAACGCCATCAGCCGGCAAGAGCACGAAAAAGCCGCCACGGCGCTGCGGTCGGCCGAGGCGGAGGTCCTCCGTACCCAGGAAACCGCCAAGGAAGTCCAGGCGATGCTCGATTGGGCCACCATCCGATCGCCCATCGCCGGAACCGTCATCGACAAGAAGGTCGACGTGGGCGACATGGTCAGCCCGGGCCAGATCCTCGTCACCCTCTTCGATCCCAAGCGAATGCAGTTGGTCGCCAGCGTCCGCGAGTCGTTGGCCCACCAACTCCAGGTCGGCCAGGGGATCGACGTTCGGGTCGAGGGGCTCAACAAGCAGTGCCAAGGCACGATCAGCGAGATCGTGCCCGAAGCCCAGTCGGCCAGCCGCACCTTCCAGGTGAAAGTCACCGGGCCTTGCCCCACGGGCATCTACACCGGCATGTTCGGCCGGATCCTGATTCCGTTGCAGGAAGAGCAGGTGCTCGTGATTCCGCGGAAGGCCGTGCGCAACGTCGGCCAACTGGATCTGGTCGAGGTCGTCGAAAACGGCCACTCGACGCGGCGGGCGATCCGCACCGGGCGAACGCTCGACGAGAACGTGGAAGTGCTCTCCGGGCTCCGCGAGGGAGAACAGGTGCTTGTCCTCACATTTGGAGTGCGATGACTTGGCATCGCTTTCTCTTTTGGGACGAGCGCGTAACGCACGAAAAAGAAAGCGGTAACAAGTTACCGCACTCCAAAACGTGAGACAGGAGGCGACCCATGGCTGAGCATTCCGGCGCATCCTCGGGCGAGGAACACCACTTCACGAACAAGATCGTGAAGGCCTTCCTGGAGTCGAACCTCGCGCTGATTCTGATCCTGCTGGCCACGGTCGTCGGCCTGGCGGCGTTGGGCCTCACGCCGCGCGAAGAAGACCCGCAGATCGTCGTCCCCTTGGCCGACGTGTACGTCAACTTTCCCGGCCACTCGGCGTCGGAAGTGGAGCAACTGGTCGCCACGCCGCTGGAGAAGATCCTTTACCAGATCGACGGCGTCGAGTACGTCTACTCGATGAGCCGCGAGAATCAGGCGATCATCACCGTGCGGTACTACGTCGGCGAGGACCGCGAGCGGAGCCTGGTCAAGCTCTACAAGAAGATGGACGAGAACCTGGATCTCGTTCCCCCGGGAGTTACCGGTTGGGTCGTCAAGCCGGTGGAAATCGACGACGTGCCCGTGGTGACGCTCACCTTGGCCAGCGGCTCGTCCGACGACATGACGCTCCGCCGCGTGGCCGAGGAGATCACCGAGCGGCTGGCGGGCGTCAAGGATGTATCGCGGGCGTACGTGGTCGGCGGGCGGCCGCGGGTGGTGCAAGTGCTCTTGGATACCGACGGGATGGCCGCGCATCGCGTCTCGCCCCTGGACGTCCAGCGGGCCTTTCAGGGGGCCAACGTGCTCCAAACCGCCGGGGATTTCCGCAGCCAGGACCAGCTCGTCCGCGTGGAGGCCGGGCAGCCCTTTACCAGCGCCGGCGAACTGCGGAACCTGGTGGTGGGCGTGTTCGACGGGCGGCCCGTGTTCCTCAAGGACGTGGCCCGTGTCGAGGATGGACCGGAGGAAGTCGCGAACTATGTTCGCCACGGCTGGGGAAAGGCCCAAGGGTTCACGCACCACGAGTATTTTCCCGGAACAATCCTGGGCGAAGCGCTGTGGCCGGTCTCCGACCGAGCCGCGGCGCCGACCGAAGGTCTCCAGACTGGCGGGAGACCTTCGGTCGAGGGTCACGGCGAGGTCGGGAGACCTGCGCCGAGCGCTGAGGGGAGATTCGCGCCGAGCGCTGAGTCCCAACCGGCCGTTACCATCGCCATTGCCAAGAAGAAGGGCTCCAACGCTGTCTGGGTGGCCAACGCGGTGTTGCACGAGGCGGACCAGTTGCGCCGGACCATCGTGCCCGACAACATGGAGCTCGTCGTCACGCGCAACTACGGCCTCACGGCCAACGAGAAGGTCAACGAGCTGGTCGAGGGCCTGGCCGTGGCGATCCTGATCGTGGTGGCCCTGCTGACCCTGGGCCTTGGGTGGCGCGAGGCGCTGATCGTGGCGGTCGCGGTGCCGGTCGTGTTCGGGCTGACGTTGGCGGTGAACCTGATGCTGGGCTTCACGATCAACCGGGTGACGCTGTTTGCCTTGATCCTCTCGCTGGGGCTCTTGGTTGATGACCCGATCGTCGACGTCGAGAACATCGCCCGGCATTTCGCCCTGCGCAAGAAAGCCACGCGTCGCATCGTCCTGTAGGCCGTGGCCGAGATCCGGCCCCCTTTGATCACCGCCACGCTGGCGGTCATCGTCAGCTTCCTGCCGATGTTTTTCATCACCGGGATGATGGGCCCCTACATGCGGCCCATGGCCCTGAACGTGCCGGTGACAATGTTTATGTCGATGCTCGTGGCGTTCACGATCACGCCGTGGATGGCGTACCACCTGCTACGGCGTAAGTACAGCGCCGGTGGCTGCGGAAAAGGGGACAGGTCCAATTTGTGCGAAGCACCCTCCGGGCCGTCCCGGCAAATTGGACCTGTCCCCTTTTCCGCAGCCGCCCACGAACACCACGACCCGCACGACCTCGATGCCGTCAAACAGTCGCGGCTATACAGAGTGTTCTATCCACTGATGGCGCCGCTGCTGCACTCGCGGGCCGTCGCTTGGTCGTTCTTGCTGGGCATGGTGCTGCTCACGGTGGGGGCGATGGGTTTGGCGGCGATGCGCAGCGTGCCGCTGAAAATGCTCCCCTTCGACAACAAGAACGAGTTGCTGCTGGTCCTCGACTTCGACAAGGGGACCACGCTGGAACGCACCGACGCCGCGGTCCGCGACGTCGAGCAGTATCTGGCCAACGTGCCCGAAGTGTCCGACTACACCAGTTACGTCGGACTGGCCTCGCCCATGGACTTCAACGGGCTGGTGCGTCACTACTATCTCCGGCAGGGTGACGACGTGGCGGAGGTGCGGATCAACCTGGCGGGCAAGAAGAACCGCGAGCTCCAGAGCCACGCCATCGGGCTACGAATGCGGAACGATCTTCAGGCAATTGTCGATCGGCACCACGCCCGGATGAAGCTCGTAGAAACGCCGCCCGGACCGCCCGTCATCGCCAGCGTGGTGGCGGAGGTCTACGGCCGGCCGGATCATCGGTACGAGGACATTCTTTTGGCCGCCGACACGGTGCGGGCCCGATTGGCGGCGGAGCCGGGCGTCGTGGACGTCGACTGCGTGCGCGAAGCGCCGCAGCGGAAGCTGACCTTCGTTGCCGACAAGGAGAAGGCCGCGATCCACGGCATTACCACGCACGAGATCGCCGCCACGCTTCAAGCCGTGCTGAAGGGCGACTCGGTGGGGTTGGTGCGAAGCGAAACCGAGCGCAATCCGCTCCGCATCGAGCTCCGCGTGCCGGTCGATCGCCGCACCAGCGAGTTCGACTTGGCCAAAGTACACGTCAAGGGGGCCAACGGGCAACTCGTGCCGCTGGCGGAACTCGGTCGATGGCAGACCTCCCGGGTGGATCAGATGATCTACCACAAGAACCTCCAGCGCGTGGCCTATGTGTTCGCGGAGACCGCCGGCCGGCCGCCGGCCGACGTGGTGGTCGACGTCATGGCCGACCGCACTTACGGGGATAGCACCAACTCCTCGTTCCCACGCTCTGCGTGGGAACGCACGCCCCGTCGCTCCGCGGCGCGGCTGACACGGGACGCAGAGCGTCTCGACGCGCGTTCCCACGCAGAGCGTGGGAACGAGGATAAGACCGTCGGCAATGGATGGCTGTCCGATCGGGCTCCTCGGCCCGTGGGAGAGCGCACGTTCCTTTCCAACGGCAGCCATATCGCCTGGGGCGTGCCGGCGGGGTTCACCGTCGCGTTTGCCGGGGAGGGAGAGTGGAAGATCACCTTGGACGTGTTCCGCGACCTCGGCCTGGCCTTCGGCGCCGCGATGATCGCGATTTACGTTCTCCTGGTCGCGCAAACCGGCTCGTTCGCCGTCCCCGTGGTGGTGATGCTGGCCATCCCGCTGACGATCCTGGGCGTGATGCCGGGCTTCTGGCTTTTGAACACGCTCAGCGCCCAGCAGGTGGGCGGATACCTCGATCCCGTGTACTTCACGGCCACGGGCATGATCGGCATGATTGCCCTGGCCGGCATCGTGACCCGCGATTCGATTATTCTGGTCGACTTCATCCACCTCTCGCTGGCCCGTGGGCGCTCGCTCTTCGACGCGATCATGGAGAGCCGGGTGGTGCGGCTGCGGCCGATCCTCTTGACGGCCGGCGCGGCGATGCTCGGGGCCGTGCCGATCATCATCGACCCGATCTTCTCCGGCCTGGCCTGGTCGCTGATCTTCGGCCTGTTCGCCTCGACGCTGTTCACGCTGTTCGTGATTCCCGTGGTCTACTGGCTCCTCTACGCCAACAAGCCCGGCCACGGGCTGCCGCAGTCGGCGATGGAGGAGTGAGGGAAGAGGGGAGAAGGGAGAGAGGAGAGGGGAGACGCCGCGCCGAGCGGCGTTGTGCGCGGGTCTCCTGACCCCGCACATGGGACGACCGGAGGTCTCCAACACCGCGGGAG
>CAYTJV010000605.1:0-4687 GCA_964438165.1 uncultured Planctomycetaceae bacterium | reverse complement strand
GGCCTTTTGCGTGCGGCGACTTGTCGCGGCTTTCTTCTTCTTTCTTGACCGGCGGCGTCAACGGCCGCTCGCCATCCCGATCGGTCCACTCCAAAGCGGCGACAAGCCGCCGCACTCCAAAGGCGCGTGTTTCACAGCCAAAGCCGGAACAACCGCTACTTGGCTTCGGTCTTCTCGGGCGGCTTTTGGCCCTTCTTGCGATCGGGCCGCATTTTGGCCTGGAATTTTTCCCGCTGTTCCGGGCTCAGGACGCCCACGATATCCTTGATCACCTCTTTGTGGGCCGCGAGGCTCTCCTGCTCGACCTTGAGCAACTTCTCTTTCTGCTCGTCGGTGAGCTTCAACGCCGACAGGAGGGCTTCAATTACGGCTGCACCCTTTTTTCCGGCGTCGCGGGCCTGCTTGAGCGACTCTCCCGCGGCCCCGGCCTGCTCTTCCGTGAGGGTTTCGCGGGCCTTGTCCCAGACCTCTTTCATCCTCGGGCCGGCTTTCTCGCGGATCGCCTTCAGCTTTTCCTTCTGCTCCTCGGAGAGATCGAGCTGGTCCAGGGCACTCCGGACTCGCTCCATGGTCAACAAGGATTGCCCCAGCCTGGGAGGCTTGCCCGACTTGGCCTTTTCCTTCGCCTGGTCTTGCGCCAGGAGGGGTGCGGCCAAGAGGATGGCAACAACTACGCACAACGCGATCCGAACGGTCTTCATCAATAAGCTCCTTGAACTCGGTAACCGCGCCCCGGCTGCTGCTCGTTCCCGCGGAACGATCGCCACAACCGCTGGGGCCGCTTTCCCAAGGTCGCCATATCATACCCGATTAGCGCAGCGGAAGCACCCGGGGGGCGCGTGGATTTCGGCGGCCCCTGTTCACGTCCGGATGCGGCGGCTACGATCAACCTCTTTGGAGTGCGGCGACTTGTCGCCGCTTTCTCTTGGCGGCACGCCTCGCCACGGCCCAAAGAAAGCGGCGACAAGTCGCCGCACTCCAAAGATGAACGGCGCCGACATGGAAAAAGACCCCCGACCCCTTCGTTCGTCCGTCCGGCACACGCTGGTCCACGAGGCCATGGCCACGACCTTCAAGGTCACGTTGGTGCACGGCGATGCGGCCTACGCCCGGCAGGCCGGTGCGGCGGCGCTGGCCGAGCTCGACGAGATCGAGGGCTGCCTGAGCCGATTCGCGGAAACGAGCGACATCTCGCGGATCAACCGCCTCGAGCGAGGGCACAAGACCGTCGTGCGGCTCGACACCTTCGACTGCCTCCGCATCGCGTTGGAAGTGCAGCGGGAAACGGGCGGCGCCTTCGACGTTGCCTACGGATCGCGCGGACCATGGTCGGCGCGGCCGCGATTCGAGCTGGACGAGGCAAGTCACACGGTCGGCATGATGGACGACGGCGTGCGCCTGGACCTCGGCGGGATCGGGAAGGGATTCGCCCTCGACCGCATGGCCGCGCTGCTGGCCGATTGGGACATCGCCGCGGCTCTCTTGGCGGCGAGCACGAGCACCGTGCTGGCCGTCGGCTCCCCGCCCGACGAGGACGGATGGCCTATCGCCTTCGGCCCTGACGAAAAGCCTCAGCGAGTGCGCCTCAAGAATCGCGCCTTCAGCGGCTCCGGCACGGCCGTCAAAGGCAGCCACATCATCGACCCGCGCACCCAGCAGCCCGCAAAGGGCCGCTTTCGCGCCTGGTCCAGCGCCCCGACTGGCGCCGTGGCCGACGCCCTTTCCACGGCCTTTATGGTCATGGCCGAGGCAGAAATCCGCGATTACTGCCGCCGTCACCCGGAGGTCACGGCCTGGTGGCAGGAGTCGCCTTCTATACCTTGAAGTCGTCCGGCGTGAGAAGCAACATCTTCTTTGCGTCGATGGCTTCGTTCACCTTGTGGACCACCACTTCGGTGCGGAATGCCTCCTCGGCCGGGCAGGTGAGCTTGGCCTTGCCTCGCACGGCGTCAAAGAAGTTTTCCAGGTGCGGCTGGTGGAGCGGCTTGTTGAGGACGATGGGGAGTTCGTAAGGCACGACCACGCCCGTCTCGCGCACGTGCTCTTCTTCGCTGGTGGCCGGCTTCTTGGCCGCGGCGTCTTCCTTGGCGGCCAGGTAGCCCTGCCGGACCCAGTCGTCCCACGATTTGGCGTGCGGCTCGCGGAAGACCTTGGTCCATTTTGGATTTTCGGAGATCTTGATCGAGCCCTCGGTGCCCATGAAGTGCTCGAAGGTCATTTCGCCGCCGCCGCCGGTGGTGGTCTGGACCGAGAGCAGCGCGCGGAGGGGCCCTTGGGCGGTTTCGTACTGGAGAATCGCCATCACCGTGTCGGGCCACTCGTGGGTCTTGTAGTAATCGATCCCGCCGCCGGCCAGCACGGACGTGGGCGTGCTGCCGAGAAACCAGTTCACGGCGTCGACTTGCTGGGCCCCGAAGTCGGCGAACCGGCCGCCGCTGAATTTCTTGTACGCCCGCCAGTTGCGAAACATGTGCATGTTTTCGTAACCGTAGCGCTTCAGGTCCTCGTCGCGCATGGCGAATTTGCGCGGCCAGCCGATGTCGTCTTTCACGCCGTGGTTCCACTGGCCGCTCACATGGGTCAGCCGGCCGGGCAGTTTGACCTTCTTGACCAATACCTCCTCGACGTGTCGGTACCGCGGATTGCTGCGGCGCTGGTAGCCGATCTGGAGCAGCTTGCCGGTTTCTTTGGCGGTGCGGACCATCGACCGGGACTGGTCGAGCGAATTGGACATCGGCTTCTCGCAGTACACGCTCAGACCTGCTTTGAGACAGGCGTTGGTCTGCTCGGCATGGAGGAAGTCAGGCGTGGCCACGATCGCCGCGTGCAGCCCCTTCTCCTTCTGGAGCATTTCCCGGTAGTCGGCGTAGTCGGCCGCTTCCTGCTTGTACGTGCTCAGGTAATTGCGGGCCGCATTGCGGCTGTACTTCCAGATATCGCACACCGCGACGAAACGGATGCCGGGGATCAACAGCGCCGCCTGCATCAGCGCGCGGCCGTGTACGCCGGCGCCGATGAGCGCTACGTTCAGCGTGTCGCCCGCCGCACCAGCGTGAGCCCCGGCGGGCGAAGAGGCAAGCAAGAGGCCGGTCCCCGTGGCGATTCCGGCTTCCAAGAAATCCCGGCGATTGAGCATGGTCATCACTTCAATGGTACTTGTCGACTCTTGGCCGCTGACGGCTGAAAGCTGATCGCTGACAGCTTCTCTCTCACTTCCCCTTCATCAGCACCTTCAGCCAAATGTCCTTGAACTGCACCTGCATCGGCGGACCGACATGGAGTTGCAGGGCGATCACTCCGGGGGCCTCGCCGTGGCGGCCCTTCTCCCGGTCGGTGACCTCCCACATGAGGTCGCCGTTGATCTTTGCCGAGACGTGCTGCCCCCGGGCGATGACGTGGTACTCGTTCCAGCCGTCCAGGTCGATCTTCTTCCAGAGCTCGGCCTCGTCGGCAAACTGCTCGACCGTGCGGTGGCCATGTTCGTCGATCAGGGTCCGCTGACCTTTGGCGGCCAGGAGTCCGCGCTTGGGGGTCTCGTCGTAGAGCACCCCGCAGAACTTGGGTTCACGCGCGATGTCGGCCTGGTAGCCCTCCACAAAGCCGTCGGAACGGATCTTGCTGCGGAACTGGATTCCGGAATTGGCTTCCTTCGGGCCTTGGATGCGGAACTTGGCCTTGAGCTCGAAATCGGCCGGCCGGCCTCCCTGCCACACCAGGTAGTAACACTCCTTGATCGGCTCGGTGTTGCGGGCCGTGATTGCGCCGTCTTCCACCGACCAGTATTTCATCTCCTGGCACGACCAACCGTCCAGCGTCTTGCCGTCGAAGAGCGACACGAACCCAGGCTCATCCGCCGCGGCCGGGAGGGCCAGGATGGCAAAAACGACAATCTGCCGCAGTGTTTTCATCATGCTTCCTCCCTCGCACAGATCCAGGCGAGGCGCAAAAAAAACGAGCTCAAACCACGGATCACACGGATGCTCCGCCCGGCGTTCATCCCTCATCCTTCATCCTTTTGCTCACGCCCGCCACGGCCGGGCCCGGTCCTTGATCCCGGTCAGGACTGCCTTGGCGAGCTTCACGTCCTCGGCGATCTCGTAATCGAACATGCCGAACAGGGCGAAGTCGGCCCCGTTCTGGAAAACGTACTGCAGCGCGTCGCGCGGCGGGATCGCCCCGGCGGCCATGGTCTTGAAGGCGATCCAGGGCTTGGTGACCGTCTTCATGAACTCGGCGGTCTCCTCGGGGTTGCTGCACCAACTTGAGTCGTGATTCAACTTGGCGCTGGGGTAGTTGTGGTGATGGAAGGTCTTGATGTAGAAGTCGGCGGCGATCTTGTTCTTCTCACAGGCCACCACCACGCCAAGGTCGTGGCAACCGACGCCCGAGGGCACGCCCTGGGCCTTGGCCACGTCGACCGCCTTGCCGATCAGATCAATCTGCTTCGCGCTCAGGAGGCCGTCGGCCCGCACGCCCCACAAGTAAATGGATTCGCACCCGGCGTCGACCAGCTCCTGCACTTCCTGGGCGTACTTGGCCAGGCCCGGCTCGACCGGGGCGGTGGGGCAGATGATCCACTGGATCTTGCCGCCCCGCTCCTTGCGATAACGCTTCAGGAGCGAGATCGGGTGAGGCGGATTGTGCATCGAGACGGTATTGATCCCGTTCGCCTCGGCCACGGCCAGCG